>JAAZAA010000368.1 GCA_012514535.1 Myxococcales bacterium | reverse complement strand
GCGCGATTGAACGAGCGCGATTGAACGAGCGCGGCGCGGGGCACGCCCGTCGCCGTGAAGGAGGGAACGGTGACGCTACTTCAGAGATTTCTCACCATCTTCGGCGACATCAAGATCTTCCGTTGGCCGATGTTCTTGCTCTACCACCCGGTCGGCTACGGGGTGAAAGGCGAGGAGGTGCGGGAGGTGATCGAGACGGTGCGCCCGGGCGACCTCCTCGTGCGCGGTTACCGCGACTATCTGGATGGCTACTTCATCCCCGGATACTTCAGCCACGTGGGCATCTTCGTGGGAGAGCTGACGGAGGCGGATCGCCCCGCCCTCGTGGAGGCGACGAGCGCCCTCGGCAAAGGGGACCGGACCCACTTCCGCACGGGCAAACAGATGGTCGTGCACGCTCTCGCCGAAGGGGTCCTCACGGAGGACGTGATCAACTTTTGCCGCTGCGACTACATGGCGGTGCTGCGCTTTCCCGAGGTTTTGACGCGCCAGGCGGCTCCTCGCGCGAGCCTCGTCCCCGACGCGAGCTTGTCTCCCGAGGAGCTCGCCCTGCGCGAGCGCCTCGAGCAGGGCGAAGCGGTGCCCTTCGCGGAGTTCCTCCCGTGCCTGATCGCCGCGGCGCTCGGGAAGCTCGGCAGCAACTACGACTTCTCCTTCGACTTCGAGCGGTTCGACGAGCTGTCCTGCTCGGAGCTCGTCTACTTCGCCACCAAGGCGGCGGCTCCGTTCCTCGGCGTGGGTCCCGAGAACCGTCGGGTGTTGGGCTTCAAGCGTTCGCTGATCGAGCCCGACGCCTTCGTCCGCGCTCCCCTCGACCTCGTGTGGCGGAGCGCGTCCATCGACGCGCGCAAGCTGGAGGCCCTCCGTGGGCCCCGGACCGCCGTCCCCCCCAGGTTGCCGGCGCCCGCTCCGCCCGCGTCGGCCCCGACGGTCTCGGAGCGCGTCGGTCCCCCGACGGAGCGCACCGCCGGGGGATCCGATGGGGTCGCCTGAGCACGGCGGCTGAGCACGTCACCCGAGCACGGCGCCTGAGCACGTCACCCGAGCACGGCGCCTGAGCACGGCGCCTGAGCACGGCGCGGCGACCCCATCCTCTCCGACCTTCAACAACAGGAGACGCTCTCGCGCACGGCGGCGGGCACCAGCCTGCCCTCCGCCGTCACCACCGCGCCCGCGGCCAGCGCCGCCGCCGGCAGGGCCTGGAGCTCCAGGAACTGCGGCCAGGTCGGCACGGTGCGGACCTTCGTCGGACACTTCCCCGTATGCCGCAGGCAGCGCGCCGCCGTCGCCGAGCAGCCCCCGTCGTCCACCAGGGTGACCTCGACGAACAGCTCGACGCTGCGCTGCCCTGGCACCTCCAGGACCAACACCGCTCCGGCCACTTCGTAGCGGACCTTCGTGCCCTCTACCTCGAAGTCCCCCGCCGAGCCGTCGGCGAGGGCCTTCCCTCCGACCCGCCACAGGTACTTGGCGCCGGTGCCCGCGCCGGACCCGACCGCCTCCAGACGCGCTCGCGCGTTCTGCGGCGCCGGGAAGCGAGCCACCCAGCGCCCCTCGTGGAGGGGCGGCGTCGCCACCTGCCGTCCGCACGCTTCGATCTTGGGGTTCGGCGCCGCAGCGCGGAGCACGCGCTCGCGCTGCAACGCGCGCCCCTGCGCGGCGACGTCGCTCGGCTCGAAGGCGACGAGGGCGTCCTTGGGGGCGCGCAGCGGCCTCTGACAAGCAAAGTCGCCCTTGATCCGGACGGAGACCTGGCGCGTCTCGAACGTGCGGTAGCGGAGGTGGACGCGGCCGTCCTGGATCTCCACCGCCTGGACCAGCGCGTAACGCCCCTCGTTGGTGCGCAGGGCGTAGACGCGTCGGCTCTCGATGACGTCGTCGCCGGAGAAGAAGCCGAAGGGGTTCGGGATGCCGAGCTCGCCGATGGGCACCGTGACGCGCGGCTCGTAGCGCAGCGAGTAGAGCTCGAAGCGCGGCAGATCGAACCTCGACGAGCCCGTGCGCGCCAAGCTCGCCTGGCAGCCCGTGCGCAGCCGCGCGCTCCAGCCGTCGCCCTCCCAGATCAGGTCCGCGGCGGCCACGGCGCCGCCTCCGACGAGCCCCGTGTCCAGATCGATGCCCTGACCCGGCGCCAGCACGGTCGTCCCTTCGACCCGCACGGGGGCGTTGCTCTGCACCCGCAGGTTCGACTGGATCACGATGTCGTCGATGAACACTCTCTGGAAGACGATCTCGACCCCGAAGGCGGGCACGTCCACCTCCGGCACCGCGGAGTTGATGGCGTCGCTGATCTTCTCCGCCACCTCCTCGATCGTGCCCTCCACGGCCTCCACGACCAGCCACGTGATCAGCGGAACGAGCACCGCCCCGACGATGGTCCCGATGACCCCCGCCAGGATTCCGCCCAGCGCCGCGCCGATCGCCGCCGCGGCGAGCCAGCAGTACCAGGGCATGCTGACGTCGACGTCCGGATCGTCGATCTCCGCGGACGCCACCAGCCGACCGTCGACGATCTCCAAGCGCAGGCGCGCGCCCACCTCCCCGGAGGCGTCGTAACAGAAGCCGCTCTTGGCGATGGTCGCGCGGATGGCGATGAAGCCATCGTCCAGCGACAGCGTGAGCGACGTCAGGTCGACCTCTTCCCCGTCGTGGATGCGAACCGTCGTGTTCAGCGAGCAGCGATCGTTCGTGATCGTGAAGGAGCCCGCAGGCAACCCGAGGGAGCGCTCCAGCGAAGGCACCGCCAGGCGGCACAGCCACCGAAAGAAGATCCCGATGGCGCCGCGTCCGCCCTCGGGGACGATGCTCCTCAGCGCCCCGGCGTCGCCGGGGCTGCCTCCGCCGAAGGTCAACATGGCCGACGTCGCGTCCCGATCGGCGCCCGTGGTGTCGTCGACGATGGAGAAGTCCACGCGCCGGATCTGCTTGGGATCGGTCGTGGAGCGATCCACCGGCACCGGTAACACCGGCAGCGAGGGGATGAGGTCCTGCAGACGGCTCTCCAGGTTGGGGATGGGCACCGTGGCTCCTCCCAACGCCACGCGCGCAAAGTGGATGCCGCCCCCGAAATCGATGCGGACCGTGTCGCGGTCCGGCGCGGAGCGGTCGACGACGATCCCGACCACCATGCGCAACGTCGCGACGCTGCCCGACTCACCGAGCCCCAACAGGATGTCGAGGGTGTTCTGGACGCCCGCCGGCAAGCCGACGTCCGTCGGCCGATCGAGGGCGACGTCCAAGGTGAACTCGTTCGCATCGACCCCCGGGATGAGGTCGACGATGCGACCGATGATGCCGCTCTCGTCGAAGAACACGCCGAGGAGCTCGTGGTAAGCCTCCTCGGAGAACTGCATCACCAGGTCGAAGCCTGCGGTCTCCGTCCCAGCCATGACTCAGCCCTCCGCCTTGGTGAAGGTGAATCGGATCCGCGGCGT
>JAAZAA010000063.1 GCA_012514535.1 Myxococcales bacterium | reverse complement strand
TCGCCGACAGGGTCAGCGCCAGGGGGCTTGAGGTCGCCGTCTGCGCTCCTCGATCGACGATCTTCGTGTCGTTGCGGCACGGAGGCCCGGCGGGCTGCCGGCGGTTGGTACGAGGGGAAGGGTAGTTGTGGGGGGTGAGATGGGGTTGAGGGGTGGGGTAGCCAGGTGTGGTGGAGGTAGCCTGGTTCCTCTAGTAGAGGTCCTCGAGGGCCCAGAGGATGACCTCGCGGCCGTCGCTCGACGCGACCTGCCGGAAGCCTGCCTCGAAGCCCCCTGCCGCGACGAAGAGCATGGGGGAGCGCGGGTCCAGGGCGGCGTGAGCCCAACCCTGACCGCTCTGGGCTAGACGCTCGAGGGAGCGCCGATGCTCGAAGTAGTCGCTCACGGCTCGCGGCGCGGCTCCCCACTTGATCGAGCCCGTGAGGAACCGGTCCCCGTCCGTGAGCGGGGCGACCACGTC
Organism: Myxococcales bacterium; assembly: GCA_012514535.1. Lineage (GTDB taxonomy): Bacteria > Myxococcota_A > Polyangia > Polyangiales > Polyangiaceae > NIC37A-2. The sequence continues at coordinate 1,148 of JAAZAA010000063.1, read as the reverse complement.
GACCTCGACCGAACCGCCGTCCCGCACGCTGCCTTCCCACCGGCTCCACTCTTTGACGAGCGGAAGCCCGCGGGAGGGGGCGAGACGCGGGTAAGCCTGCCCGACGATCCGCTCGAACTCGTGTCCCAGGTAGACGTCTATGACCGGGGCCACGACCTCGTCCCATACGTGCTCGGGCGCGAACAGCTCTAGCATCGACGTGTTGGGCTCCACGAAGCGCTGGTGGAACCGGTGGGCCGGGTCGGCGACGGCGTACCGCCGGGCCGCGTTCCTCGCCCGGGCGTAGTTGCTCACTTCCTCCAGGTAGCCGAGCGAGACGAGCCGTTCCAGCTTCTCCCGGAGGGCCGTGTCGTTGCCTAGGCCAGTCCTCTGCGCGATCTCGTTCAGGGTGGTGGCGCCTCCGGCGACCGCTCGCACGATCGCCCGGTAGCTAGAGACCTCCCTCAGCCCCTCCTCCTGGTCCAAGGAGGTCTCAAGGAGCTGGCGCACTTCGCCGTGCGGGTCCAGATGCAACCGCGCGATCTCGCGCTCCAAGGGCTGCTCCACGTCCACCGCGGCGAGGTAGCGCGGTATGCCGCCGAACACCCCGTATAGCCTCGCTCTGTCGCGAAGGTCCGGGTAAGGCACCATCTCATGTGCGTGCCAGTAGTCGAACGGCCTCAGCTTGGCATGCCAGTCGACCCGGCCGTACAGCGGGCCGCCCCCCGCCGCCAGGCCCTCCATGGCGCTGACCTCCGAGCCCGTCAGCACCAAGAGCGCGCTTCTTCGCTCCCTCGGCCGCTCCCAGGCGGCGTTCAGCTCGCTCGCCACCTCGGACAGGCCCTTCTCGCCGTCGGCGAGGTACTGGAACTCGTCCAGGACGACGATGCGAGGACGCGTGCCGTCTGCGGCCAGCAACAGGTTGAATACGGTTCGCCAGGTCGGGTAGTCCTCCGGCACGAGCGGCTCGCCCGTCCAGCGCGCGAGGTCTTGGATCAGCTGTCGCCTGTTCAGCTCGGGAGACGTTCGGGAGGCGGTGAACAAGAAGAACTCCTCGCGCCTCCAGACGTTGTTGAGCAGGTAGGTCTTGCCTACTCGTCTGGGACCCGTCATGAGGACGAGCTTCGGCGAGCCGGTGGTCGCGAGCTCCCGCAGCCGGTCCTGCTCGA
>JAAZAA010000367.1 GCA_012514535.1 Myxococcales bacterium | reverse complement strand
CTCGCTCCGGGATCATAGCAGGACGCGCTCAAGCGATCGCATCTCTCATTTCGCGGCTTCAGCTCCGTCCTTGTACGCAGGGCATCGACAGCACCGTGCGCGGCGAGGGCGGCAACATCACCCAGTCTGATCGGCGTCAACTATTCCTGCAGGTGAACGACAACTATTCTTGCAGGTCGTCGCCAGGTGGGTGGACGCCAGCAGCGACCATGCTGACGCCCGGGGGGGGGTGATGATGGGGAGAGAGGGTCGCATCTCCATGGATCAGGGCTTGTGGGGGGCCGGAGAGCGCTTCTTGGCCTCTTCGGCGCGGACGCTCTGACCGTTGAACTCGAGGATGACCGAGTGGTGGACGACGCGGTCGATGGCGGCGGCGGTGGTCATGGGATTCTTGAAGATGCGGTCCCACTCGCCGAAGACGAGGTTGCTGGTGATGAGGAGGCTGCGGCGCTCGTAGCGCTCGGCCATCAGTGTGAAGAGCACCTCGACCTCGTCTGCGCTCTGCTGCACGTACCCGATGTCGTCGAGGATGATGAGCTCGAAGGCGTCGAGTTTCCGGAGCGCCCGCGGCAGCTCGAGGTCGCGCTTGGCCGCGAGGAGGCTCTGGACGAGCTGAAAGGTGGGCACGAACAAGACGGAGCGGCCACGCTGCACCAACGCGTGACCTAGGGCGCAGGCGGCGTGAGTCTTACCCCGACCAGGCAGGCCGAAGCACAGGACGTTGTCCGTACGGTCGAGGAACTCCCCAGAGGCGAGCTCTTGGAGCTTGCGCAGGACGCCCTTGGGGACGCGCGTGGGGTCGAGGGTGTCGAAGGTCTTGCCCGGAGGGAGTCCGGAGCCCTTGAGGAGCCGCTGGCAGCGACGGCGGAAGCGCTCATCGCGCTCCGCCTCGAGGAGCTCGAGGAGAGTGACGAGCGCGAGCTCATGACCCGCCTGCTCGAGACGCTGGACGGTTTGCTGAGCGAGGGTGGGCAGCTTGAACGAGGCGAGTAGCTCCTCGATGCGCTCGACCTCCGCTGGAGTGGCAAGCCTCTGAGTCACGACTCACCTCCTGCGGCGAGCAGGAAGTCGTACTCGGCCGGATTCGGCGGCGGTACGTGCACCTCGGGCACGGGCGCATTGCTGGGCGCGGCCAGAGCCTTGACGGCAGCGTAGTCGACGGGCTTGCCCCGGGAGAGCAGATCCTCGAGCGCAGCTTCGACGTCCGTCTCCATGGTGCTTGCGGCGAGATGAAGGATGCGGACGTACTCGATGTCGGCGCGTTCGCCGCGATCCTGCAGGAGGGCGTCGTAGGCGCGCCGAAAAGTAAGCGTTGGGAACAGCTCCTCCCGGTAGCGGTAGCGGGCGAATGCGCCAGGCTTTCGCACGAGCGACCAGATGACGTGGCGGTAGTCGACGCGGTAGCTCTGCTCTCCGCGGATGCGGGGCATGGTGTCGGCGAGCTTTCCCCTGAAGTACACCTCGATGTGATCGGCGAACTGCCGTACCTCGACCTTCTTGCCCATGAGCCGGGATGAAACCGAGTACGTCTTCTTGGCGAAGTGAATCGTGCTCCAGGCGCGCACCTTGGCGTCGTGTTTGGTGTAGTCGGGGAGCCGCACGCTCGGAAGCGGGTGGAGCCGCGAGCGCTCTTCCGCCATGCGGGTGGGGTCCGGAGGCATGCGTCGCTCGATGACGTCCCGCACGAACGCGAGGTACTCGTCGACTGTGCCAAAATCGCGACTTCCTCGCTCTACGAGGGCATGGGCGAGCTTGGTCTTGAGGACGTCATGCCCCTT
>JAAZAA010000062.1 GCA_012514535.1 Myxococcales bacterium | reverse complement strand
CTGGGCCGAGGAGATCGACGATGTCGGAACATCACCGGCTTTCACTGTGCTGTGCATGGGGTGGCAATCATAGACTCGGGTGCCGGCGACATGCCGCTCCCCGGCGGCCACGGGCTCGTTCGTCGACCCGACACGGGGAGGCCGTGCCCCCCTCGACAGCGCTGAACGGCGTCGCGCGTTTCGGAGGGCTCTCGCGACGAGGGGCGCGCGGCCGCGCGGTGCTGGCCCGCGGGAGCGGACGGACGGCGTGCGCAGGGCCGAGAGGACCCGAACACACCACGACGACCCGAGCGACGACGAAGGTTTGCTCCGGGCTCGTCCGCACCGAGGGGCGACGCCGCCCGTTAGCACCGTCGGGGTCTCCGCGCTCGTGGTTCGACCACTTGGAGCAGAGCCGCCGACGCTCGCTGCGACCCGATGAACGCAGCGGGAGCCTTGGAGGAGCCCATCAGGCCTCCCGCAGAGGGTTCGGACCCGATGGGCGAGCGCTCGGGGCGGCGAGCGGCGTCGGCTTCCGGAGAAATTCACGAATCCTTGAATTGACAGGCCGAGCTCCTCCGTTAGAGCCTCCCTGTGGCGCGCTGCGCGGCATCGGTCGACCGGCTCGTCCCTCCTTCTCCCCGCTGCCCCAGCCTGCCCGACCCCGCTCCCGGTCCTCCACGGGCGGGTTCCTCCACGACGGGTCTCCCCACGACAGGGTTTCGCCCCATCGCGCGGGGCTCGCGGCTCCCACCCAGACGGACCCGAGGGCCCGCCCCGCCGAGCCCCGAGTCCGCGGGCAACGCCCGCAGACCGCCGCTCCCGAGACGAACGCCCCGATGGCTTTCCTGATCCTCACCACCCTCGCCCTCAGTCCCTTGGCCGCCTGGCTCGGACGGCGCTCCGCGCGCTGGGCGCAGCTGCTGGCCCTGTGGCCCCTCTTCCTCACGATCTGGTTCGCGCGGGGCTTCCACTCGGCGCTGACGAACGAACCGCTCACGGATCGGCTCTCGTGGATCCCCAGCATGGGGCTCGAGCTCTCGTTCCGTTTGGATGGCCTGAGCGGGCTGTTCGCGCTGCTCGTCACGGGGATCGGCACCTGCATCGTCGTCTACGGCGCGCACTACTTCGACGGCCATCCCTACAGCGGGCGCTTTCAGGCCACCCTCTTCGGGTTCATGACCGCCATGCTCGGGGTGGTCCTCACCGACAACGTCCTGGCGCTCTTCGTCTTCTGGGAGCTCACGGGGTTCACCTCGTTTCTGCTCATCGGCTTCTCTCACCGGAAATCCGAGTCGCGCCGCTCCGCGATCCAGGCCCTCATCGTCACCGGCAGCGGAGGACTGGCGCTGCTCGCCGCCGCCGCCTTGCTCGTCCAGGTCACGGGCAGCGAGTCCCTGTTCACTCACACGCAGAGCGGCGAGCTGCTCCGCGCCCATCCCTTCTACCTCCCCATCGTCCTGTGCCTGCTGCTCGCGGCCTTCACGAAGTCGGCGCAGTTCCCCTTCCACTTCTGGCTCCCGGGCGCGATGGCGGCCCCGACGCCCGTCAGCGCCTATCTGCACTCGGCCACCATGGTGAAGGCGGGGGTCTACCTGGTCGCGCGCATGAGCCCCGCCGTCGGCGGCACCCAGCTCTGGAACTGGACGATCGCCGCCGTGGGCGCCTTCACCATGCTCGGCGCCGCCTACCGCGCGGTGCAGGAGACGGACCTCAAGAAGATCCTCGCCTACTCCACCGTGAGCGCGCTGGGCACGATCTTCTTCCTGCTCGGGCTCGGCACGCCGGCGACGCTCACCGCCGCGGTCGGCTACATCGTCGCTCACGCTTGCTACAAGGGGACCCTCTTCCTCGTCACCGGGATCATCGATCACCAGACGGGGACCCGCGACGTCGCCCGGCTCGCGGGGCTCCGCCGCGTCCTGCCGGTGACCGCCGTGGCCGGCGGGCTCGCCGCGTTGTCGATGATGGGGTTGCCGCCCTTCTTCGGCTTCCTCGCCAAGGAGATCGCTTACGAGGCCGTGCTCGCGCAGCCGCTGATCCCCCAGGTCGCGCTCGGCGCCCTCGTCCTGGCGAGCGCGCTGCTCGGTCTCTGCGGGCTCCTCGTGGGCTACGCGCCCTTCGTGGGTGAGCTCCCCCAGGACCTCCGTGAGACCCGCCGCGCGTCCCCCGGCCTCTGGCTGGGTCCCCTGCTCCTGGGCACCCTGGGCACCCTGGGGCTGTTCGCGGGGGCGCTCTCCACGCCCCTCGAGTTCGCCGCCCGCAGCGTCGTCGGACGAGCCCTCCCCCTCGAGCTCGCCCTCTGGCACGGCGTGACCCCGCCGCTGTTGCTCAGCGTCGCCACCGTCGCCCTCACCCTGCTGCTGTACTGGCAGCGGCGCGGCATCCGGCGCTTCGCGCGCCCCCGCGGCCTGAACACCGCGCGGCTCTACGACGGGGCCGTCGGCGTCCTCGACTGGATCAGCCTGCGCATCTCCCGGCCGCTCCAGGACGCCTCCCTCAGCACCTACGTCCTCGTCTTCGTGGTCACCACGGGCGCCCTCATCGGCACCGGGCTGTCGCTGAGCATCCGGGTCCACCTCCCGTCCCTCGTGCCGCTCCGCACCTACGAGGTGTTGATCGTGCTCTTGGTGGTCGCCGCCGCGATCACCGCGGTGCGCGCGCGCACGACGATGACCGCCGTGCTGTCCCTGGGCACCGCTGGTTACGGCGTCGCCCTCACCTTCCTCCTCTATGGAGCGCCGGATCTGGCGATGACCCAGTTCTCGGTGGAGACGCTCACGGCCATCATCTTCGTGTTCGTCTTCTGGCAGTTCCCCAAGGTGGAGGAGACCACCTCACGGGTGGCGCGGATCCGAGACGGCGTCGTGTCGATGGCGTTCGGCTGGTACATCTTCGTCCTCACCCTGGTGACGGCCATCAACCCGACGAGCTCGGGTCTCAGCAGCTTCTACGCCGAGGCCGCGCCGACCCTCGCCCATGGCCGCAACATCGTGAACGTGATCCTGGTCGACTTCCGCGCCCTCGACACGCTGGGCGAGATCACGGTCCTGGTGACGGCGGCGGTCGGCGTCGCGGCGCTCCTCCACATCGCTAGCCAGGAGAAGCTCGCCCGATGAACTCCATCATCCTCCGCACCGCCGCGCGGGTGCTCATGCCCCTCCTGCTCATGTTCGCCGTGTTCCTGCTCCTGCGCGGGCACAACCTGCCCGGCGGTGGCTTCGTGGCCGGGCTCATCGTCGCGATCGCCTTCGTCCTGCGGATGCTCGCCGACGGGATCGAGGCGGCGCGCAAGGCCCTGCTCGTCGATCCCTGGAGTCTGCTCAGCGTCGGCCTCTTGGTGGCGCTCGCGAGCGGCCTCATCCCCGTCGCCTTCGGGTTGCCGTTCTTGACGGCGTGCTGGGCGGAGCTGGGTCCGCCCGAGTGGGGGCTGCTCGTCGGCACACCGCTCCTCTTCGACATCGGCGTCTGCCTGGTCGTCATCGGGGTCGTCCTCACCATGACCTTCCGCCTCGCCGAGGATTGAACCGTGGAACTCCTCTTCGCCCTCACAGCAGGCGTGCTCTACGCCTCCGGTCTCTACCTGATGCTGCGTCGCCGCCTGGCGCAGCTCATCATCGGGCTGGGGTTGCTCACCAACGGCACGAACATCCTCATCTTCACCTCGGGCGGTCTCACCCGCACCAACGCTCCGGTGCTGGCCGCCGACGCGCTCGAGACCACCGAGCCCTTCGCGGATCCGGTGCCGCAGGCCCTCATCCTGACCGCCATCGTCATCGGCTTCGGCGTGCTCGCGTTCTCACTCGTGCTCGCCCACCAGGTCCACCGCTCGAGCGGCACGGACGACGTAGGAGACCGCCAGTAGATGCTCCTCATCCTCCCCATCATCGTGCCGATGCTCACGGCCGCCCTGCTGCTGCTCGTCCGGCACAGGGGCGTCCAGCGCTGGATGGCCTTCCTGGGCTCGATGACCCACCTGGGTTGCGGCATCGCCCTGTTCCGCCTCGTCCAGTCGGAGGGCATCCAGGTCCTGCAGAGCGGCTCCTGGAAGGCGCCCTTCGGGATCGTCCTGGTCGCCGACACGCTGACCACCCTGCTGGTGATCGCCGTCGGCGTCGTCGGCGCGGCGACCACTGCCTTCGGCTTCGCGGGGGTGGATCCTCGCCGCGAGTCCGGGGGCTACCACTCCCTGTTCATGGTCCTGCTCATGGGGGTGTCGGGAGCGTTCCTCACGGGGGACCTCTTCAACCTCTACGTGTGGTTCGAGGTGATGCTCGTGGCGTCCTTCGTCCTCATGGCGCTCCACCGCACGAAGGAGCAGGTCCGGGCTGCGTTCACCTACGTCACCCTGAACCTCCTGGCCTCGGCCATCCTGCTCACGGCCCTCGGCTTGCTCTACGGACAGTCGGGGACGCTGAACATGGCCGACCTCTCCCGGCAGTGGAGCACCGCGGGGCCGCCCCCCTTGCACCTGCCGCTCGCCCTGCTCTTCCTCACGGCCTTCGGGATCAAGGCGGCGCTCTTCCCCTGGTTCTTCTGGCTGCCCGCCTCCTATCACACGCCGCCGGCCGCCATCAGCGCCATCTTCGCGGGGCTGCTCACCAAGGTGGGCGTCTACTCGATGATCCGCGTCTTCACGCTGCTCTTCCAGCGCGTGTCGCCCGGGATCTACACGCTCATCCTCGTGCTGTCCGCGGTGACCATGGTGGTCGGGGTGACCTGCGCGTTGACCCAGCGGGATTTCCGCCGGGTGCTCTCCTTCAACCTGGTCGGACACATCGGCTACACGACCCTGGGCTTGGGCCTGCTGAGCCCGGTCGCGCTGGCCGGCTCGTTGCTCTACGTCCTGCACCACATCGTCGCCATCACCAACCTCTACCTGGTGGGCGGCATCTTCCTCCGGGTCCGCAGGACCACCGATTTCGCCAGTCTGGGCTCCCTCTACCGAACCCACCCCTACGTGGCGTTGCTCTCGCTGGTCCCCATCTTCGCCCTCGCGGGGGTGCCGCCCCTGTCCGGCTTCATCGCCAAAATCGTCCTGGTGCAGGCCAGCTTCGCGCAAGGTGTCTACTGGGCCGGCGGGATCGCCCTGTTCGTCGGGCTCCTGAGCGTGCTCTCCATGGCGCGCCTCTGGGACGAGTCGTTCTGGAAGGACGCCCCGGACGGCGTCGACAAGGCGAGCCCGACGTGGAAGCAGCTCCTGCCCATCGGCGCCCTCACCCTGCTCTCCCTCGGCATTTCCGTGGGGGCGGAGCCGCTGCTCGACATGACCTCTCGCGTCGCTGGAGACTTGCTGGAGCCGAGCGCCTACGTGCGCGCCGTCCTGGACGGAGATGGATGATCCATGCTGCTGGGTAACCTCCTCCTCGCCATCGCCTGGGCCGCCCTCCAGGGTGAGTTCTCCCTGAAGAACCTCCTCATCGGCTACGGGCTCGGCTACCTGATCATCGCCGGGCTCACTCGCGGGGGCGTGCTGCCCCCGGGCTACCGCAACAAGGTCCACGCGGTGCTGTCGCTCGCCGCGTTCCTCTTTTGGGCCTTCATGATCGCGAATCTACGGATGGCCATCGACGTCATGCGCCCCGTCCGCCACATGAAGCCAGGGATCGTGCAGATCCCGCTCGACGCTGAGACGGACTACGAGCTGCTCCTCCTGAGCACGCTCATCAACCTCACGCCCGGCACGATCTCCCTCGACATCTCGAAGGACAACAAGATCCTCTACCTGCACGTCATGCACGTCGCCGACGCGGACGCCGTGCGCCGCGAGATCAAGCACAACTTCGAGCGCCGCGTCCTCGAGGTCCTGCGTTGAGCCCCCAGGAGCACCGCCCATGCTGAACGTCGTGATGAAAATCGTGCTGGTGCTGCTCGGCGTCGCGCTGCTCCTCAGCTTCTCCCGCCTCATCCGCGGCCCGAAGCTGCAGGATCGCATCGTCGCGGTCGACCTCATCGCTGTGCTCACCGTGGGCGTCATCGTCGCCGCCGCCGCGGGCACCGGGCAGCAGTTCCTGCTCGACGCCGCCAGCGTGATCGTCCTGGTCGGCTTCCTGGGTACGGTCGCCTACTCCTGGTACGTGGAGAAGGAGAGCCAGCAGTGATCCTCTCGGAGATCCTCACCGCCTTCTTTCTGCTCGTGGGCGCCATCTTGGCGCTGCTGGCTGCCGTCGGGATGGTGCGCTTGCCGGACACCTTCTTGCGGATGCAGGCCTCCGCGAAGGCGTCCACCCTCGGGCTGGCCTGTCTCCTCGTCGGCGCCGCCTTCCAGCTGACGGACGTCTCCTCCATCATCCGCCTGGGTGCGATCGCCGCCTTCGTCATGTTGACGGCGCCGCTCTCGGCCCACGTCGTGGCCCGCGCCACCCTCCGCCGCGGCACTCGGCTCTGGAGCGGCAGCGTGTTGAACGAGTACGAGTACGAGCCCGCGAGCGCCCCCGAACGCGCCTCCTCCCCCCACTCCGCGGGCTCCGAGTCCACGGACTCCGAGTCGTCCGCGCCGGGCTCGCTCCATCCTCCTCCCGCGCCTCGCCCCTCCTCCCCTCCCTCCGCCGCCCCGGATGCCCGGAAGGACGCGGGCTCCCCCCAAGAGCCCACGTCGAAGACCGATCCCGCTCCCCCCGCGCCGGAAGGCGGCCCCCCCAGCTCTCAACGCTCCGCGCTCGCCCCCGCTCTCGCCGAAGAGTCCCTGGAAGAAACGGCGACCTCGGATCCCCCGAGCGCCCCCGAGCGCCCCTGAGCGGCACGGCGACCGCGAGGGGCGCCATGGGCGGCCGAGGGGCATTGCGCGGTTTCCGCGGCGCGCGCCGCCCCTGCACACCGGACGTGTTCCCGTCCTCCCGGAGCTGTATGGCCTGAGAGGGCCCGTGGACGTCGAAGCGCAGTGTGGCTCTCTCGCTGGCGCTGCCACCCTCTCCCTCGAGTCGGTCGATGCGCTCGCCCGCCGCGCTCGCCGCGCTTCGGGTCCTGCGCGTCGCCGCTCGTTTCCCTTCACACGAATCCCTCACCCTTCACTCGCCTGGGTCGCGGTTCCTCCGCACGGGCGAGTCGACCGCGTCCAGAGCGTCCACTTCTCACTCGACCTCGCCCCCGGGAGCCGCGGACCGGCCCACTGGCCGGCGCTCCCTGGGGCGGCACGGCGTCGTCGAAGCCGCGCGAGAGCCGCCGTGCTTTCGGCTTGACCACGATCCACCCGTCGATGAGGATGCACGGGCATCGGTCTCTTATGGCAGAGGGCAACCGCATCGGTCCCTATCGCATCTTCGAAGCGATAGGGCAGGGTGGCATGGGAGTGGTTTACCGCGCCCGCCACGTCGCATCGCACCGAGCGGTCGCCCTCAAGACGGTGCGCTCGGCCGACTACCTCAGCCTCAATGGATTGCGGCGGGAAATTCTCGCCCTGACCACCATTCGCCATCCGGGCATCGTGCGCATGGTCGATCACGGCACGCACGAGGGACTGCCCTGGTATGCGATGGACTTGCTGGAAGGCGAGACCCTGCGGCGCTTCGGCGAACGGATCTGGAGTCCGTTTCGCAGTCAGCCCACCCAGCGCCTCTACCACACTCATACACCGACGGAGGAGACGCCGGATGCCGTCGAGGCCAGCTCTGCCGTCGCTCTCGACGCGGCAAACGTCGAGCGACCGCCGGCGGCAGGCGGCGAGCTCGGCATGGTGCTCAGCATCATGCGGCGCGTCTGCGCCACCCTCGCGTTCTTGCACGGCGAGGGGTTCATCAATGGTGACCTGAAGCCGGAGAACACCCTGCTGGTCGATGGCGCACCCGTCCTCATCGACTTTGGTCTCGCGGCGCATCACCCCGGCGGTTCGGGCCGCGAATGGCTCGAAGCGCAACAGGCGATGTGGGGGACCCTCGACTACATGCCGCCCGAGCGCATTCGTGGGGAGTTGGTCGATGCCCGCAGTGACCTCTACTCCGTCGGGTGCATCCTTTACGAGCTCATCGTCGGTGAGCCCCCGTTCACCGGATCCCCTCCGTCTCGCATGCGGCAGCACCAGTTCCAGCCGCCGGTGCCCCCTTCGGAGCGGGTCGAAGGTGTCCCACCGGACCTCGACCGGACCATCCTGAAGCTCCTCTCGAAAGAGATGTCGGATCGGTTCGGGTACGCCGACGAAGTCGCGACCGTGCTCGGCGACATCGCGCAGGAAAATCGCCGGCTTACCAACTATCCGCCTGGGCGGGCGTACCTGTACCGCCCACGCTTCGTGGGCCGATCGAGCGAGCTGGCGCAGCTGGTCTCGCTCCGCGAGCGCGCCGCCACCGGGATGGGCGCTTTCGTCCTCATCGGTGGGGAGAGCGGCGTCGGAAAGACGCGCCTGGCGATGGAGTTGACGCGCATCCTCCCCAGCTCGCGCATGCGGGTCGTCACGAGCGCAGCCGCGCCCCTTGGCAACTCCGGCGCAGGCCGCGTCCCGCCCCTGCACGCGGTGCGATCCTTGTTGCGGGCGGTCGCCGATTACTGTCAGGAGGCCGGCGCAGACGCCACCGACCGGATCCTGGGTCCCCGTCGCTCGGTGCTCGCGCTCTACGAGCCCCTGCTCGCCCACGTCCCGGCTCACGACGCCCTCGAGCCCGTCGCGCCGCTCCCGGTGGAGCCGGCACGCCAACGCCTCTTCCGCTATCTGACGGAAACCCTCACCGCGTTCTCCCAAGAGAAGCCCCTCTTGTGGGTGCTCGACGACGTCGGCTGGGCCGATGAGCTGTCCCTGGCCTACCTGGCCAGCATGTCGCGCTCCGACGTCGAGAACAGCTGGCTCTTCATCGTCGGAACGTACCGCAGTGAGGAGGTGTCCGACCCTCTCTCGGCCCTGCTGGAGTTGCCTCACGTCAGCACCCTGGAACTCGAGCGCCTCGATGCCGCAGAGGTCCGCACGATGATCCGCGACATGTTGGCCCTGCCGAACCCCCTCGAGCGGTTCATCACGTTCGTCGAGCGGCAGACCGAGGGCAACCCGTTCTTCGTCGCCGAGTACCTCCGCGCGGCCGTCACCGATCGAATCCTCTACCGTGACCAGGACGCGTGGTGCATGCCCGACCAGCCTCCCGAGTCTGGCCGCACCATCGAGTCCCTGCCCTTGCCGCGCGCGCTGCGCGACCTGGTCGACCGACGCCTCCACATGCTCTCCCCCGCGGCGCTCCAGACGGGGCTCGCCGCCGCCGTCCTGGGCCGCGAACTGTCCATCGACGTGCTGCGAGAGGTCTCGAAGACGACCGAGGAGACCTTCGCTGCCGCCCTCGGGGAGCTCATCCGCTGCCAGGTGCTCGAGTCGCTGGGAGGCGGTGAGGTCCGCTTCGCCCACGACAAGCTGCGCGAAGTTGCCTACGGCCAAATTCCCTCCGACCAGCTGTGCGAGCTTCACTCCCTGGCCGCCGACGCGCTCGAGTCCCGCTGGAGCGACAACCCCGACTGGTGGGCAACGCTCGCGCACCACCACACCCACGCACAGCAAGTCGAGCAGGGGGCTCGCTATCTCAAGCTGGCCGCCGACCACGCGCGCGACACCCACGCCAACGCCGAGGCCATCGCGCTCTATCGCGCTGCCATCGAGCAAGCGCAGCGGGTCCTCCTGCGTCTCTCCGCCGACGCGGCGCAGTGGCAACGGACCATGGCCGAGCTGCACGAGGCCCTGGGAGACGTGCTGAGCCTCGCAGCGCGACGCGACGAAGCGCGCACCGCCTACGCCGAGGCCCTGACAGCCAATCCCCACTGCACGCCGGCTCAAGTCGCCCGTCTACACCGAAAGACCGGCAAGACGTGGGAAGCCCAACACCAACACGATGACGCGCTGGAGTGCTATGCGCAGGCGGAACGAGCGCT
>JAAZAA010000366.1 GCA_012514535.1 Myxococcales bacterium | reverse complement strand
GCGCGGCGAACCACGCGACGGCGAACCACGCGCGGCGAACCACGCGCGGCGAACCACCGCGGCGAAGTCCATGCGGCGGACAGGTGCGCTCCGCAGGAACACCAGGCAGAGTTGGACAGAGGAATTTCCGTGCCCTGTGAGGTATTTGGCGTTCTGGCCTCTCGGGCTACCGGGGTATGCTGGCTGAACAATGGGTAAGATCATCGGAATCGACCTGGGCACGACGAACTCCTGCGTCACCGTGCTCGAAGGGCTGAACGCCCGGGGCGAGCCCGAGGTCACGGTCATCCCGAACGCCGAGGGCGCGCGCACGACGCCGAGCGTCGTCGCGTTCACGGAGAAGGGCGAACGGCTCGTGGGGCAGGTAGCGAAGCGCCAGGCGACCACGAACCCGCAGCGCACGATCCACGCGGTGAAGCGCCTCATGGGGCAATCCTTCGAGAGCCCCGAGGTGCAGCGGCAGCGCGAGTCGGTGGCCTACGAGGTGGTCCGCCACGACAACGGCGACGCCTGGGTGCAGGTGGAACATCGCAAGCTGTCGCCGCCGGAGGTGTCGGCGATGGTGCTCGTCAAGATGAAGGAGGTCGCCGAGGCGTACCTGGGCGAGCCCGTCACCGAGGCGATCATCACCGTCCCCGCCTATTTCGACGACGCCCAGCGGCAGGCCACCAAGGACGCCGGCGTCATCGCCGGGCTCGAGGTGAAGCGCATCATCAACGAGCCGACGGCCGCGGCGATCGCCTACGGCCTCGATCGCGGCAAGTCCGAACGGATCGCCGTCTACGATCTGGGAGGCGGTACCTTCGACATCTCCATCCTGGAGATCTCCGAGGGGGTCTTCAGCGTGCGCGCCACGGGCGGCGACACCCACCTCGGCGGCGAGGATTTCGACAACCGCATCGTCGACATGCTCGCAGAGGAGTTCCTGGGGAACACCGGCGTCGACCTGCGCCAGGATCGCATGAGCCTCCAGCGGCTCCGCGAAGCCGCCGAGAAGGCCAAGCACGAGCTGTCCTCCTCCCTGGAGACGGAGGTGAACGTCCCCTTCATCTCCATGAGCGCCGCGGGCCCCCTCCATTTGGAGCGCACCCTCAAGCGCAGCGAGGTCGAGCTCCTCACCCAGGATCTCATCCAACGCACCCTGGTCGCCTGCAAGGCCGCCCTGGACGACGCCAAGGTCACGCCCGCGGACATCGACGTCGTGGTCCTGGTGGGTGGGATGACGCGGATGCCGGCGGTCCAGAGCGCCGTCACGGAGCTGTTCGGCAAGACGCCCCACAAGGGCGTCAACCCGGACGAGGTGGTGGCGGTCGGAGCAGCGATCCAGGGAGCGGCCCTCGGCGGCGAGATCGACGAGGTGCTCCTGCTCGACGTCACCCCCCTCTCCATCGGGGTCGAGACGGGCGGCGGCGTGTTCACCAAGCTCATCCCTCGCAACACGACGGTGCCGACGGAGCGCGTGGAGATCTTCACCACCAGCATCGACAACCAGTCGTTCGTGCCGATCCACGTGCTGCAGGGCGAGCGCGAGATGGCGCACGACAACCGCAGCCTCGCTCATTTCGAGCTCACCGGGCTCCCCCCAGCGCCTCGCGGCGTCCCCCGGATCCAGGTCAAGTTCTGCATCGACGCCAACGGCATCCTCTCCGTGGAGGCGAAGGATCTCGGGACGGGGCGCAGCCAACACGTGAGCGTGACCCCGGCGAGCGGCCTGACCCAGGAAGAGGTCGAGACCTTGGTGAAGGACGGCGAGCGCTACCGCGAAGCGGACGAGCTCCGTCGCACCCTCGCCGAGCTGAAGAACCAGGCAGAGACGCTCATCTACACCACCGAGAACGCCCTCGAGGCGTACGGAGAGCTCCTGGACGAGAGCCAGCTGGAGTCCGTGCGCAACGACCTCGAGACCCTGCGGGCGATGCTGGACAGCGGCGCAGATCTCGAGACCCTGCGCAGCGCCTACTCGCAGCTCGAGAACGCCACCTTCGCCCTCGCCGAGGCGATGTACGGCGACGGCACCTGAGCAGCCCAGCGGTGGGACGAGGCCCTCAGGGCCCCGCACGGGGTCGGGGCCGGGGGGCGAGCACTCCAGAGGGCGAATCGAGGCGTGCTCTAAGGGAGCTTGGCGAGCCCGACGATTTGATCGAGCCCCACGCGGGCGATGTGGGTCCTGGAGGCGGGCATGCCGCCCACGAGATCGTCGTCGAAGTCCTCCTCCGTCTCCGGCGGAGTGTTCCCTTCCTCGACGTCGGTTGGCGGCGGGGGGCTCAGGCCGGGGACGTCGAGGGTGTAGACGGACACCTCCGTGCGGTTTCCCGGGAAGGTGGTGTCCACGCGCACGATCTTGCCGACGCGGCCATCTCTCAGCTGCACCATGCAGCGCGCGGTCTGAAAGCGATGGAGATCGCGGAGGGTGACCATGAATCGGAGCCTAGCCAGAGGCATCATCTTCGTCACCCTCCAGACACCGACGACCGCGTGTCGCGCTCCTTCGGTCCCCCCACGCGCATGGCGCGACGCGACGCGACGTCGAGCGCGGTCGACCAGGCGTTTCTCCCAGAAAAACCCAGGCGTTCTCCCAGAAAACCTGAGCCAGCGCCGCCACGACCTCTGGAGCACCGATCGGTTCGCCATCGGGAGAGCTCCGCCCATCAGCCCCCCTGCGGGGGCCTGATGGACTCACCCGCGCCCAACTCGTGCTCGCGGATCGGTGCTCTAGTCTTCTTCGGGTCGCGACGAACGGCCTGCCTTTCGGCAGACCGTCCGTCGCTCTAGCATCGCCCCCGATGGGTGCCTTCAGTCGTTCCGAGATCCGCGCGGCGCGATCCGCGCGCGGCAGCCGCGGCCGCCGCACGCGTGCCCTGCTCCATCTAGCCTGCGTCTGCGCGTTGGTGGGCTGCAACTATCGCCACTCCGCCCCCGTGCGAGCCTCGGACCTGCCCCCGCCACCGGGCGAGCGCGAGCTCCACTCGAGCCCTCTCATCGTCGAGGTCGTGCCGACGACCGACGACTCTCAGTGCGTCGCCTACGAGCGCTACCGCACGCTGTGCTTCCACCGCGTGCGCGCCGCGCTCGAGAAAGCGCTGACGCAAGGCCTGTGGCCTTCCTTCCCGGAGGTGCGCGTCGGTCGAGCGCAGGACGCGGGGCCCCGGGATTACGTGCTCCAGATCGACGCCCACCTCGACGCCCTCCCCCCCGGGCCCGAGGGCCCGGGCTGGTCTGCGGCTGCGACGGGGCGTTGGCGCCTGCTCCGCGGCGGAGAGGTGCTGGCGGAAGAGGCGGTCGCGTCCCGATCGCGCGCGGAGTTCCCCTACGGGGCGGCCCTCGGTGAGGCGGGTTCGGAGGTGCTCGACGCGCTCGGGGTGCATGTCGTGGCGGCGGTGTCCAAGATCGAAGAGCGAGAGCCGCTGCCCGCGCGTCCGCTGCCGCCGGTGGTCGCCCGCGCCATCCCCGAGCCGCAACCCCCTCCGGAGACCGAGAAGCCCGAGGGCGCCGAGGCGACGGAAGCACCCCCACCCGCGTCGTCGACGAACGACCGACCGCAGGATCCTCAGTCTGAGGACGCCCAGTCGCAGGACGGCCAACCGCAGGACGGCCAACCGCAGGACGGCCAACCGCAGGACGGCCAGCCAAGCGACGGCCCTTCGCACGATGCGTAGCCGAACGACGGCCAGCTACGCGCCCCAGGGCAACGCCGACGGCGCCCTGCAAGTCGAGCTCCGTTGACGCCCTCCGCGGCGCCCGCGCCGTGGAGGGAAACCCCCGAGACGACCGGGGTCCACCGCGAGCGGCGGACCCCTCCTGAGCCAGCGGCGCGGCGAGCTCAGCTCTCTTCGCCGGCGGCGAGACGCCGCTCGATGGCCTCGAGGTGGGCGTTCACCTGGGGATCCCGCTGCCGCAGCGCCTCGACCCGACGCACGGCGCTCATCACGGTGGTGTGATCGCGGTTGCCGAAGGCGCGCCCCAGCTCCGGGAAGCTGGAGCGGATCCGTTGACGACACAGGTACATCGCCACCTGCCGCGCGAACGCCACGCTCTTGTGCCGATCCTTGCTGAGGAGCTCGGAGTTGGTGAGGCGGAAGTGATTGCAGACGGCGCGCTGGATGTCCGCGACGCTCACCTGCCCCGGGCGCGACGGACTGACCAGCGCCATCTCGCTCAGAGCGAACTCTTCGTCGATGGGCCGCCCGGTGAGTGAAGACTTGGCGGCGAGGCGGATCAGCGCGCCCTCCAGCTCGCGCACGTTGCTCTGGACCTTCTGGGCGAGCATCACGGCGATGTCGTCACTCAGGTCGATGCCCTCGATCTGAGCCTTCTTCTTCACGATGGCGACGCGTGTCTCGAGCTGCGGCACCTGCACGTCCGCCACGAGCCCCGACGTGAACCGAGACACGAGGCGCTCGGGCATCCGCTGCAGCTGCTGCGGGTACTTGTCGCTCGTGACGATGATCGGGGTGCCCGCGTCGTGGAGCGCGTTGAACGTGTGGAAGAACTCCTCCTGCGTCTGCTCTCGACCCGCGAGGAACTGGATGTCGTCGAGGAGCAGCAGATCACAGCAGGTGCGGTAGCGGGCACGGAACTCGTCCATGCGGTGGTGCTGCAGCGCCTCGATGAACTCGTTCGTGAAATGCTCGGCGGACACGTAGACGATGTGCGCGTCCGGGCGATCCGCCAGCACCTTGTGAGCGATGGCGTGCATCAAGTGGGTCTTGCCGAGGCCCGTGCCGCCCGCGATGAAGAGCGGGTTGTAACGCCTCCCGCCACCACCCGCCGACGCGAGCGCAGCCGCATAGGCGAGCTCGTTCGACGGACCCACGACGAAGTTCTCGAAGGTGTACTTCGCGTTGAGCTGCGCCCGAGCGCTCTGCGTCTCGGGGTGGATCGGGCGCACCGACGATCGACTCGGCGGACGGGCCGAGGTGGGCCGGGTCGCAGGGGGCCGCGCCGCGGGCGGACGAGACGAGAGCGCCGCAGGGGTGCGCGGCGCGCAAATCGGCCGCGTGAGCTGGGGATCGATGCGCCACTCCGTGGCCACGCTCTGCCCGGCGTATCCGGGATCCGCGGCGACGAGCAGCTCCTCGAGCTTGCTGGTGAGCGCGGGCAAGAAGTGGGTCTTCACCCAGTCCTTGACGAACTCGTCCCGCGCCGCCAGCCGCAGGCTGGAGCCATCGAAGGCGTCGAGCTGAACGGACGAGAACCACTGCTCGAACGACGCGGGTGAGCGCAGCCGCGTGTGCTCCACGGCCTCGTCCCACAGTGACGAGGCGGGGGGCGCACTCGTCGAGCGGTCGATTTCTTCTTCCATGACCGATTCGTCCAGCAACGGCATTTCTAGCAACGGCTTATCCAACGGAGCCTCTCGTCCGCGGGACCCGTGGTCCCAGCTAGGCCTCCCCCCCAGGCAGCCCACACCCTTCACTCCCCAGTCGACGACCCCTCACTCCGTGTCGGACACGAAGCCAGGGAGCGAGCCACGCCCACCCTCACGGGCGTGCCCTTCCCTGTCGTAGGGCGTCATCGTTCTCCAAATGACATTCCAAGTGCCCGCCACGTGGCGGCCGCTCTCAGGAGGGGCGCGTCGGCCCCCGTGTCCCCGCTCCACGGCTTCCCCCCAACCGTCGCCATCCAGCCCCCAAGTTGTCCACAGGGTGTGGACAGATCGCGCGCCTCGGCTCGTCGCCGGGCCTCTCCGCCCGGAGAGGCAAGTTCTTCGCGTCGTCTTCAAGCTGGGGCGCATCAAGGAAAATTCGATCCTGCCGTTGACTCGATGGCGACCTCCGACGCGCTCGACGCACCGGAGAGGCACTTTTGCGAGGCAGCAGCGCCGCCCCACCCGTTGGAAGACCTCGTAGCCTGGCTCCGAGGGAATTTTACGACGGATCCACAGCACGCTGCGAAATCCAGGCTGTCCCCCGGATACCGTTGGAGTTGCGCCCGAGATCCCCCGACCGGGGGAGCCGACGAGCGCAACGGTGTTCCGAGGGGCACCCGAGCTACCACTCGGCCGCGCTCAAGTTCAAGCTGTACATTCCTCCAATTGTCGTTCCGACGGTAAAACGGCTGCGGACGCGCTACGAGAAAATGATCCGCGTCCCTCGACACGCGAACACGCCGCGCGATCGCGCTTCACGCGTCCAGCACGCTCCTTCGCGGCGCGACGGTGACGCCGCGCTCCGACGCCGCGTGCCCGATGCGCGGATTTGTTGGCCACGACCGCAAGCGTCCGATAACGGGAGAATCGCATGGCCAGCAGCTCGCGTGTCTCGAGGCTTCCGACGTGACGAGGCCCCGTCGCTCCGACTCGATCCGCTCGTTCGAGGACGCACGGGACGCGTCGACATGTCCTGAGATCGTGCAGCCCCAGGGCGTGCGCGCGCGAACCGCGGAGCGCCGACGTGCGCGTCGCTCCGGTGGCGTGGCGCTCGCGGCAGGGCTCGCGAGCCTCTGCGTCGCAGGGGCGGCAGCGGCGGATCCCAGCGAGCTCCCTCCCGAGGTGGGCTACAACTACGGAGAGACGGAGACCGCCCGCATCGCCGCCCTCGGCGGCGGCCTGCGCGCGCTGGGCAGCTCCACGAGCGCCTTGTTCCAGAACCCCGCGAACATGGCGGTCACGCGGGTGTACCACGTCACCGCGCTCGGGCAGATTTGGCCGCAAGCGAGCCGCCAGAGCTACGGAGCGGCGGCCGTGGATTCCATCGTCTCGAGCACGGGCATCGCGGGGGGCCTCGGCGGCACGTGGAACCAACAGGATCCCGACGGCACGGACCGGCAGTACAACGACATCCGCGTCGGCCTGGCGATGCCCTTCGGCGAGACCTTCTTCGTCGGAGCCACAGGGCGCATGCTGTCCTTGAGCCAGAACGGCCCCGGCCCGCTTGGCACGAGCCGGGTCTCCGGCGGGCTGCGCGACGAGCGCATCGTCCAGGCGTTCACCTTCGACGTGGGCGCCACCCTCAAGCCCGTGCCGGAGCTCGCCCTCGCCGTCGTCGGACACAACCTCACGAACACCGCCGAGGCGTTCCTCCCCCTCATGGTCGGCGGCGGCGTCGGCTACGGCACGCGGGAGTTCGGGCTCGAGGCGAACGTGGTGCTCGACACGACCACCTGGGGACACACGACCGCGCGCTGGATGGGCGGCGGCGAGGTGCTCCTCGGCGAGAGCGTGGCGCTCCGCGCCGGGTATCGCTTCGACACGGGGCTCGACGCGCACTCGGTGAGCGGCGGCGCGGCCTACATCGACCAACGCTTCAGCGTCGACGCCGCCGTGCGTCAGACCCTCGGCGAGTACTCCGCGACGGCGATCGTGTTCGGCTTCACTCTGCACATCGAATCGACGGGGCTCACGCCCGATCCCGCCGCCGGCTTCTGAGCGCGCGGCACCAGCTCCGTGGCCCCGGGTCCGTGGCGCCACGGCCGGCCGGGTCCGACCGCGGCGACGAGCGCCTGGGCAGCGCCTGGGATGGGACCGTCAAGCGACGCGCTCGGTGAACCAGCGCAGGAGGGCGGCGCGCCCTCGCTCCAGGGCGGCCTCGTCCGCCTCCGTGGCAGGCGGGAGCTTCGCCTCTTCCCGCGCCTGCTCCACGGCGCGCGGTGAGCGGAACCAGTCCTCGTCGTGCTCCTCCACCAAGCGCTCGTACTCGTCGGCCGCCAGGAACCACGCGGCGAGGCGCTGCGGATCGTCCACGCGGAGCCGCGTCATCCCGAGCAACGACTCCGGGCGCTCCGACTCTCGGAGGAGCCGCACCTGGAGCTCCTGCGCGGCCTCCGAGAGCACCTTGCCCCCCGCCAGCGCCGCTCGGCGCGCGAGCACCCGCGTGGCGACGAGCCGCACCCACTGCACCACCGCGAGGGCGAGCTCTCGCTCGTGGGCCTCGGCCCGGTGAGGCGACAGCCCGAGCCGACGCCGCAAGAACGGCGTCCGGCACGCGACGAGCGCCCACAGGGCGCCTCGGGTCCAAGCGCGCAGCCCGTACGGATCTTCCGCGATCGCGAAGAGCTGCCCCGCGGGAGCCAACCCGACCTGCCACGCCGCCCCGAGGCGCGCGAAGGCGCGCACGAAGCTCGTCGGCGCGTAGCGCGCGGGCAAGGGCCCCGGCTCCAACGTCACGCCACGGAACCAATCGCGCTGCTCCAACAGATCGAGCAAGGTGTCCGACGCCAGGCGCGCGGGCCACCCCTCGCTGGCCCCTCGCGCCAACCCGGACTCCACGAGCGCGCCCCACCCCGGCTCGACCAGCTCCGCCACCCCCTCGGCGCTGACCTCGAGCCAGCTCTCCGCCGCCGCGTAGATTCCCGCGGCGGGGAGCTCGATCGCGTCCGGGCCGGGCAACCCCATGCGCGCCGCGATCTCCTGCCGTCGCTCCCAGAGCAGCGCCCGGTGCGCCGCCAGCGGGAGCGACGCATGCAGGCGCGCCCGCTGCCAGTGGAGCGAGTGGGGCCCCGCGAGCGCGGCGTGCGTCATCTCGGCCAACGTGAACTGGCCCTCGCGGGGTTCGCGGACCGGGTGTCGTTCGAGGCGCACGAGCTCGGCCTCCCGCGCCAGCCAGGGGGCGTCGATGCGCTGCTCCGCGAGCCGGTAGACCCAGCGCGCCAGGGGGCGGCGCAAGGGGAGATCCGGCGGGAGGTCTTGCACCACGTCGTAGAGAGATTTGCCGAAGCGCGTCGAAGCCCCGAAGGGCGCGGGCTCGGTGACGCCTCGGCGGAGCTGCTGCCTCCACCGCCGCCAGCGGGCGGCGCCCGCGCGTAGCTCTCGGTCGACGGAGAAAGGATCGAGGAGCGACATGTCCGTTCGCGTGTTGCCTGGGGAAGTTACTCGGGTGTCATAGCCGCAACGGCCCGGCAAGGCACCGCCGGCCCTCGGACGTCGCACGGGCCGCGGAGGCCGGCCGGTTGAGCGCGATCGCCCGAGGCGCTACAGGACCACCGGGGGACCAGGGACGCGTCACCACGCCCACAGGAGCCGCCCACAGCGACATGACCGAACTCAACGAGCCTCAGCTCAACGCCGTCCTCCACGAGTCGGGTCCGCTGCTCATCTTCGCCGGCGCGGGGAGCGGCAAGACCCGCACCATCACCTTCCGGATCGCCCACCTGCTCGCGAACCAGCGGGTGCCCCCCTACCGGATCCTCGCGGTCACCTTCACCAACAAGGCGGCGGGGGAGATGCGCCACCGCCTGGAGGAGCTGGCAGGGCCCGAAATCGCCCGCGACCTGTGGGTGGGGACCTTCCACGGCATCTGCGCCAAGCTGCTGCGGCGCTACCCGGAAGAGGCCGGCCTCGATCGCAGCTTCGTCATCTACGATGACGCCGATCAGAAGGCGGTCGTGGCCCGCGTCACCAAGGATCTACGCCTCGACGAGCGGCGTTACCCCCCCAAGTACGTCCTGTCGCTCATCGGCGCCTGCAAGCGCGAAGGGCACGATCCCACGGAGGTCGACGTGGGGGACGGCTTCGATCGCGATCTCGCGGCGCTCGCCCGCGAGTACCAGCTCGCCCTCGCCCGGGCCAACGCCGTCGACTTCGAAGATCTCCTGTTGCGGGTGATGCGCCTGGTGGAGTCTCCCGACAGCCGCGCGGGACAGGAGCTCCGCCGCAAGTTCGATCACGTGCTCGTCGACGAGTTCCAGGACACGAACCTCGTCCAGTACCGCATCGTGCGCGCCCTCAGCGCCGACACCCGCAACCTGTGCGTGGTGGGCGACGACGATCAGTCCATCTACCGTTGGCGCGGCGCCGACGTCCGCATCATCCGCGGCTTCCGGAGGGATTTCCCCGACGCGCGTGTGGTCAAGCTCGAGCAGAACTACCGCTCCAGCCAGAACATCGTCCGCGCCGCCCTGGGCGTGATCGAGCCCGCAGCGGATCGCGAACCGAAGAAGCTGTGGACCGCCGCGGAGGCGGGCCCCCCGGTGGTGGTGCGCGCCTGTGGTGACGAGCGCTTGGAGGCCGCTTGGGTCGCGTCAGGGGTCGCCCAGGCCCGCGCGGCCGGAGTGAACGCGGGCGAGCTGGCGATCTTCTACCGAGTCCACGCTCAGTCACGCGTCCTGGAGGAGGCGCTCCGCGCGGAGATGCTGCCCTACCAGATCATCGGCGGGATGAAGTTCTTCGAGCGGGCGGAGGTGAAGAACCTGCTGTCGTACCTCCGCTTCATCGAGAACCCGCAGAGCGACGCCGACCTGCTCCGCATCATCAACGTGCCAGCGCGGGGCATCGGGGCGAAGACCGTCTCGGCGATCCTCGACGCGGCGGCGGAGAACACCTCCAGCGCCTACGAGGCCCTGAGCGCCATCGCGAGCGGCAGACAGCTCGGCGGAGCGGCCCAGAAGAAGCTCCAGTCCTTCGTCCGGCTCACGGAGGAGCTCCGCGCCGCCCGGCTCGAGCTCACGCCCCGGGAGATCGCGGAGCGGGTCCTCGAGGCCACCGGCTACCGAGCGGCCCTCGAGGCGGAGGACAGCGCCGAGAGCGACGCGCGACTCGAGAACCTCGCGGAGCTCATCGGCTCGATCGCCGAGTACGAAGCCGAGGCCCCGGACGTCGGAGAAGAGCCCTCCCTCGCGGGTTACCTGGAGCGCGTCTCCCTCGTGGCCGCGGTCGACACCCTCAAGGAGGCCCCGGCCGTCTCCCTCATGACGGTCCACAGCGCCAAGGGGCTCGAGTTCGACACGGTGTGGCTCACGGGAATGGAGGAAGAGACGTTTCCCTACCGTGGCCTCGACGGCACCGATCCAGAGGAGCTCGACGAGGAGCGTCGCCTCGCCTACGTGGCGATCACGCGTGCCCGCCGTCGGCTGTTCATCAGCCACGCCATGAGCCGCACCCTGTTCGGCAAGACGAAGTACCTCCAGCGCAGCCGCTTCCTCGACGACATCCCGGCGGACGTGGTCGAGCGTCAGGGGGAGGCGCGCCCGGCAAGCCCGTATGGTCAGGGGCTCGCTGGACTGGCAGGGCGCTGGGGTGCCTCGCCCAGCTGGGGCGCGACCACCGCAGGTGGAGGACGGCGCAGCTGGGGGTCCAGGGGCTCCGCCGCGGACGGCCCGGAGGCGTCTCCTGGAGGACGTGTGGCCCAGGCGGAGCTGCGCCTGGCGCCGGGGCAGCGCGTGATCGATCGCGACGTCTTCGACGACGTGCCCCCGGACGACCTGGACGGCGAGGTGGTGGTGCGCCCCGGCGATCGGGTGCGGCACTCGAAATTCGGTCGGGGCGTCGTGGAGCGCGTGGAGGCGGGAGCCGCCCCCAGCGTCGTCGCGAGGTTCCCGGGTCACGGGGTCAAGCGCATCCTGGCGCAGTTCCTCGACTTCGAAGGCTGACCGAGGCGGTGACGGATGCGGGGCCCTGCCCCGACGAAAACTCGATGGCCCACGCCGCGCCGTCCCCCTGGCCGCGGCGCACGACAGGATGGAACGATGAACAAGCGACTGGAAATGCTCGAGAAGCTGATCGCCAGCGGCAACGCCGACTCCTTCGCGCGGTACGCGCTGGCCCTGGAGTACCGCAAGCTGGGGCGGCTCGACGACGCGCTCGCCCAGTTCGAGACCCTCCGCGCGGCGGATCCGACCTACCTGGCGCAGTACCTCATGGCGGGGCAGATCCTGCTGGAGCTGCGTCGCCCCGGCGACGCGCGGGGATGGCTCGAGCAGGGCGTGGAGCTCGCTCGCAGCCAGGGGGACGGGAAGGCCCTCGGCGAGCTGGAGAGCGCCCTGGAAGACGCCCTGTCCCTGTGAGCTTCCGTCGCCGCGTGCCCTCTGCGGCTCACTCTGCGGCTCAGCCCACGGCGGGCGGCGGAATCGAATAGGGCGACCCCGGCCCGCTCGGCGCGGGTGGCGCGCTGTCCAGCTCCGACAGGAAGTCGAGGATGTGATCGCGCTGCGCCCGCGCGTCGGAGCGTCCCAGCTCGATCAGCTGCCGCGCGAACTCACCATCGAACAACAGGTAGCTCGCGAAGTCCGCTTCCTTTCCGCCCGAGTCGAGCCACTCGAGGATGCGCCGCGTCACCGGCGTGCCGCTCTTGATGCCGCCGCGCCGCAGGAACTCCCCGGCGAGGACCCCGATGCCCTCGGACGGGCGGATCACCAACGGGGAGACCTGATGCAGCGAGTGCCCGTTGCGGCGGGCCGCCGCCGCGTTCAGCTCCGCCTCGAAACGGGGTCCGTAGGCCAGGCGCCCGCTCTCGATACAGTCGTTGAGTAGCTCCACCGTCGCGAGATCCGTGTCGAGGTGATCGAGCAAGAGGGCGTTCATGATCTTGCCGAGCACGAAGGAGGCCGTCGGCAGCTCCAGGGAGGTGCCCGGGCTCACGCCGCGCACGAGCCGCGACGTGCCCACCACGAGCACGTGCGTCGCCCCGAGGCGCAGCGCGGGGGCGATCGGCGTGTTCTGGCGGAGGCCGCCGTCCATGTAGAGCTGTCTCCCGATCGCGACGGGAGGGAACAGGAGCGGGATGGACGCGGAGGCGAGCGCGTGCTTCGGCCCGATGCGCTCCCCTCGCATCAACATGCGCGGCGGCGAGTGCCCGGGCAGACCCGTCCCCGGGCCCGTCTGCATGAACAGCACCGTGCGTCCCGTCGACACCTCCGTGCAGGTGATGCTGAGGGCGCGGAGGGCACCCGAGCGCATCGTCCGAGAAATGGCCCGCCACGGGATCTCCTGGTGCACCAGGCGCGCCATCGGCGTCACGTCGAAGACCCCGGCCGCCCCGGCGCCCGCGAACAGCCGCGGAACGAGGGACGCCTGCCGCCAGCCGAAGCCCAGCACCCGCTCGACCCGCAGCGTCTGCCAGAGCTCGACCAGGCGCCGCACCCCGTGGCGCGGATCGAGCAAGTGGGCCGCGAGGAACGCGGAGTTGATCGCCCCCACGCTCGTCCCACAGACGATGTCCACCTGGATGCCCCGTCCGCGCACCCGGGTCAGCTCGTCGAACAGGTAGGAGAGCACACCCGCCTCGTAGGCGCCCCGCGCTCCGCCTCCCGAGAGCACGATCGCCAACCGTCGTACGGATCTGTCACTCACGCTTCACTCTCCCCGACGCCGTGATGGCTGACGCCCGTGCGCCCGACGACGGACCCGGTCTCCGTCGCCCGCACCCGCTCCGGCGTGGCGTCTCCAGTGAGGAACGCCACCGCGGGTCGACGCGCGAACCGCTTGCGCAGCTCCGCGCTGCGCAGCATGCCGCTCGATTTCTCGACGAACCGGAGGGCGCGCCCGCGCAGCTCCGCAGCCTGGGGAGAGCCCGCGCGTTGGAGCGCCTCCACGCACAGGGCGCGCGTCTGCAGCCCGTACTCCGAGCCCTGCAGGGTGTCGATGGCGCCGAGAGCCGTCGTCGCGAGCAACACGCCCGTGTGCACCTCGCCGTCGACGACCCGGGCCGCGGCCTCGACGGCCATGGCGTAGAAGTGGAAGGCCGCGTAGGCCTGCACCTCCGCGGCTTGACGCGCCTCGAAGGCGCGCGCCACCGCCGTGCGCGCGTCGCCGAGCTCGTAGGCCAACACCGCCCGCAGGAGCCGCTCGTGGATCGTGTCGTAGGCGCTCTGGGTGACCTGGGTCAGCGCGGCGGCGTCTCCGACCAGGGTCTGCGCCGCGGCCAGCTGCCGCTGCTCGATCAGCACCTCCGCGGTCGCCAGCAGGGTATCCGCCCTCGAGTCGTGCTCTCCGTAGCGCTCGTGCGACTCCCGGGCTCGCTCCAGGTAGGACATGGCCCGCTCGTAGTCGCCCGCACCGAAGTAACACAGACCCACGTTGCTCAAGGTCTTGGCCACCTGGAACCGACCGCCGATGGCGAGATCGATCTGCAGAGCGTCGAGCCCCAGCGCCGCGCCGTCCTCGACCCGGCCGAGCACGTACATGGAGAACGCCATGGAGCTCTTCGCCCGCGCCTCCATGCGCCGCGCCCCCACGCGCTGGAACACCGCGATCGACTCCGCGTACACCTCGGCGGCCTCGAGCACACGCCCCACCCGCCGCAACAGCGTCCCCTTGATCATCAGGGCCTCCGCACGCAGGCGCGCGGTGACCTGGGGGTGCTCGCAGTTGGCGAGCCCGCGATCCACCGCCACGAGCGCCCCCTGCATGTCCCCCACGTCCCGCAGCACCGCCGCCAGGAGGGTCTGAGCCTGCACGAGCAAGATCCGCGACGCCGAGGCCTCCGCCGCGCGCTCCCCGAGCTGCGCGAATACCTGCGCCTTCGCCAGCTGCCCGGCGTCGAGCTGGTAGCGCGCCGTCCTCAGCAAGGCGATGGCGATCCAGTAGCCCTTGCGGCTCGTGCGCGCGAGCTCACGCAGACGCACCAGGTGCAAGCGGCGCGGGCGCCACTTGCCCTCGTTGCGAGCGATGGCCTCGAGAGCTTCGTGGGCCTCGAGCAGCCGCGGGTCGTCCGCCGGGAGCAGGCTCGCCACCTTGCGGTAGCAGCGGGTGGCCAGGGGGATCTGATAGCTCCCCCGCGCCGCGCCGGCGGCCTCCAGGTACAGCTCCACCGCGCGATCCCGTGCGCCGCCTCGGGCGAGGTGGCGTGCCACGACGGCCGCGTTGAGCCCCTGACCGAGGGGCCCCTCCGCGAGCAGCTCACCGATGGCCCGATGCATCCGCGCCCGCGGCTCCTCGTCCATGGACCGATAGGCGACGTCCCGGGTCAGCGGGTGCCGCACGTCGACCTGATCACCGCGCACCTCGCACAAACCGCGCGCGCACAGGCTGTGGAGGGCCTTGCCCGTCTCCGGTCCGAACAGCTGCCGGAGCTCCCGCTCCTGGAGCGGTCCTCCCGCGACGGCGAGCCAGTCGATCAGCTCCTGCTCTGGGCGGGGCAGCTCCGCCAAACGATCCGCGATGAGCTGCTCGAGCGTCGAAGGGAGCGCGACGACGCTCCCCGCGACGTCCACGCGCTCCAGGGTTTGTCGCCCCTCCCCCTCGTCGCGGATCTCGAGCACCCCGCGCTCCAGCAGAGCGTCGACGATCTCGAGCAGGAAGAACGGGTTGCCCGCCGCGCGGGGCAGCACGTCCGCACAGACCCGCTCGACCCCCGGCCCCACGCCGAAGCGCACCTGCAGCAGCCGCGCCTGGTTCTCCGTGCTCAACCCCGCGAGATCCAGCCGCACGAGGCCGTCGATGTAACGGGCGCTGCGCTCGTCCGGACGCGTGATCAGGAGGATCAGCATCGGCAGCGGCTCCTCCGTGTGCGCGAGCTCGGAGACCAGCTCGAGCGTCTGCTGATCGCACCACTGCAGCCCGTCGAGGACCACCACGAGGGGCCCCTCCGACGCCGCGCGCCCCAAGAGCCGCCGAAATCCCGTGAAGAGCAGAGCCCGGTTGTGGGCGTCCTCCCCGTCGTCCTGAGCGCGCGTCGCCGAGCCGATGGCGAGCTCGGCCATGCGCTCCGCGATCGCTCGCTCCTCGTCGGGGTTGCCCCACTCCCCCAGGGCCGTCGTGACGAGCCCGACCGCCATGTCGGGGCGCTGCTCCACCTCGACGCCCGTCAGCTCGCGGATCCAGTGCGCCATCGTGGCGTAGGGCAGATCCTGCCGGGCCGGCGTGCACTCCGCGCGCAGCACGCGCGCGTCCGGGGGGAGCTCGTTGACGAACGCGCTCACCAGGGCGGTCTTGCCGATGCCCAGATCGCCGGACACCACCCGCGTGGCGGAGCGCCCCTGGCCCGGCGTCGCGCCCACCACGCCATAGTAGGCGGCGTGCAGATCCGCGAGCTCCGCGTCTCGCCCGACGAGCTCGCTGGAGGCGAGGGTCATCTCCTGGAGCTTCTCTTCCCGGGTGAGCGGGCGGAGCAGGGAGTAGACCCGCATGTTGCGGGGCAGCCCCTGGCTCTCCGCGTCGTCGATCTCCACCGTCGGGACGTCGCCCCAGAGGAAGTCGCGGCGCACGAGCCGATAGAGGCCACCTGCGACCAGGCTCACGCCGGGCTCGGCCACGTCGCGCAGGCGATCGGCGAGCACGAGCGCAGGCGGCTGCACCTCCGCGTCCACCAGGTGGCCCCCGGGATCGCGGCTCCCGCTGGCGATGCCCCGCACGATGCCGATGCGCGCCGCCAGCTCCGTCGGCAGATCGGCGCCCGCGCCCTGGGTCACGTCGTGGGCGTCCACCGCGAACCACACCGCGTCCGCGGCGGCGCCCGTCGGGTTCGCGAGCAGCCCGGCGACGGCGTACCCCTCGGGAAACACCCCGTCTCCGGAGCTCCAGTCGAGCCGGATGTTCCGCTTGAAGGCGATCTCCTGGAACGTCGCCTTCAAACGCTCCGCGACGGCCTTCGCCTGGGCGCCGCCCACGTGGCGCGCGAGCTCCTCGAAGCCGTGCAGCCGCAGGGCGACCACGGCCACGTGACGCACCTCCTGGCCCGCCTTGCGCTTGGCGGCGGGGGGCTGCACCGGCGTGCCCGCCCCCGTCTCGTCCCCGAGCTCTTCACCCAGCTCGCTACCGAGCTCACTGCCGAGCTCGCTGCCCCGGAGATCCACGGAGGCCCCCGCGTCCGCCGAGGGGTCGACTTGCTGCCCCTCCTCCTGGACGTCGATCACCGGGGAGCGCCCGATGAGCTGCTCGATCGCCGCCTCGATCACGTGGGCGTCGACGAGCTCGTGCATCTCGAAGAGGGCGCGCGACAGGGCAGCCGCCATCTCCCGCGCCGTCTCGAAGCGCTGCGCCGGATCGACCGCGAGCGCCTTCATCACCAGCTCGTCGAGCTCCGGCGGGACCCCCAAGGCGTAGGTGCTCGGGGGCTCGACCTTGCCGCGCCGCACCGCCTCGAGGAGCTCGTCGCCTTCGAGGTTCCCGTGCAGGGGCCGCCCCGCCAGCATCTCGTAGAGCACGACGCCCAGCGAGTAGATGTCCGTGCGCCGGTCGACCTTCTCGCCCCGGGCCTGCTCCGGCGACATGTACGCGGTCTTGCCCTTGAGCACGCCGGGCTCCTCCCGGAACATGTTCGCGGAGGCGATGCCGAAGTCGGCGATCTTCACCGCCCCGTCGAGGCTGAGCAGCACGTTCTGCGGCGAGACGTCCCGGTGCACGATGTCGAGGGGCCGGCCGCCCTCGTCCTTGCGCTCGTGGGCGTAGTGCAGGCCCTTGGCGACCTCCGCGATGATGTAGGCGGACACCGGAGGCGGCACGTTGTGCTGCTTCTGTCGCGCGGCCTTGATGAACCGACGCAGATCCGGGCCATCGACGTACTCCATGCTCAAGAGCTGGCCGTCTTCGCCGTAATCCTGGAAGTCGTAGACCTGAACGATGTTCGGGTGGTTGAGCCGCGTGGCGAGCTGGGCCTCCTCCGCGAACATGGCCCGGAAGCGCCGCGAGGAGGCGTAGGCGGGCAGGATGCGCTTGAGCACCAGGAGTTTGTACGTGCCCTCGGCGCCGCGCTTCTTGGCGAGGAAGACCTCCGCCATCCCCCCCATGCCGAGCCGGCGGATGACCTCGAAATCGGCCAAGCGCTGGGGCAGGGGGCGAGTCACGTCGCTCATCGGTAGGGGTACCTTACCCCAGATCCCGCCGGGCGTGCTCCGGGGCCGAAGCCCCTCCCTGGCCGCAAACGGCTGCCCGCATCACCTCCCCGGGTGGCCCGGGGATCAATTTCCGGCGGTGGGCGATTGCTTACCTCCCCCGGTCGGGTCACCGTACCAGGACGAATCCCCTCACGGCGCGGCCAGCTCTCGGGGGGTCGCGAGGCGCCTGCGGGGTGGCGGCGCCCGTCGACGCAGGGGCCTCCGTTGCCTAAAAGAGAACTCGTGAAAGCAGTCCCGATGCGACCCAGGGCCCGGACCTCGATCCTCCCGAAGCCGAGCGCCCGCAGCGCCGCCCTCGTCGCGTCCGCGGACCCCCCGACGCTCCCTCGACCTCGACGACCCCTGCGGACCCCGGGGCTGCTGTCGGGGATGGGAGCGCTCCTGCTCACCCTGGCCCTGGGCTCGACGGCGTGCTCGCGGGCGACGTCGGCCCCCGCCGTCCCCGAAGGCACCGTCGCGGCGGTGGAGCCCACGGCGGTGAGCGACGATCGCTTCGCCGAGACCCTCCACACCTTCCTCCTCGATCCCCAGCGGGGGCACACGGACAAGAGCCTCCTCGCCGGCCTCGTCCAGAACCAGCTGGCCCGCGCCCAGCAGCGGTTCGCCGCCGGCCACACCCGAGCGGGGGAGGAGGCGCTCACGGGCGCCTTCCTGTTGCTCCAGGTGGGCCAGTCCGCGCCGGGGATGTTCGCCAACAGCGCGCTGCCCCTCCAGAGGGGCGCCGACGAGGCCGCGCGCGTCGGCAACGCGGGCCGCGCCCGCGCGCTGTACCGTCGCTTGGAAGAGATCCTGCCCGAAGGCAGGCAGCGGGACGACGTCATCGGACACCTCGCCGCGCTGGACGAGTGGCTCCAGCCCACCGCGACGATGAGCCCCCTCCAAGCGGCGGGGCGGCGCCAGCGCGCCGCGGTCCAGGAGGCCCTCGTGGACTCCTCCCCGGCGGTGTTCGACGCGGCTCAGAAGAGCATCCTGACCTGGATCCGGGCCGCCTTCGCCTCCGACGTCGGCGAGCGCGCGCCCACGACCCCCGCGGATCGGGACGAGGCCCTCGAGGCGTTCCGCGCCGTCCGCAGCGGCAGCGTGATCCTGACGGGCCTCCATCTGCGCCACGGCGATCCCGCGGGCGCCCTGGCCGCCTTCGAGGACTCGGATCTCCTCCGCATCATGCCTCCGGTGCTGCGGGATCGGCTCGAGCGCGCCGCCCAGGGGGAGCGCAACGCCTGGGTCGATCTGTTCCGGATTTACGACAGCGCCCAGCGGGGTGGCCCCCAAGAGACCTCCATCGATCCGGATCTCGCCACGGGCGCCGCCTGGGGCGCCGCCCTCGGCCTCTATCGCAGCTCACCCGGAGAGACGGAGGCCGTCATGCCCCTGAGCATGCTCCTGGTGGATCTCGGCATGTCCGAGGTCGCGAGCACGGTCCTCGCCAAGAACCTCGACGCACAGGTCACCTCCGAGGCCCTCGGCTGGGCCCTCGCCCTCGTGCTGCGCGCCGTCGTGCAGGAAGAACAGGTCGGGAATTTGCCCGCGGCGCGGCGCACCTTCGAGTACGCACGCCCGCTCCTCGCCCTCGCCGAGGAGCCCCGCTTCGCCCAGGTGCAGCCGCGCCCCGGGCGCATCGAATACGTGATGGGGGCCCTCGAGGCCCGCAGCGGCGACCTCGATCGGGCCTTGCCCCGGATCCAGGCGGCCGTGCGCAGCTTCCCGACGGTGCCCGCGTGGATCAGCCTGGCGAACATCGAGCGGCAGCGCCGTCACCCCGAGGAGGCGATCCAGGCCCTGCAAATGGCCATCAAGCTGGCCCAGGCGGGCGCCGATCCCATCGCCGAAGCGGAGGCGGAGGAGCTCATCTATCAGGTGGAGCGCGATCGGGGCGACGCGGTGGCGGCCGCCCAGGCGCTCCGGCGGGCCCTCGATCGCGCCCTCGGCGCGCGTCAGCGCCAGACACCCACGGAGAACCTCGCGCGGGTAGAGCGCCTCCTCGCCCGAATCCTCGAGCACTACGGTGAGATCCTGGCCGCGCGCCAGGCGGGGGAGCGAGCCCTCGAGGCGAGCCGCGCCAACGCACGGCAGATCGCCGCCAGCCTCACGGACATGTCCCGTCGCGCTTTGACCTGGGGTGATCTCCGCGCCGCGCGGAAGGCGACCGCCGAGGCCCTCGCCGCACAGCTACCCGCCGACGATCTCGTCTACATCGCCCTGTGGCAGCGGCTGCTCGAACGACGCCTCGGCGCCCGCACGGACGGCAGCTCCGAGGAGGCCTTCGCCTCACTGGGCGACGCGAGCGGCTGGACCGAGACCCTGCGCAGGTGGGGCCGTGGGCAGCTGGACGACGAGGGGCTGATGAAGGCCGCGGACAACGTCGTCGAAGAGGCGGAGGCGCTGTTCTACGTCGCCATGGCCCAGCGCACGCCCCAGACGCCCGAGGGCGGCGCCGAGCAGCTGCGCCGCGTGGCGACCAGCCCCGCCGTGGACCTCGTCGAGGTGACCATCGCCCGCGACCTGCTCGCGCCAGCGCCACCCACGCGGCTGGCGCTCCCCTCGGACGTGCAGTTGCCCTGATCCTAGGACGGCCAGGGCACGCCCGAAGGGCACGGCTCACTCGAGCATGGACACGCACGCGTAGCTGCTGCAGTTCAGCGTGTTCGCGCACTCGACGAAGGCGCCCCGCTTCTCGGCCGTGGCTCCGACGCAGGCCGACGCACACGTGTCGCCGTCCACGTCGTCGCAGAAGAAATCGAAGCCATCACAGGTCTCGAGGCAATCGTCCAGACCGACGTTCGAGTTGCTGACGTCACAGTCTGCCGGACAGCTCTCCGCGGTCTCTCCCGCCGAGCAGGCTCCGTCACCACAACGGGGACAGGCCGTACAGGTGCCGACCGCTTCCCCCGAGCCCCGCACGCACTCCTCGTCCGCCGGGCAGTTCTCGTCGCTGGTGCAGCCCACCGAGCAGGTCAACATCTCGCTGTCGCAGTATTGCCCGGCAGGGCACTGAGCGTTCGGACTCGCGAGGCACGTCGTGGTTCCGGAGCGTCCCGGACTACCGCAGCTCACCGCCCCGTCGCCGCCGGTCCCGTCCATCGGGGCTCCTCCGGTTCCTTCCGCCGGGGCCCCACCGGTCCCCGATCCGTCGCCTCCCGTCGCGTCGTTGCCCGCGCCGCCAGAGTCGCCGCCTGCGTTCGAAGAGTCACCGTCGTCCCCGCCACAGCCGGCAACGCCCAACAGGACGGCCGAGCTCAAGAGCAGCAAAGAAATCCCATGGCCTACACCAAAACGAGCACTTCGAGTCATATGCATGGACGTTTCCTCGATAGGAGTTCATGTGGCGCGCGCTCTCACCGCTGATTGGCACGGGGGGCCCGGCGCGGGAGCGGACGCGCGTGAGCATGAAAATTTGTAAAGAAACGTCTATGCGCTTAGCAAGAACGATTGATCTAAGCGTTCGTCCTAAGCGCGTCGCTTAGGACCCTTTGGAGCACATCGGGCGGGACGGGCTTGAAGATGACCGGGCACCCCAAGGACGTCGCCTCTCGAATCCGCTCCGGATGGGTGTCACCTGTGATGACGACCGCCGGAATGTTCGTGTGCGCCGCTTCGCGGATCGCCTCGATGGCGTCGAGCGCCGTCTTCTCTTCGGGCAACCGAAAGTCGACGAGGAGCAGCTCGGGCATCGCATCGCCACGACCCTCGAGCTCACGGGTCACGCGGCGCGCGTCTTCGACGTCGCTCGCCGTGATGACCTCGTGGCCCCAGGTGGTGAGGAGCGTCAGGAGCCCCTCGCGCACGAGCGCGTCGTCATCCACGACGAGGACGCGACTTCGTCCAGCCACATCCACGGACGTCGCAGGAGCGGTCCCCTCGACCACGGGCTGGCCGAGCGGCACGTGGAACGAAAACACGCTGCCGTGACCCAGCTTCGAGCGCACGCTGATGTCGGTCTCCAGGATACGACACAGGCGCCTCACGATCGCGAGCCCGAGCCCGATGCCCCGGGAGCCGTCACGCTGCGAGTTTCCGAGCTGTTTGAACTCATCGAAGATCGACGAGAAATCCTCCTCCGGAATGCCGATCCCCGTGTCCCAGACCTGC
This sequence comes from Myxococcales bacterium, assembly GCA_012514535.1. Taxonomy (GTDB): domain Bacteria; phylum Myxococcota_A; class Polyangia; order Polyangiales; family Polyangiaceae; genus NIC37A-2. Next base: position 18,227 of record JAAZAA010000366.1, on the reverse strand, counting down.
ACGAGGCAACCGCGCTTCCTGCGCCGGAACGCGAGCAGCACGGCGCCGGAGTTCGTGTACTTGACGGCGTTGGCGGTGAGGTTGGCGAGCAGGCGTTGGAGGAGCGTCGGATCGGAGTCGAGCCACAGCTCACGGGGAGCCCGCAACGCGACCGTGATCCCCTTGCGCTCGGCGACGGGACGAAACAGCTCGATCACACGTTCGCCGAGCGACGCAGCGTGGATCGGGACGTCCACTCGCTCCACGACCCCGGCGTCCAGGCGCGATACGTCGAGCAGGGCGTCGAGCATCTGGCGTGCCGACGTGAGGGACGCGCGGAGGCGCTGGAGCGCGACGGAGTCGCGTACCCCTGGGTTGGTCTCGAGCGCGCCCAGGAAGAGAAACGCCGCGTGGAGCGGCTGCCGAATGTCGTGGCTGGCGGCGGCGAGGAACTGGTTCTTGGCGGCCGTCGCCCGCTCGGCCGTGGCCTTCTCCTGGGTGAGGCGCTCCACGAGATCCAGGTTGCCGAACCGCAACGCGATGGAGTCCTGCAGAACCATGTAGTTCTTACGCCCGAACTGGAGCGCGCTCACGAGATACGCGACGGCGACGACGGCGAGATAGTAGTGCTCCGTGACGCCCGAGCGGATCAACGTCACCAGCAGCGGGACGATCATCAACGTCGCCGACATGATCAGGATCTTCGGCGTGCCGATCATCGACTGCGTCCCCGCCGCGATCAGACCGCCCGCGAACAGGAGCTCCACGACGTACACGACCGTGTCGGTGGGGTCGGTGGAGACGAACGCCACACCGCCCCAGCTCCCCGCGGACAGCGCGAACACGACCGTGAGCAGCGGGAGCACCGCTCGGAGCTCCGCGTCCGTGCGCGGCCGGCGCCGGTACCACCAGGCGAGCGCGAGCCGCACGACCGTGATGGCTTGATAGACCGCCAGCCACGTCCAGAGCCGGTCCGCGGGGACCCTCGGGGAGATGACGAGCGCCAGCAGGACCACCAGACCCGCGGTGCTGACGGTGATGTAGCGCAGCTGAGAGAACGTCAGGCGCAGGCGTGTCGCGTCGCTGGCCTCACGACGCGCGACGGGGTCGCGCGGGCTCGGCGGCGCGACTGCCTCGAGCGCCGTCATCGATCCGGGAGCCCGCGCGCGGGGGGCGCGCCCTGCGTGCGCAAGAACTCCACCACGAGGGGCGAGTTCACCGCCTCGAAGCGGGTCTTCACGCCGAGGCGCCGCAGCAGGGAGGTGACGTGGACCCGCACGGTCGACTCGGCGAGCTTCAGCCGCTCCGCGATCTCCCGGTTGCCGTGGCCGCTGGCGATGAGCTGCAGCACCTCCAGTTCGCGGGGCGTCAGGGCGGGCGGCGCTGGGGCGGCGTTCAGAACCGCCTCCGGCACGTAGACTCCCCCGGCGAGCACGAGGCGCAGGGCGCCCAACATGACGTCGGCGTTGGTCGATTTGGGGATGTACCCGCGGGCCCCGGCGCGCATGACGTCCCCGATCATGTGAGGACGCTCATCCGCCGAGACGGCGACGATCCAGGCCTCCGGCGCGTGCTCCTGGAGCGACTCGAAGGCTTCCAGGTGATGCATGCCCGGCAGGTTGAGGTCGAAGAGGACCAAGTCCGGCCGGAGCCCCCCCGCCAGCACCTCGAGGGCGCGCTCGCAGCTCGGTACGGAGGCGACGCGCACCCCCGGCCCCAGCCGTTCGAGGAGCAGCACGAGACCATCGGCGAACAGCGAGTGATCGTCGACGATGAGCAGCTCCAGCCCCTGCGTCGAGCTCGATGTGGACGACCGTCGCTCGAGCGCCGCGCGCTTCTCCGACGGTCCCACACGGCCCGATGCCTCTGCTGGGGTCACGACGCGAATGTATCGCGGCAGGGAGCTCCTGAAAATCGGCTGTGGTGCAGATGTTTTCGTTCGGGCCCGGGAGCGGTCGAGGGCGCCCTGTGGGCGCCCTCGGGCGAGTGGCTCCGACGTGATGACGCCACCCGACTTGCGACTCGGTGTTGATCGTCACTTGTGCGTCGCCCTCCTTTCAGGGAAATCGCACCCATGTTGGACGAAAAAGTCGACTTGCTCTTCGAAGAGGTGGTCCAGCGCAACGCGGGTGAGGTCGAGTTCCATCAGGCGGTCCGCGAGGTGCTGGAGTCTCTAGGCCCGGTGCTCGCCAAGTACCCCGAGTTCGCGCGCGCGAAGATCATCCAACGGATCTGTGAGCCGGAGAGCCAGATCATCTTCCGGGTGCCGTGGACGGACGATCGCGGCGAGGTGCACATCAACCGAGGGTTCCGGGTGGAGTTCAACAGCGCCCTCGGCCCCTACAAGGGCGGGCTGCGGTTCCACCCGTCGGTCAACCTGGGCATCGTGAAGTTCTTGGGGTTCGAGCAGCTCTTCAAGAACGCCCTGACCGGGATGCCCATCGGCGGCGGCAAGGGTGGCGCCGACTTCGACCCGAAGGGGCGCAGCGACGACGAGGTGATGCGCTTCTGCCAGAGCTTCATGCTCGAGATGTACCGGCACATCGGCGAGTACACGGACGTCCCCGCTGGCGACATCGGGGTTGGCACCCGGGAGCTCGGCTACCTCTTCGGGCAGTACAAGCGCATCACGAACCGCTACGAGTCGGGGGTCCTTACGGGCAAGGGCATCGACTGGGGTGGCGCCCTCGTGCGCCGGGAGGCGACCGGCTATGGCGCCGCCTTTTTCCTCGAGCAGATGCTCAAGACCCGCAAGCAGTCCCTGGAGGGCATGACGTGCCTGGTGTCCGGCTCGGGGAACGTGGCCCTCTACGCCATCGAGAAGGTGCACGCCCTGGGCGGCACGGTCATCGGATGCTCCGACTCCGATGGGGTGGTCCACGACCCCGACGGGATCGATCTGGACCTGCTGCGGGAGATCAAGGAGGTGCGCCGCGGCCGAATCCTCCACTACGCGGAGGCCCGCAAAGGCTCCCAGTACCTCCCCCACGGCAGCATCTGGCAGATCCCCTGCGACGTCGCCCTCCCCTGCGCGACTCAGAACGAACTCACCGCCAAGGACGCCGCCGCCCTCATCAAGAACGGCTGCATCGCGGTGGCAGAAGGAGCGAACATGCCCACCACCCCGGAGGGAGTGCGGGCCTTCGCCGCCGCGGGCGTCCTGTTCGGCCCGGGCAAGGCGGCGAACGCGGGCGGCGTGGCGACCTCCGCCCTGGAGATGCAGCAGAACGCGAGCCGGGATCGCTGGAGCTTCGAACACACCGAGGAGCGGCTCTCGGAGATCATGACCAACATCCACGACATCTGCTTCCACACCGCCGAGGAGTTCGGGGCGCCGGGCGACTACGTGAAGGGCGCGAACATCGCGGGTTTCCTCCGCGTCGCGCGCGCCATGGTCGCGCTGGGTCTCGTCTAACGGGTCTCGTCTAACGGGTCTCGTCGAGCGGCCTCGTCAAGCGGGGCCCGCGTCGGGGCCTGGTCTCGCGGAGCGGGCCTCGTGGGTCGCTGTCGTGGGCGTGAGGTCGGGAACCCTTCGCTGCCCGCTCAGTGCAGGCGCACTCCGAGCACGAAGAAGACGAACGCGCCGATGGCGAAGTGGGACAGGGTCACCCCCACGAGGTGTCGTCGCCTGTGGAACAGCCACCCCCAGAAGACCCCCGGGAGGAACGCCAGGGCAGCGAACAAGAACGACATGTGCAGGTGGGTGATCGAGAACATCAAGGCCGCGACGAGGATCGGCGTCGTCGCGCGCCCCCGCCCGGCGAGGAAGTCCTCGAGGCTCGCCTGCAGCGCGCAGCGGACGATGAGCTCCTGCACCAGGGCCGACGCCCCGTACATCACGAGCAGCCAGCGAATCTCCGGATCCGCGAGGCGCGCCAGGACGTCCGTGTGCTCGATCGTGGGCAGGCCGCGGTAGGCAGGCACGACGCGCACCATCAGCCATTTGACGCCGATCAACACCACGGCGAACACCGGCGTGAGCACCGCGGCCTCCAGGATCGAGCCCAGGGCGTTCTTGAAGCCGAGCCCGAAGCGCGACAGGGGCCAGCCCGTCGCGCGGATGAAGCGATAACTGAAGGCCCCGAAGAGCGCGATCACTGGGAGGCTCAGCACCGTCGTGCTCACGTTGGGCCACGTGCTCCGCACCCAGGGCGTCGCGCTCAACAACACCGCGTAGGCGCACAGGAGCACCATGCTCTTGACCAGGAGCTCGCCCATGGCCGCGCGCTCCTGCATGTACTCCAGGGAGAGCTCGCTCTGGGCGCGGAGGCGCTCCGCGATGGCCCGGGCGATGTTCGTCACCAGCCGTGGGCGCGCGCGGATCGCAGCCGCCGGGAGGACCAGGACGCGGCTCGGCTCCGTAGCGCGCACCGTCGCGCTGCAGGGACGCTCCTCCACCGCCGCGAGCTCCCCGACCAACCCACCGGGCCCGATGTCCCCCAGGACGTACTCCGCACCCCGGCGATCGCAGCGCAGCACCTCCAGGCTCCCGGAGAGCAGGACGTACAGCTCTTCCGGTTGCGCCCCCTCGCGCACCAGCAGATCCCCCGGGCTCAAGCGTCGCTCGGCGGCGACGTCGTCCAGCTCCGCGAGCTCGCGCCGAGAGAGCCCCGCGACGAGCGCGAGATCCTGGGGCACCTGAACCATCACCGTCGAACGTACACCGAACCGCGCCGAGATCGGAGCCGAGCGGCGCCCTCGCCGCTGCTCGGCGCCTTCAAGAGGTCCCGCCCCTTCGAGAGGCTCCGGTCCTTCGAGAAGTGGAGCCCCGCCCGCGAGCGCGCCCCGTGTCCGCGCGCTCGGCGGCCCGTGTCCCCCGGAGTGTGCTCTTCGCCTCGCTCTCCGAGGGGAGGCAGGGTTCGAGGGCGTCGAACAGGCGCCCGGCGACCTCTCGCAAAGCGCGGGCGGCCTCCGGCGGCTCGACGCGCTCGAAGGGGACCCCGAGGAGCAGGAGGCGCGCCGCGAGGGATTCGTAGTCGTCCCCGCCCACGGTGAGGCTCGAACGGCGCGGGCCCACGGACTCGAGGACGCCGAGCCACGACGGGATGCGGGGGGCGAGCTCGGACGGGGTGCCGACGAGCTCGATGCGCATCTGATGTCGGTGCGGCGCCTGCGTGAGGGATCGGGAGACATAGCTCACCAGATCTTCCGGCAACGCGCGTGGGCTGAACCGCGCGCCCCGCCGCAGACGCCGCCCCTTGATGCGATCGACGCGGAAGGTCCGGAACGCCGCGCGCCCCACGTCCCAGGCCACCAGGTACCAGAACCGCTCCGCGTGGACGACGTGGAGCGGCTCGACGCGCCGCGAGCTCGCCCGCCCCCCTTTGTCCAGGTACTCGAACTCGAGCTCCTCGTGCTCGCGACACGCGGCGGTCAGGGTGGTGAGCAATTTCCAGTCGACCGTGCCCCCGCGCGCGGGGAGCGCCAACGTCGCCGACTCGAAGGCGTCGAGGCGGGACCGCAAGCGCTTCGGCAGGATCTGATCGAGCTTGAGCAGCACTCCCAGCGCGGTCTCCCGCAGCCCGGCGATGCTCCCCGCCGCGGCGCTGAGGGCGACGACCACGGCGCTGACCTCGTCGTCGTCGAGCAACAGGGGCGGCATGCTCGCGCCGGCTCCCATCCGGTAGCCACCGCCGATCCCCGCGGACGACTCGATGACGTAGCCGAGCCGTCGCAGGCGCTCGACGTCGCGCCGTACGGTCCGCACGTCCACCTCGAGGCGCTCGCCGAGCTCCGGGCCCGTCCAGTCTCGACGCGACTGGAGGAGCGCCAGGAGGCGCAGGACGCGGGTGGTCGCCGTGCTCACGGGCGGCAGCCTAGCGCAGCATTGAGGACAGATCCTGTCCTCAATGGGCGTGGGCAGGTGAGGCGACGAAACATGCTTTGAATCGAGGACAGATCCTGTCCTCAATGGGCGGAGCGAGCGGACCTCGCCCGATGGCGAGCCGATCGGTGCTCTAGCGCATATTGAGGACAGGTCCTGTCCGCGATGGACGGAGAGGGATCCGACTCACGGGCCGGTCACCAGCGGAGCGCACCGATCCGCGGAGGTCGCCTTGACTCCGTCGGAGCGCGGACATGAAGATGTTTTGGACTGTCGTCAATCGTCCACCGACCCCTACTTTTCGGTGCTGCTCCGTTCCCTTGGCTTCCCTCGACTCGTCGGGTGCGCCGCGGCTGGCGACGACCGCTGAGCGCCCACCGCTTGCTTGGCCCCCGCGAGGGGCGCGCCCCCATGAAATCATTTCGATTCGCCGATCTGCGACGGCGGCTCCATCGCTGGGAAGCCACACCCGCTCTGGTCTGGATCACGACGGCGGCCTGGGGCGTGGCGGCCCTGCTCGCGGCCTGGTGCACCTGGGAGTTCCTCCGCGTCGCCCTCGCGCGTCGCACGTTCCCCTACGGACTCGAGTGGATGGAGGGCGGCATGCTGATGCACGCGCTCCGCGTCCTCCAGGGCGTGACCCTCTACCCCGAGCCCTCCCCGGACTTCATGCCGTTCCTGTACGGCCCCGGTTACAGCTACGCCGCGGCGGCGGTCGCGAAGGTGTCCGGGCCGGGGCTGCCGGCGCTGCGGCTCCTCAGTCTGCTGGCCACCATCGCCGTCCTCCTGCTGATTTTCCGCCTGGTGTTCGTGAGCACCAGAAGCGCCTGGATCGCCGCCGTGAGCAGCGGCGTGTTCGTGGGGACCTTCGAGCTGAGCGGCACCTGGTTCGACCTGGCCCGCGTCGACTCCCTGGCGCTCGCCCTCGGCCTGGGAGCGCTCACCCTCGTGCAAGAGGACGTGCGGAGGTCGCGACGCCCGTGGGCTCTGATGCTCGCCGGGGTGCTGCTCGCCCTCGCCGTGCTCACCAAGCAAACCATGCTCGTGTTGTTGCCCGCCGTCGCGTGGGGCGCGCTCCTGCTCCCCAGCTCGGCTCGCCGAGCGACCAGCGCCGAGGCGAGGAGCACCGAGGCAGCGGGATCCGGGGCGCAGGGATCGGAGCCGCGAGCGGCTTGGTATTCCATTCTCCGGCGCTCGGAGCTGTGGCCCGGCGGCGCCGAGCTCCGGGAGCTGGCCTTGTTTGGAGGCGTGTTCGTCGCGTGCCTCGCCGTGATCGCCCTCGCCCTACAGATCCAGTCAGACGGCTGGTTCTTCTATTACGTGCTCGAGCTCCCTTCGACCCACGGCATGAAGGGACGCGAGTACCTCCTGCTCTCCTTCTGGACGAACGAGCTCCCCCTGCGGTTGCCCCTCGCCACCACCGCTGGGGTCATTCTCCTGTGCGGCTTTCCGCTCCGTCTGGGCCTCCGCAGGCACGTCTTCTTTTGGCTCCTCTGCGCGAGCTGCTGGGCGGGCTCCTACCTGTCTCGCCTCCACATGGGGAGCTTCACCAACGATCTCATGCCCGCTCACGCGGCCCTGGCCATCGCGTTCGGCGTCGTCCTGCACGCCGCCACGCGCATCCCCGCCGCGGCGGCGCGTCTGTCCGCCGGGCTCCTCGCGATCGCGCAGCTCCTGCTCCTCTTTCCCTCGGGGTGGGAGCGCCACGTCCCTGGCCCGCACGACTACGCCGCGGGCGACATGGTGGTGGAGAAGATCCGCAGCTTGCCCGGTGACGTCCTCGTCGTGAACCACCCCCACCTCGCCTGGCTCGCCGGGAAACGCCCCTTCGCCCATCACATGGCCATGGTCGACGTGTTCGAGGCGGATCGGGACCCTCGCGGCGTGCGGGAGCTCCTCGAGGCCCGCTGGACGCCCCTGTTCCAACAGCGAGCGTTCTCCGGGGTCGTGCTCGACAGCGACTGGTACATGTTCATGAGACCCCTGCGGCGGGCTTACCGGCGCACGGAGACCCTCCAGTTCCAGGGGCGCGCCTTGATCCCCAAGGTCGGCACACCCGTTCGCCCGAGCTGGGTGTACACGCCCAAGCGGAAGAGGTGACATCACCCGGAGCATTCGTGAGTGTATGGCGAGGTCGGGAGAATGCCCCGTTGCCCTCCCTCGTAGCGGTCGGTGATGATGTGCGAATCATCATGATGTCACGGAACCTCATTTTCCTCCTGCTCTTCGCCGCGTCCGCCTGATCGTCGTCCTCTCCTGGGGGGAAGGGCGAGGCGACTGGGGGCAGCGCCGGGGACGGCACGGGCGGGAGCGCCGGGGCGAGCGGCGGCGACGGAGGCATGGCTGGAGGGGAAGACGACGGGAGTTGTCCCGAGGGCTTCGACGGAGAAGACTGCGACGAGTGCGCTCCGGGGCACTTCGGCGAGTCCTGCGCTCCCTGCGCCTGCGTGAACGGGACGTGCGATGACGGGCGCACGGGAACCGGCTGCTCCTGCGACGGCGACTGGACCGGAGCGGCATGCGACATGTGCCCGGCCGGATGGGCCGGCGCGGACTGCGACGTATGCGCCGAGGGCCATCACCCGAGCGGCGCGGACTGCGTCGTCGACGAGCCGACGGCGTGCCGAGCCGATTCGGCGTCGGCGGACCACTACGTCGACCCCGTGCTCGGCTTCGACGATCCGAACTACGGCGGCGGGGCGGGCGCCTGCGCCTTCCGGTCCCTCGAGTACGCGTTGTCCAGGGCGGCGGGGAAGATCTTCCTCTCCGGGGGGACTTACCCTCTGACGGAGACCATTGCGCTCTCGGAGGGGCAAGAGCTCGAGTGCGACGCCGATGACCCCGGCGTGCTGAGCGGGCAGCCGTTGTACGAAACGTCCCACATCATCGTGCGCATGGAGCCCAACACGGCGGTGCGCCGCTGTGTGCTACGCGGCGAAGGGACGACGCCCGGGTATTGCATCCAGGCCAGCGGCCCCGCGGTGATCGAGGGGACGCAGATCGAGGACTGCGGTGGAGCGTCCCTGCGCGCGTCCGGCACGGAACTGTCGATCGTCGGGAACGTGTTCGCCAGCGGCGGGACCAGCATCTTCTTTCAGTAGGGTGGGTCGGCGCACATCAGCGACAACGTCTTCCACGGAGGTCCGACCAACGTGACCTGCAACGCAGCCACGACGGTGACCGGGACCGGAAACAGTCGCCCCGCAGGTGACGTGACCTGTTCCGCGCCCTGCGCCTGCCCGGACGACTTCGGGACCTGAGAGGCCGCCTCGGCTTCGCCGACCTTCACAGGGCGCTCACGGGGGCGCCCCCTGCAGCACCCGGGCTCAGAAGAGCTTGCCGAGCACGTTCTTGGCCTGATTGGCGACCGAGTCCACGGACTCCCCGGAGATCGCGCTCAGGACCGGTCCCTGGAGCGGCGCGGGGAGCTTGTCCGCCAAGAAGCCCTTCACCACCTCGGCGACCTTGGTGGCTTGTTCCTGGTTCAAGTCAGCCTTCGCGATGAGCGTCCCGATGAGTTCCTTCATGGCGCTCATGGCATCACCTCCGCTCGGGGGCTGCAAGGGGTCGCGCGTCACCCGGCACGAGGACGTGCTGCTGCCCGTGCTCCAGGACGATCACCCGGTCGGGCCCGAGGCCGCGCTCGTTCATCTCCGCGCGCAGCAGCCGCGGCGCCTCCCCCACTTCGTCGAGGGAGTTGAAGAAGGTGTCGAAGTGGATGGGGATCATGGCCCGGGCGCCCAAGCCCGCGAAGGCGTCCAGGGCCTCCTTGGGGTCCATGTGGGTGCGGCACATGAACTCGCGCGGGTGGATGGGCGCGATGGGGAGGAGCGCCAGATCGAGATCGGGGAAGCGCCGGCCCGTCGCCGAGAACATCCAGCCGCTCGCCGCCGTGTCGCCGCCGAAGTAGACGGAGAGGCCGTTGTACTCGATGACGTAGCCGGTGAAGGCCGTGGCGCGCCAGGCGCGGTCCCCCGCGTAGCGCCAGCCGTTATGCTCCACCGGGGTGGCGGTGATGCGCAGGCCGTCGAGCTCCAAGGACTCCCAGGGCGCCAGCTCGTCCGTCGGCACGGACGAGCCGGGCACGTACGCGAGGCCTCCCTCCGGCAGCACGATGTGCGCGACCCGATCCTCGATACGATCCAAGCTCCCCAAGGACAGGTGATCGAAGTGCATGTGGGAGACGACCACCGCGTCCACCTGCGGCAGGTCTTCCGGCGCGATGCCGGGCGCCACGTAGCGCCTGGACACCACGCCGACCGTGGAGGTGAAGACCGGATCCGTCAGCACGAAGCGATCGTCCAGTTGGAGCAGCACCGTCGCATGCCCCACCCAGGTGGCGACCAGGCGCGCGCCCTCGACCCGCGGCTCGACGACCCGATGGCGAGGCGGGCGCGTCTCCGGTTGGTTCAAGGTGCCCCACAGGAAACGCACGAACAGGGGCGCGCGCCCACAGCTCACGTTGAGCACGGCCGCGCACGCGGCCACGCACAGGGCCGCCCCCAGCGCCCACCGCCGCCGCCGCGGTCGGAGCCCCCCCATCAGAACCACCTCACGCGCAGGCTCAGCTCCGCGTAGCCGTCGTCGAACCACGGCGCCACGTGCACGAACACCCCCAGCACCCCGAACAAAGTGGACAGCCCCGCCTCGAAGCTCGGCTGGAACCCTTCGTGCAAGAGCAACATCGAGGCCCCGACCGAGTAGGACAGGGCGTCGCCCCGCTCCAGCCACGGAAAGTGAGCGCGGGCACCGGTGCTCAGCCCCCAGCGATCCCGCGCGGGCCGATCGCGCCCGATGTAGAAGGGATCGGCGAAGAGCTCGACGCTGCCGGAGTGGCGATACAGGGGCTCGGCGATGAACCAGCGGAAGCGGTTCAGCCGACGATCCGTGCCGAAGGAATAGAGCAGCGGCGTCACGTGCCAACGCAAGGTGGCCGCCGGCCCCGACGCCCCGAGGGCGACGCCGGGGCTCGGCACGAGCTGCAAGAGGAGCCAGTCGCCCCGCAGCACCGGGCTCGGATCCCGCGGGTTCTCACGGCTCGCGCCCGCCGCTGAGCTCATCGTGAGCAGGGCGAAGCCGAGCGCGGCGGTCAGGACCATCCGCATCGTCACCCTCGGAGCCCCAACCGCTCCGCCATGTGGTGGAGGTTGCTACGCGCCATCCCCAAGATCCGGGCCGCGGCCGCCCAGTTGCCGCCGCTCGCTTCCACGGCGCGGAGCACGAGGGTGCGCTTCGTCTCTTCCAGGGCCGCCCGCAACGGGAGACCACCGATCGGGAGCACCACGGCGCCCTCCTCCGGTGCGCCACGCACCACCTCCGGCGGCCGCGAGCTCGATCGCGCCGGCTCGAGCTGGAGGTGCTCGGGCGCGAGCAAGACCGGCTCCCCCCGCCCGACCCCCGCGCTGGCCCGCAGCACCGCTCGCCCCAGGAGGTGATCGAGCTCTCGCACGTTGCCTGGCCAGTCGGCGCTCAGGAGGGACTGGCGCGCCCGCTCCGTGAGCCGCACGGGGCCGAGCCCGAGCCGCCGGCGATAGAGATCCAGGAAGTGTCCGGCGAGCAGGGGGATGTCCTCACAGCGCTCGCGCAGGGCGGGCACCGGGAGGGGGTACATGTTCAGGCGGTGGAAGAGATCCGCGCGAAACCGCCCCGCCTCGACCTCCAGCGCGAGGTCCCGGTTCGTCGCGGCGACGGTGCGCACGTCGACCCGGAGCGGCTTGTCGGATCCGACCCGCTGGATCTCCCCCTCCTGGAGCGCGCGCAGGAGCTTCGGCTGGACCGAGAGCGGGAGCTCACCGATCTCGTCGAGGAAGAGCGTCCCCCGGTGGGCCACCTCGAACTTGCCGGCGCGCTCCGTGGTCGCTCCAGTGAACGCGCCGCGCACGTGGCCGAAGAGCTCGCTCTCGACGACCGTCTCCGGCAGCGCCGCGCAGTTGACGTAGATGAGCGCCTCGTCTCGCCGCGACGATCTCTCGTGGACCGCGCGAGCGACGAGCTCCTTGCCGACCCCCGTCTCCCCGGTGATCAGCACCGCGAAGTCCGTGCGCGCCACCAGCTCGATCTCGTCGCGGACCCGCTGGATGGCGGGGGTGGTGCCGATGATCTGCGTCCCCCCGTCCCGCAAGGCCGCGTCCCGCTGCAGGACGTGAGCGATCCGTTGGTGGTGGCGGGAGGTCGTCTCGAGGGCCTCGATGAGTCGCCCCGTGTGGAGGGCGGCGCCCGCCAGCGCCCCGAGCATCCGGAGGAAGCCATCCTCGAGGCCGTCGAAGGCGCCAGGATCCAGCGCGTCGGCGGTGAGCACCCCGATCACGCGATCGCCCTGGAGGAGAGGACAGCCCAGGCACGCGTGGACGTGCCGCGTGGCGTCTGGATTGACGAGCAACAGGCCATCGTAGGGATCGGGGAGCGCGCTGTCGGCGGCGAAGCGCACGGGCGCGCCCCGAGCGACGACGGCGTCGAGTCGCGGATGCTCCCGCCGCGCGAACCGTCTCCCCCGCACCTCGGGCACCAGGCCATGGGTCGCCAGCGGGACGAGGTCGTCTCCGCTCAGCTCCAGCACCGCCGCCGCGTCACAGGGGATCGCAGTCCGGACCGCCTCCAGCAGGCGCGCGAGTCGATCCTCGGAGGCCAGGGACGTCGTCAGATCGACGGCGATGGACAGCAGGGAGTCGAGGGAGCAGTCCGAAGAGCCCATGGTTGCTGTCGGCATAACACCCGTTCTCCCCGCGACAACCGCCGAGCGTTGTCCATTTCGTGACGGCCCCCCGGGAGACGACGGAAATCAGCTCCGGTCCCCTGGCACGCTCCTTGGCACGCCTCCTGCTCTCATCCCTGCTCGAAGGAGCTTTCTCATGATCGACGCGACCACCTCTGCCCCCCCACCCCGGTGGGACACCCAGCCCCTCCCCGAGATCATCCACTTCGTGCTGAGTCGTTACCACGAGCCCCACCGCGAGGAGCTCCCCGCGCTGATCGACGCCGCGCGGCGCGTGGAACGGGAGCACGCCGACAAGCCCAGCTGTCCGCGGGGGCTCGCCGCGCAGCTCGCGGAGCTCGACGCCGAGCTGCGCCAGCACATGGCCAAGGAGGAGCAGGTGCTCTTCCCGGCGATCCTCTCGGGGCGAGGTGGGCCCATGGTGCACATGCCCATCCGCGTGATGATGCAGGAGCACGAGGACCACGGCGCCAGCCTCCAGCGGCTGCGGGATCTCACGGGCGGCTACGTCCCTCCGCCGGAGGCGTGCTCCACCTGGCTCGCCCTCTACGCGGGCCTCGGCAAGCTCGAGGCCGAGCTCCTGGCGCACATCCGCTTGGAGAACGAGGTCTTGTTTCGCCGGGCCTTGAACGGCTGAGGCCCGTGGTCCCTTGAAGGACCCCCTTGAAATGCTCACGGGCGTGATGCCCCCGCTGCGACGGGCGCCGCGGGGGCGCGCTGCCCCTCACCTCGAAGACGCGTCGGAGGGCGCGAGGAGTCTCTTTCATGACGAACATCCTGGAACACTGCTACGTCGACGTTCACTGCGATCAGTGCGGCGAGTTCGCCGTGCGGGCCGACGTCATCGCCGAGAGCCAACGCTTGCTCGAACGAGGCTGCCCCGGCTCCACCTACGAGTGCCCTCCGGCGCTCCTGGCGACGCTCCTGGAGCGGAACGCCTTGGAGTCCCTGGAGCGCGCCTGGACCACCCTCCAGAGCACCGCCCACGGTCCCGTTCAGCAGGTGCTGGTCGACGACGCCCTGCGCGTGCCCCGCCAGGCGGCGAAGGACGAGCCTGCGCCGCCGGACGAGCCGCTGCGTCGGGACATGTCCCGCTGGGACGACGACGGAGGCTTCGTGCCCGGGACGCGGGAGCTACGCCCTGGGCTCCTCGCGTCGACTCGCACCGAAGGGTTCGACGGGCAGCACTGAAGGGGCGTCCGCCGCTGCTCCGACCACGCGCGACGACGCGGAGCGAGGCAGCGACGACACCGGGCCTGCGTAGCTCTCCGCGTCCAGCACCCGGAGCTCGTCGAGGATGCGGCGGCGCACGTTGTCCGTCAGCAGCCGCACGTCCCGCGGCCCCATCCCTTCGGTGGACGCTGGCTCGAGGATGCGCGCCACCGCCCTGCCCCGGCCGAACCAGGGCGAGCGCGGCGCCCAGCAGGCGGGCGTGCCCGCCAACGCGATCGGCAGCACCGGCACCTGGGCCCGGATGGCCAGGTGGAACGCACCGCTCCGAAAGGCTCCGAGGCGCGCGGGGTTCCGCGTCCCCTCCGGAAACAACATGACGGACAGGCCGGCTTTCAGGGTCGCCTCACACTCGTCGAGCAGCCGCGCGGCGTCCGCCCGAGAGGCGCGATCGACGGGGATGTCCCCCGCCATGCGGATCAGCGCGCCCACCAGGGGCACGTCGAGGAGCTCCCGCTTCACGACCCAGCGCATGTCCCACGGCACGTGGGACAGCAGGAACGGGTCCGCCGCGGAGCGGTGGTTCGCCACGACGACGTAGGGGCGCTCCCGGATGTCCGGCGGCGGCTCGCCCTCGATCGTGAACCGCCAGAACCACGCGGAGCGCACCACGTGCCGCCCGAAGCGGCGCAACCAACGGCCGGCCTCTCGGTGCGTCGGGTCGCCGGGGTGGCACCAGCGGACGAAGGACACGGGCAAAAGAAACCCCGCCGCGGCGATCCCGAAGGAGGTCGCCAGCGCCGCGCTCCGCAACGGACCGGCGGGGGAGAACGGAGGAATGACCACGGAGGACACCGGAGCTCCGCCGCTTACACCACGCGCGCCCGCGCGTTGCCCATGATGGCCGTCACGCCGCCGGGAGAACGTTCGCCCGGCCGCAAACGCCTCGCCCACGCTCACGGCGGCCCGAACGCGGGCTCGTTCAGGAAGCCCTCGTCCGTCAGGGCGCGCAGGAACGCCACCAGGTCCTCGCGCTCCGCGCGGCTCAGCTGCGCACCCCCGCCCCGCGGGTCGACGATGAGCGGATCGATGGTCGGTGAGTCCACGATCCCTTCGCTGTAGAAGTCCACGACCTCCTCCAGGGTGGCGAACCGATCGTCGTGCATGTAGGGACCGCTCACGGCGACGTTGCGGAGCGTGGGTGTCTTGTAGGCGCCATCGTCGATCCGGCGCCCGGTCACCGCCCCTCGCCCCGTGCCATCGACCTCCGCGTCGAGGCCGATGTTGTGGAAGAGATTGTCCGTGAAGAGGGCCGTGGCGTGGCAATGGAAGCACTCGGCGCGCTCCGAGTAGAAGAGCTTCATGCCGCGGACCTCGGACGCGCTCAGGGCCGATCGGTCCCCTTGCATGTAGCGGTCGTAGGGGGAGTTCCCGGACACGAGCGTCCGCTGGAACTGCGCCAATGCCAGGGCGGCCCGCTCCGTGGTGATCTCCGGCGTCCCGAAGGCCGCCTGGAACATCTCCTCGAGATCCGGCTCCCGCAGGCGCTCCACGTCCGTCTGGAAGAACTCCTCCACCTCGAACCGCATCACGTCCTCGAGGGTCCCCTCCTCGGAGCCGTCCCAGAGGAAGTACCGCGACCAGGCGAGGTTCACGTGGGCGAGCACCCCGGAAGCAGCGGGATTCGAGAAGGCACGCTCCTGGAGGTGACAGTCGGCGCAGGCCCGCGCTCCGCCGTTCGAGAGGCGCTGGTCGTAGTAGAGCTGGCGCCCGAGGGCCACGCCTTCGGGCGTGGTCGGGTTGTGGTCGGGCACCTCCATCGGGGGAAACCCGCGGGGGATCTGGACGAGGTGGTCCAGGTCGACGTCCTCGTCCGATCCCAGCACGCCGCAGGCGAGCGTGAACAGCGGACCGCAGGCGAGCGCGAACACCGCGCCGATCGCCCGTGAGCTGCGCGCCGCCCACCTCACGGGACCTCCAGCGAGAACACGGTGGCGCCGTTCTGCTGGAGCGAGCGCTGGGCGGCGGCGTCGTGCATGATGCCGTACATCGGGGGCGTGAAGCGCTCGCGGAAGTCCCAGAGGTTCGGCCCCTCGAACCACTGCTCGACGTTCATGATTAGACGGAGGTGCAGCGCGTCCCCCTCGACGACGAGCCCCGCGGCGTCGAGCTCGACCGCGACGGAGTAGTCCGTCCCCCCCGCGGCGCCACTGTGAGCTTTGAAGGGGACCACCTCGCCGTCGCCGTGGCTCCAGAATCCCTCGAGCTTCATGTAGTGATACCCACCGCCCATCGACTCGGGCCACTCCATGAGGGACTCGGGCGCCGTGACGAAGGCGCCCGAGACGTTCGCCTCCGGCGGCAAGCCGAAGGTGAACGTCAGGGAGGCGAGCTCGCTCACCCCCTCCTCGAGGCTCAGCTCGATCTCCCGCGTGGCGGGCTCCTCGTGGTCGACGTAGTGCGCCCCGGCGGCCACCGCGGGCGCACCACCGCGGGGCGTCAAGGTGACGTCGCTCAGAAAGTACACCAGGCGGGTCACACCGAAGGCGTTGCCCGCGGCGTTCGTGAAGGGTGTGTCCACCATGGATTCGCCGAGCGGGAGGCCGCCGACGCGGTGCTCGAGCTGGATGGTGACGGGGACTCCGCCCGGGGGCGCGCCCCCGGCGCCGCCTTCGCCGCGGGCGCCGTGATCCTTGGCGGAAGAGACGTCGGCGCCGCAACCGGCGCAGGTCAGACCCAGCGCCGCCACGACGGCGCAACCGAGAACACGAGTGTCTTGCATGAGGGCCGTCCGTTCGCTTGCAAGCACCGTAGAGATCCGCGGGTGAACCCAGCAATGCGACCGTTCGCCGCACCCGACGTCCGTCACCCTCCGCTGGATCGTCACACGCTCCTGGCACGTCTCCTGCGTCGACGTTTCCTCGGCCGTGCCACGGGTCCCTGAGCGGCGCCCTTCCCGAAGGCAATCCCCCTCGCCGGCAGCTCGGCGACGCGACGGCGCGACTGCCCCGACGCGCGACGCTGCCTGCGCGCCGGGATGGGCGCGACGCGATGGCGCGACGATGGCAGCGGCGCGCGCCTCAGTCGTAGGGCTTGCGGCCGAGGAGCTTCGTCGCCAGGTGCTCCCCGAGCTCGCGGGTGAGGAGACGCTCGACCTTCGCCTCCTTCTCCCGGCGGGCCTCGTCGCTCTGGTACTGGAACTCGATGCCCATGCCCGCGGGGTTGGCCTTGGTGGCGTCGCTGACCGCCGTCGTCCAGATGACCTTGCCCCGGAGCCGAAGGGGCTCCTCGAGCCCCGGCACGCTCAGGGCGAACACGAACTCCGTGCCGAGGGGGAGCGGCCGCTCGGTGCCGATGAAGGTGCCGCCCCGGGAGATGTTGCGGGTGTAGTCGGCAAAGAAGGTGTTGAGCCGCTTGTAGCTCACCTGCAGCTCGATGGGCTCGCGTTGATCCTTCCTGCGGTCTCCCTCGTGGCCGTCACCCATGTGTGCTCTTTCCGTGCGTCCCGTGCTCGCGCTCGTTCCTGCGAGACTACTCGGGCGGCCCACCGCGGCAAGGGGCCGGGGTCAGGAGGCCTCCCCCCGGGAAGCCTCCACGGCGCAGACGATTCCGATCCGGCACCTGCAGCGGAGCGCTCGCCGAGGACGGGCACCGGCTGCTATGGGGTGGCTCATGGAGCAGAGAATCGGGTTCATCGGTGGCGGCAACATGGCGGGCGCCCTGCTGCGGGGGTTGATCCACTCCGGGCTGTCGCGCGCCGAGCTGCTCCAGGTCAGCGATCCCTCGGAAGAGCGCCGCCGCCAGCTGGCGGACGAGCTGGGCGTCACCGTGAGCGACGACAACCGCGCCGTGGCCGCGGCGAGCGACGTCGTCGTGCTCGCCGTGAAACCCCAGGTGCTCCCCCGGGTGCTCACGGAGCTCACAGGGGCCGAGGTGGGAGTCGAGGCGCCGACGAAGCTCTGGATCTCCGTGATCGCGGGGGCCACCACCGCGCGGATCGAGGCGGGCCTCGGGGGGACCCCCCGCGTCGTGCGGAGCATGCCGAACACCCCGGCGATCGTCGGCGCGGGCGCGACGGCCCTGGCCCGCGGCGCCCATGCGACGGAGGACGACCTGAAAGTTGCCGAGGCGCTGTTCGCCTCCGTGGGACGGACGAGCCTCCTCGACGAGGGGCTCCTCGACGCCATCACCGGCCTCTCGGGAAGCGGACCCGCCTACGTCATGCTCATCATCGAGGCCCTCTCGGACGGCGGCGTGCGGGCGGGACTCCCCCGTACGGTGGCCACGACGTTCGCCGCGCAGACCGTCTACGGCGCCGCCAAGCTCCTCCTCGACAGCCAACAGCACCCCGCCCAGCTCAAGGACGCGGTGACCAGCCCCGGCGGGACGACCATCGCCGGGTTGGAGGAGCTCGAACGCCGCGGCGTCCGCGGCGCGCTCATCGGGGCGGTGCAGGCGGCCACGAAGCGCTCCAGGGAGCTCGGCTCCTGAAGTGATCCCCCGCAGCCTGCGGGGCGCGGGCGCTCGCGACGAGAGCGCTCG
>JAAZAA010000365.1 GCA_012514535.1 Myxococcales bacterium | reverse complement strand
GCTCTCGCGCAGAAGCCGTCGGGCTCAGTTCTGCAGCTGCTTCTTCAGGCGGCTGACCGTGTCGTGGGTGCGCTGCTGCTCGGGCATGATCCGACCTCGCACGAACGCCTGGCACTCCGCGCTCAGGGCGCCGATGTCGCGCTTGTAGTCGTCACGCCCGTGGTCCTCTCCCTCCTCGAGGGCCATGATGGCGGCCTTCTCTCCGAAGGCGGTGGCTCCACGCTCGACGAGCTTCGCGAAGCCGCCCCAGGCGCCCGTGTCCTTGGAGGGCTTGCCGCCGAGCTGGCTGACCTTCTGCTCGAGCAGGCGCGCCCGCTCCAGGTGCGACTGGCGCAGCTCACGGAGCGTGTCGCCGAGCTGCGGGCTCTCGATCTTCTCCAAGCACTGGTCGTAGCTCTGGACGGCGGACAGCTCGCCGCGCAGGAAGGAATTGAGCTGCTTGATGTCCTTCTCGATGTCTTTGTTCATGACGTCTCCCCCTCTTCGATCGTGGCCCGCGCAGGTGCCGGGCGATCACGTACACTCTTGCTTGCGCGAGCACGTCGCGCCACTCACCAGAAGGCCGCCCGAGCTCCGGTAGAGGAGGCGCAGGAGCCGATGCGGGTCACGTCGCCCGCGCGCTGGCTCACCGGTGTGCCCAGCGGCCGCGGTGGCTCATCGGTTGGTTCGCGTGAGCGCGTTGCCTCATCAGCGCAGCATGTCGACGCGCTGGCTCGTCGATGTCGGGGGTCAGCGGGCCAGCCGATGCGCTCCGTGGGATCGCTCTTGGTGAGCCAAGGTGGACTCGAGGGCGGCGACGAGCTCCCGGGCGCGGGCCCGCCCCGTGTGGGCGCCGAGGACGATGGCGCGCGCCGCCGCCGCGAGGGCCAGGCGCTTCTCCTCCGGGGTCTCCTCGAGGAGCCGCACCACGTCCGCGGACTCACGGGCCACGACGATCGCCTCGTCGGCGGGGAACAGCTCCGTCAGCCCGGGCCAGTCGTCACTGACGATCGGGGTCCCGCACGCCCCGGCCTCGAAGAGGCGGACGCTCGGGGACCAGCCGGCTTCGACCATGTCCGCGCGGGTGACGTTGAGGGTGAAGCGTTGCTGGCCATAGAAGGCCGGGTGCTCGGAGGGGGGCAGGTGCTCGATCCGCTCCACGTTCTCGGGCCAGCGGATGTCCGCCGGGTAGAGGGGGCCCGCGACGACGAAGCGCCGCTCCGGCAGGCGCCGCGCGGGTTCGAGGAGCAGGCGCTCGAGGGTCGGCTGCCGGTCGGCGCTGTAGGTGCCGAGGTAGCCGAGATCCCAGCGCGTCGGCGCGCCCGTGGGGCGGTAGCGCTCTGGTTCGACGGAGCAATGGAGGGGGACGGCGCGCCTGGCCCCCAGCTCGCCCTCGATGCGCTCGAGGGTCGGGCCGCTCGTGAAGGAGAAGTAGAGATCGAGGAGCGGGATCTGCCAGCGAGCGAGGTACTCCTCCTCCTGGCGCGCGAGCTTCGCCAGGGTGACGGGCGTGTCGATGTCGTAGAAGGCGACGACGCCCCGGGCGACGTCGAGCACGGTGGCGAGCACCTCGACGCCCTCGGGCACATAGGATCCGACGAGGACCGCGTCGGCGCCCTCGAGGGCGGCGCCGTGCTTCGAGCGCAGCTCTCCGACGCCTCCGTAGAGCTCGAGGTCGCAGAAGTCCGGTCGGGGCAGGTCTCGGTTCGCGGCGTACCAGGGGACGTCCCGCTCCAGGAACAGCACCTCGTGGCCGAGCTCGCGCAGCCCCCGGAGCAGGGCTCGAAAGGTCGTCGCGTGGCCGTTGCCCCAGGAGGACGTGAGCGAGAGGCCGACCAACACGATGTCGAGGGGGCGCCCGGTCACGAGGCGGTCCTCCCCCAGCGCTCTCCGCGGAGGCGCGTCAACACCTCGTCCACCTGGCGCGCGCGCCGGTCGTAGGTGTGCTCCCGCAAGACCCGCTCTCGGGCGCGCGCTCCGATGGCGCGCGCCCGCTCGGACGTGAGCTCCGCCAGGAGGTCGGCGACGTCGTTGCCGTCGCGCGCGACCAGCACCTCGTCGCCCGGAGCGAGGAACAGCTCGACCCCGCGCCAGGCGTCGGTGACGAGGCAAGCGCCCGCGCCCGCCGCCTCGAAGACCCGGGTCGGGGGAGAGAACCCCGTGTCCGCCATGCTCTCGCGGTTGACGTTCAGGACGGCGCGCGGGGTGACGTTGAACGCGTTGTGATCCCGGGTGGGCACGTGGCCGAGGTGTTGGACGTTCGCGGGGAGGGCCGCGGCGTCCCAGCCGGAGCCTCCCAGCAGGAACTTCGCCGAGGGCAGGGAGCGCGCCGCCTGGAGAAAGAACGCGTCGACGCGCGCTTCGCGATCGGGGAGGCGGTTGCCCAGGAAGGCGAGGTCCGCGGCGAAGCGGGGGTCGGGGGGCACCGGGTGGTGGGTCTCGGGATCGACGGCGTTGTAGATGGGGATGCACTCCCGCGCGCCGAGGGCCTGGTAGGCGGACACCACCGGATCGCCGCCCCCGTAGGTGAGCACGACATCGAGCCGACCCAAGGCCGCGCGGAGGGGATGGTCGGGCGCCCCCTGGACGTCCGCGAGCGTCGCGGGCGCGTCGACGTCCCAGAACACCTTCAGGGCGTCGGGGCGCGCTCGCACGAGGAGACGCTCGAGCAGGACGTCGTCTTCGAAGCCCACGCCGCTCGCCTTGACGACGACGTCCGCGTCCGCGGCGCGCTCCACGGCCTGGCGGAGCCCGTCCTCCGTCGCCGGATAGACGAGGACGCGGCACCAGTCGGGGGGCTCGATGTCCCGGTGCCGCTGGCGATCGTAGGCGTCCGGCTCGTAGAAGGTGATGTCGTGACCGAGGGGCGCGAGGGCGCGCAGGAGGCCTCGGTAGTAGGTCGCCGCGCCGTTCCAATAGGACGACAGCAGGCTGGATCCGTAGAACGCGATCTTCATCGTGTGGCCTCCTTCACTGAGGGCTCTCCCCCCGGAGCGGTGCGGTGTGCGGGCTCGAGGGGCCTCCCGGACACCGCCGCGACGATCTCGAGCAGCTCGTCGACGCGGTGACGACAGGTGTGCCGGGCGCGAATGGTCTCGAGCCCGGAGCGCGCCAGGGACGCCGCCAAATCCGGATCGTCGAGCACCGCGCGGAGATGGCGCTCCATCCGGGCGCCGTCGGGAGCGACCAGGTAGTCTCGCCCCGGGCGAAACAGGCCCTCGCGGTCCTCCCAGGGGGCGCACACCAAGGGGATCCCGCAGGCGAGCGCCTCGAAGACGCGGATGGTCGGGATCCCGGGGAGAGACTCGACGTAGGGGCGCCGAGGCACGTGGAGCGTGGCCCGGTGCCGCGCGAAGGCGGCGGGGACGTCGTGGTTGGCCAGCCAGCCGCGGTAGGTGAGCCGGGTGCGTCCGAGGGCGTCGAGGGCGGCGGGCGGATAGCGGACGCCGTGCACGTTGCCGCTCAGGGCGAGGTTGCGCGCGGGCTCGATGAGGAACGACGACATCTCCTGGGCCCGCTCGCCGTCGCCCCAGTTCCCGATCCAGATGAGCTGCTCCGTTCGCGCGGGAGCCTCGTCGAGGCGGTCTGGTGGGAGGAAGCGGCTCGTGTCTGCGGCCTCGTGCCAGGTGAACACGCGCCGTCCCCAGCCAGCGTGCACGTAGCGCTCGCGGAGCGCCTCGCCGAAGGCCAGGACGGCGTCGTAGTCCTCGAGGATCAGATCGGCGATCTCCCGCTGAGCGGAGACGGCGCGGTGGTGGGTGTCGTGGAACAGCAGGGTGAAGGGGGCGCCCTGGCGGCGCGCGCGCCCGATGCGCGCGACGAGCTCCGGCGCGGTCCACTCGTGCACGATCACGACGTCGGCGTCTGCGAGGAGCGCCTCGTGATCGAAGGCGTCGTCGTAGAGGGTCGAGGAGAGATCGGGGTACTCCCGCGCCAGCCGGGCGGCGGCCTCCGGTCCTTGCTCGCGGAGCAGGTTCTGGCGGCTCCAGCCGTTCTCGGGCTCGAGGGCGAGCACGTCGTGCCCTCGCGACTTCAGCTCCCGCAGCACGCCCCGCTGGAAGTGAGCGTTGCCGTGGTTCCAATCGGAAATGATCGAGTGCGTGTAGAGGATAAAGCGCATGGTCGAGCCCGCCGTCGCTCAGGCGGCGCGGCGCGCGGCGACCAGTGAGGCCTCCCGATAGGTCTCGAGGATGCCTTCGAGCTGGCGCTGCTGCGAGAACCGCTCCGCCCGTCCCCTCGCTAGACGGCCAAGCAGCACGCGTTGTTCACCGTCTCGCGCCAGACGGTGCAAGGCGTCGGTCCACGCGCTCGGATCCTCGGGATCGGCGAAGAGGGCGGCGCCGCTCCACAGCTCCCGGAAGGTGGGGATGTCCGCCAGGAGCAACGCCGCGCCCCGCAGCGCCGCCTCGAGCACCGCGAGCCCGAAGGGTTCGTAGCGGGAGGGAGCGGCGAAGATCGCGGCGCGCTCCATCAGCGCGGAGACATCGGCGGCCGAGCGCTTGCCGAGGCTCTGGGCGTACCGCAGGGACACGGACTGGGCGTTCGGGCCCGCCGTCGGGCCCGCGAGGAGCACCGGCCAGGGGGCTCCCGCCGCGGCCGCGTCGAGGACCCGCGCGTTCTTGCCTTCGTCCCACCAGCGCGCGACGCCGAGCACGAACGGCGCCTTGGGCAGGTCCTGGGCTTCGTGGCTCGAGGCGTTGTGGAGCACCCGGAGCCCCTCGAGCGGGCCGTAGGCGCGGACGAGGGCGCCCGCGTGGCTGCGGCTGGGGGCCAGGATCAGATCGGCGCGGCGGAAGCCGAGCAGGTGGGCCCCGTGCTGCCAGCGGAGATCCGCCGGCAGGGGGGTGCGCTGGACGGCCTTCCACCAGGTGACGACGCAGGAGTGGGAGACCACCACGATCGGGTGGGGGAGGTTCAACCCATGCGCCTGGGAGGGGAGGTTGAGGTGGAGCAGCTCCACGCCCTGGTCCTCGACGATGCGGAGCAGGCGCTCTCGCAGCGGCCGCAGGTCGGCGTCACCGCCCGCCATCCAGTCGAGGGGCTCGTCCAGCCAGAAGACCTTCTTGTGGTGGATCGTCTCGAGCTCCGCTTGCTGATCGCGGGAAGGGTGAGGTCCGAGGCCGACCAGGACCACCTCCACGCCCCGCTCGCTCAGGCCGCGGGCCAGGTCGAGGGCGTAGCGCCACACCCCGCCGACGGCGTCGAGGGTCATCAGCACGCGCCGTGGCGGGCTCAGGAGCTCCGGTGACACGATGCCTCCAGCTCCGACAAGGGGACGGGGCGCTCGTCCTGGATGTCGCTGAACGAGCTGAACGACGAGAGGTAGTGCTCGTGGGCGCGCTCCCAGGCGCGGTCGTCCGGCTCACCCCAGCGCAGGCGATAGTCGGGAGAGCTCGGGTAGGGGTAGAGCGGCACGGGCTCGTTCGCCCAGACGCCGTTGGCGATGAGCCGGTTGCGCCAATACTCGACGAGGGCGGGCTCGTCCTGGATCGTGCCGATGAGGTTCGCCTGTACGAAGGGGACGAAGCCGCGGGCGTGGATGAGCAGCTCGGCGAGCTGCTCCGTGTCGAGCTTGCAGCGCTTGGCCAGGGACGCGCGCCCCTCGACGGTGAGGCTCTCGAGGCCGGCTTCGATGGACACGCAGCCCGCGGCGCCCAGGAGCTCGAGCTGGTCGGGCGTCCACAGATCGATGCGGGTCTGGACCCCGAAGGACACGTCCCGGGAGACGAGCGCCTCGAGGAGCGGGCCCTGGGGGAGGAAGATCTCGTCGATGAAATAGACGTAGCCGACCCCTTGGGCGATGAGCCCGTCGATCTCGTCGAGGACCAGCTCCAGCTTGCGCTTCCTGTACTTGTCCCGGAAATCCAGCTTCGCGCAGAAGGTGCACGCGTAGGGGCACCCGCGCGAGGCCTCGACCTCCGCCCCCCAGCCTCGTCGCGGCGTGTCGAAGCGGTGATGGTGGTGCTCGTGGCGGGTGATCCACGCTGCGGGCCAGCGCAGCGGCGCGTGCTCCACGAACCAGCTGGCGTGCAGCCCACCCACGCTCCGGGCGACCCCGTCCTCGAGGCGAGCCGTGCCGGGGACCTGGGACCAGTCGTCCGCCTCCGCCAGGGCGGCGACGACCTCCTCGCTCTCGCCCCGCACGACGAGGTCCACGCCCAGCTTGCGCAGGGTCGGCGCCGGCGTCGCGGAGCCGTGGGGCCCGACGGCCACGGTGCGCCCGCCGCGGCCGCCCAGGGCGTCCAGGAACTGCCGAGGGACCCGCAGCTCCGGCGGGGCGCAGCGCCAAAACAGATACGTCGGCGCGGTCGTGACCACCGTGAAGTCGGGAGCGAACTCCGCGACCGCGTCCGCCAGAGCGCGGTCGTCGAGCCCCTGGAGCTGCCCGTCGAGGAGGAGCGTCTGGTGCCCGTTGCGTTCGAGCAGCGCGCTCGCGTAGGCGAGCTCGAGCGGGAGGTGCGGCTCCCGGCAGCCGAAGTAGATGCTGCGGGTGTACGTCCAGCGCGGATTGACGAGCGCGACCTTCATGCCATCAAGCTCCGTGGGTGGGGCTCCGCCGATGGCGGACCCGGTGAGGCGCCGAGCGGGGCGTCGGAGGAGGCGCCGGGATGGGCGCTCCCGAGCCAGGTCCAGAGGTCCCGGATGCCGTCGCGCCATCCCATGCGCGGCGCCCAGCCGACGGCGCGCTCGAGCTTGCGGTTGTCCGCGACGAAGTAGAGCTGATCGCCCGTGCGCGGCTCGCCGCGCAGCACGCCGACGTCATGGCCGGCGAGGTGCGCGAGCTCCGCGAGGACGTGCTGGAGACATACGGCGTTGTCGGGGCCGCCACCCAGGTTGAAGGCTTGCCCGCCGACGCGATCCATCGAGTCGAGGACGGCGCGGTAGGCGCGCACGGCGTCGCTCACGTGCAGCACGTCCCGCACCTGCCACCCGTCGCCGTAGAGGGTGACGGGCTGTCCCCGGAGCGCCTGGAGCGCGAAGTGCGCCACCCACCCCTGGTCTTCCGTGCCGAACTGGCGCGGCCCGTAGATGCAGCTCATGCGCAGCACCGCCGCGGCGAGCCCGAAGGAGCGGGCGTAGTCGAGCACGTACTGATCGGCGACCCCCTTGGAGCACCCATAGGGGGTGCAGAACTCCAGGGAGCGGTCTTCCCCGATCCCCCACCGGCGCAGCTCGGTGTCCGCGGGGTGGTACCCGGCGGAGGTGAGCTCGAGGGCGAGATCGCCGAGGTGGCCGTACACCTTGTTGGTCGACGCGAACACCAACGGGATGCGACGCTTCGCCGCGCGGAGCGCTTCGAGCACCCGCAGCGTCCCGTAGGCGTTGATCTCGAAGTCCTCCAGGGGGTCGTCGAGGCTGCTGGTCACGGCCACCTGCGCCGCCATGTGGAGGACGGCGCGGGCCTGGCCGAGCACCTCCCCGAGGCGCTCCTCCTCCCGGATGTCCGTGAGCAGCGGGCGCACCCGATCGCCGAACTCCTGGCACAGCCAGCTCAAGTTCCGCTCCACGCCCGGGCGGCTCAGGTTGTCGATCACGACGACGGGCACGTCGTCTTCCAGAAAGCTCTTGGCGAGGTTGCAGCCGATGAAGCCCGCGCCCCCGATCACGACGACGGGCGCGTCCTGGGGTCCCGCGATCGGGCGACTCGGCGCGCTCCAGGACTCGAGGCAGGTCGCCCCCGTGGTCGCGTCCTGGGTGAGCAGGCGGGCGAGCAGCTTGGGGCGCCCGTCGGCGTGGACGATGCCGCGCCGGTGTCCGGGATCCAGCGGACGCGAGGTGGGCGGGCGGTCCTCCCAGGCGTCCCAGTAGTGGCGCTCGGCGGCGATTTGCAGGAAGCGGGCGAAGAGCTCCGCCTGGCGCGCTTCGTCGCGCCCCCCGGTGGAGTACCCGCACTCCGTCAACCAGAGGGACGCGCGGGCGCCGTAGAGGGAGAGCACCTCCCGCAGGGCGAGGCACTGCGCCACCCAGCGCTCCGCCGCCGCGCGGATCGAGCCGCCCTGGTGCTGCTGTCCTTGCAGGGACAGGGCGAAGACCTCGTCCAACAGCCCCCGCTGACCGAGGGCGTGTACCCAGTAGAAGTCGAGCTCCTGGGCGCTGCTCGGCGCCTCCTCGCCCGCTCCGTTCCGAGGTGCGACCGTCGCCGGGACCGGCGTGCCGAGCACGATGTTCCAGCCGCCCCGCGCCGCCTCCAAGGTCGCCGTCAGGATCTCCGCCGAGAGCAGCCAGCTGTCCTCGGGGCGTTCGCTCGGGCTCATGGGCGGCGGGCTGCAGAGTTCGACGTAGCCGAAGTGCTTGCCGTGGCGCGTGAGCACCGAGTCGACGAACTCCGCGTAGGCCCTGGCCCGGCGCAGGGGCTCCGGGGAGGTCCGCGGCCGCTGGATGTCGGACGTGTAGCGGAGGCACGGCAAGAGCTCGAGCTCGGAGGCGACCCGCGCGAAGAGCCACTCGAGCCACTCGACGCCCCCCGTGCGGAAGTAGTCGAGGGGAGACACGGACACCTTCAGCTGTCGGCAGCCCGCCTGGCGCACGCCCGCCACGACGCGCTCGACACGCTCGTGGTCCCCGAAGCGAAAGCTCTCCGCGAAGCCGAAGGGGCGCAGGGCGGCGGCGCTCATGACACCAACCCTCGGGCCTCGAGCTGTTGGGTCATCTCGTCGCTGTGATCCGCGGCGTCCTCCCGGCGGACCCACTCGACGAACTCCTCGAGGGAGTCCTCGAGGAAGAACTGCGGCTCGTATCCCAGAACGCGGCGCGCCCGCGTGATGTCGGCGAAGCAGTGGCGGATGTCCCCGGAGCGCGCCTTCTGCAGGATCTCGGGGCGCAGCGGCGAGCTCAGCGCCCGCCCCAGCAGCTCCGCCACCTGGCACACCGTGTAGGAGCGTCCGCTGCCGATGTTCAGGACCTGTCCGGCCGCCTCCGGCCGCTCCATGGCCAGACGAAAGGCGCGCGCCACGTCGCGCACGTGGACGAAGTCCCGCCGCTGCTGCCCGTCCTCGAAGACGAGCGGGGCGCGCTCGTTCTGGAGCCGTGAGGAGAAGTTCGCCAGGACGCCCGTGTAGGGGTTGGACAGCGACTGGCCGGGGCCGAAGACGTTGAAGAGGCGCAGGGCGACGCCCTCGACGGGATAGGCCTGCCCGAAGATCAAGACGGCGCGCTCCTGCATGTACTTCGTGAGCGCGTAGATCGAGGCGAGGTCGGGAGGCTTCTCCTCGTCGGTGGGGACGGGCTCGAGGGGGCGTCCGTCGGGGCCGACGGGATCCCAGCGCCGCGCCTTGGCGTCGGCGGCGGTGCGGGCCAAAGGTCGCGCGGGCGCCCCGGAGGCGTCGCGGTAGCGCCCCTCTCCGTAAACGCTCATCGACGAAGCCACGACCACCCGGCGCACCGGTCGCTGGATGAGCTCCTGAAGGAGGACGGCGGTGCCCACGTCGTTGGCGCTCACGTAGCGCTCCACCTCGTACATGCTCTGGCCCACGCCGACCTCGGCGGCCAGGTGGAAGACGCCCTCGACGCCGTCGAGGGCGCGGCGCACGGCGGCTGCGTCGCGCACGTCGTCGCGGAACACCTCGGTGCCCTCCGGCGCCTCCGGGGGCCGGGTGCCGTGGACCTGAGGCACGACCGAGTCGAGCACCCGCACGCGGTGCCCCGAGGCGAGGAGCTCCCGACAGAGATAGCGCCCGATGAAGCCCAGGCCGCCGGTTACGAGGTATGTGGTCGCCATGTTCCTTGCCAATGCCGAGGTCTCAATGGGTCGTGTTCGCCCCAGCGGACCGGAGCGGCGCCGAGAGGTGGATCCTCCAACGGCGGACGGCAGCCAGGACTGTCCGCCTAAGGTCAGGTTCGCCAGCGGATGAACCAGCGGATGAACCAGCGGACGAAAATATGAGCTTCGATGGAGGGCGCATTTCGGGTCAGCGCGCGTAGCGCCGCGTCATCTCGGCGCAGAAAGCGGCGAACTCCTCGACGTCGCGAGGCGGGCTCGTGTGGTGGGGGCGCAGGCCGCAAGCGTCCGGGGTGAAGCAGAAGGTCAAGGTCACGTCGAAGTCCGCGAGCGCCTGCATCTGTCGGTCGAACCAGCGGAGGGCGCCAGGGCGTAGGCGGTCCGACCAGCTGAGCCCGGTGCGCAGCCGCTTCACGCCGAGCTTCTTCAGCCAGGCCACCGCGTCGTCGAGCCGCGGGTCTTCGAAGTGGAACCACTGGCACACGCCCAGCTCCGGGGTGTAGTCGGCGACGTGGCGCAGGGCGCGCTTCGGGGTGCCGTCTTCGCGGATGAGCCCCATGTAGAAGTGGCGATAGTACGAGGAGCCTTCGGCTTCTCGGTGCCGCGTCGTCGCCGGCCACGCCTTCGGGAGATCGAAGAGGGAGTACCAGTGCACGCGCTCCACCTGGCCGAGCAAGAGCTCGGCGCTGCGGCGGAGCCCGAACTCCTGGACCTCCTCCGCGCCGAAGGTGGACACCCCGACCTCCGTGACCCAGATGGGCAGGCGCGTCACGGCGCGGATCTCGTCGAGCTTCTCCGGCCACTCGTGGATCGACCAGTGGTTCCAGTCGAGGGGGAAGCCGTGCACGGCGATCACGTCGACCTGATCCAAGGCGCCCCCGCGCTGGAGCGTCTGGATGAACCCCGGATCGATCGGGGAGATCCCCCCGAGCACGCGGGTCAGCCCCTTGGCCTCGCCGGCGATCGCCTGGCCGCCGAGGTGGACCATCCGCGAGAAGATGGACCAGTCGGGATCGAGCTCGAAATCCCAGTGCGACAGGTTGTTCGGTTCGTTCCACAACATGACGGCTTCGATCATCGGCCCGGTCCCCCTCGAGCTGTTACTCACCGCCACGCCGCGGGGCCATCCCGCGGTGGGTCGAGCGTGTTCACTTCCGCGTCGAGCAGCTCGCGCACGCGCGGGTGGAGGGGCAGGGCGCGCACGAGCACACGGGTGCGCGGAGACAAGCGCGCCGAGGTGTAGCGGATCTTGTCCCGGGTGACGGCGGGCCCGAAGTAGCGCAGGTAGCCGTAGCCGTTCAGGGAGAAGAACGAGAGCCCGTCGGCGTCGTTCAGGAGCTGCAGCCTCGGGTCTGCGTCGGGGCGCTCGTGGTGGGAGACGAGCCGCTGGATCTCCCGCAGGTCGTCCGCCGGGAGGCCCAGGGTCGACAGGTGGGCGCCGACGAGCTCCGCGCCGCGGCGCGCGTGGGCGCGCTTGAAGGAGACATAGTCGGGAGCGAGGTGCTCCGTGCGCTGCAGCGGTTCGCTCTCGAGGCGCTCGACGTCGTGAAACAGGGCCGCGCACTGCAGCGCGAAGTCCGCCCGCGGCGCGAGCCAGAGCAACCAGCGCCAGGTGTCGAGCGCGTGGTCGTAGTCGGCGCGCACCAGCGGGAGCGTGAGATCGTGGAGAGAGCGGTGGAGCGCCAGCACCCGGGCGAGCTCCGGAGACGGCACGTGCGCGGGCAGCGGCAGCAGGCGCTGATAACGCCGGAGGAGGGCGTCGAAGGCCTCCAGCTCCAGGGCAGGGGAGGAGAGGCGAACGCCGAGCTCGAAGACCGAGTCGCTCTCGAGCTCGTGGACGCGAGCGTCCCACGCGAGCGGATCGGCGACCCCACCGTTCGTGGACAGGTCGAGCACGACGCCGGCCTCTGCGGCTCCGCGGCGCGCGAGGGAAATCACGCAACGGAGCTCGCGGGCGAGGCAGCGGAGGTGCTCCTCGACCTGCGTGCGGATCTGCGGGCTCCAGTCCTCCTGCGGATACACGATCACTCCGGCGAGGAGCGAAGGCAGGAGGTCCGAGGGCGAGTGGCTAGCCATGATGTCCGCTCCGCCGCAGCTTCCGTGCGGAGGGGGGAGGATCGGCGCCGCGCGCGTCGCCTCCGTCCCGTCAAGGAAACGGCGATGAGCTCCGTGACCTAAGGAGAGCGTCCAGGGTGCTCACCCGACGCGAACGAGGGAGGCCCTCCTGCGCCAGGGGCGCGCGACGTGGACGGGTGCGTCCCGTACGTGTCGTCCGCGGTCGTGCGCCCGCGGGTGTGCCCGGGTGTGCCTGCGCCCCGGGTCCGCGTCCGACCGTCGACCAACGTCGCCGGTCGGACCCTGCCTGGGTGCGCTGGGTGCGGGTGCTGGAGCGTGAGCGGGATGGTTGCGCGGCGGGGGGTCGCAGTGCACCCTAGGCCCGCACCATGGTGCGTCTGCTCCTCGTCCTGGCCGTTCTGGCGTTTCCCTGGTTGTCGGGGATCGGGGGGGCCCACGAGGCCCCGGCCCGCGCGGGACTGGTGTTCGTCGAGTGGGCGCAGGGGCAGGACGAGGCCGACGGAAAACGGCCGCTGGAGCCGGGCCGCACGGCGTCCCTGTCGAACCTGGGGCCAGCAGAGGACGGGACCGTCCAACGGGTGGACGACTCCGTGCTCGGATGGCCCGAGGGGTGGCTCCGCCTGCCGACGTGGGGCGCCGTCCTCGACGAGAGGCGCGCCGAAGGCGAGCGTTGGACGCCGCGGCTCGCCCCCGAGTGGAGTGAGAGGGCCAGGGGGCCGCCGCGCAGCGCCGCGTGAGCCGAGAGCTCGTTCCCTGAGTCGATTCGCCGAGCCGTCGCTGGTTCGTGGAGCCGGTTCGCCGAGCGCGAGCATTGGCCTCGATCGCCCGATGGACCGGTGAGGCGGCCGTCGGCCGCGCCCTCGTCGGCGCGGACCCCTCCCCCCGCGCAGCGCGTCTGCGCCTTCTTCCATTCGATTTTTCCCCCGTCCCGCGCTCGACGGCGCGGGCACCGCGCGTGCTCCTCCGGAGTGCCGCGCAGAGGTCCATTTTCCATGTCCAAGAACCCCACCCCCGCGGATCCCGCGAAGTCCGAACCGGGCGCCGAGCAGGAGCCCGAAGAGAAGTATTCGAACCCGATCGTGCCGTTCCTTTGGATCCTGATCCCGCTCGCCCTCACCCTGCTCTACGGGCTGTTCTCACCGGGCTGAGGGCGGCCCTCGAGCGCCGCGTGGCGCCGTCGGACGCTCACGCGAGAAATCCCCGCGCCGCTCGTTCGGCGCGGGGATGGCGCCGTTCGGTGCCAGTCCGGCCTGCCAGTCCGGCCAAGGTTCGGCCGAGGTTGAATTCATTCGCCCAGCTGGGAGAGCGCGCGGCCCGATGGCCCCCAAGAGGTGGCCTTTTCTGGACGCTCGGGGGACGAGGGAGATAGCGTCCGCCCCGTGATGCCTCGCCGTTCCCCTCGTCAGAGCGCGGCCGGGCTGGTTCTCTCCCTCGCGTCCTGCGGCCTCGCGCTCGCGGGCCTGACGTCCTGCGGCGGCGCGATGGCGGGGGCCAGCGACGGGCCCGGGTTCGCCGCCGAGCCCGTCATCGATCCCCCCATCGAGCTGAAGAGCGCTGCTCCGACTCCGCGCCTCCCGTCGCCGGAGCCCGCGGAGGTCAGCGAAGTGGCAGAGGCGTCACCGCCGGAGCCCACGCGCCATCCCTTCCACGAGCCGCTCCCGAGCGTCGCACAGCTCGCCAAGGGGCCCGCCAACGAGGTGGCGCAGCTCTCGAGCGCGGCTTGTCGGAAGCGGCTGGCGGAGATCGAGTCGTCCGTCGAACGATTCCGGGGCGCGGCGCCGAACGTCGGGTGGCCGCTTCGGATCGTGGCGCCCCTCGGCGAGGTGCGGTTCACGGTGCCGCCCGCGAGCACACCCTTCGGTGTCCTCGACTGTCGTCTGGCGCTCATCCTGCACGAGTTGACGGAGGTGCTCGTCGAGCACGACGTCGTGCGCGTACGCATCGACAACTTCTACCGCCCCAAGGCGCGCCTGCCGCGGCGTCGCTCCTACAGCCAGCACGCCCATGGACTCGCGGCGGACGTGATGGAGTTCGAGCTCCGGGACGGACAGCGCCTCAACGTCGAGGACGACTGGCACGGGGAGCGGGGGACGCCCCCCTGCGGCCCCGAGGCCAGGCTCCTCGAGGAGAACGAGCGCTCGGTTCGCCTGCGCAACCTCGTGTGCGCGATCGCCGCGCGCGGCCTCTTTCACCACATCCTCACACCCAACTACGACGCGGCGCATCGCGATCACCTCCACATGGACATCAAGCGCGATGCCAAGTGGTTCGGGGTCCGCTGAGTCTCGAAATTTGGCCGCGGGGGGAGGATGAGGGCATGACGGGAGCGTGGCCGACAGCTCCTTCGCGTCCCAGTCGTCCGCTCATCAGGGGGAACATCAGCCTTCGGCGGCGCGCCAGAGCGGCCTCCACGACGTCGAGGTGAGGCTGCGCCGCCGCCGACAAGCGGTCGTCGTCCGCGCGGGGGATGCCCGGGGAGAGCTCGAGCTCGAGGTGCCCCGGGGACGTCGCCGCATGCCCACGCTGCTCGGGCTCGATCAGCGGGAGCGCCTCGACACGCTCTACGACGAGGACGTCACGTCGGCCCCCGCGAGTCACACGCGCCTCCGGCTGCCCTCGTCGGACTTCGGGCGACGCGAGCACCTCGACACGCTCCACGACGAGGGGGTCGTGCCGCTCGCCGAGCTTCGGCTTCCCGAGAGCCGGCCCGGCGAGCGCGGGCCCTGCCAGGGCCGGGTGCGTCCCCGGGTCCTGATCGACGACGTCGACGACGACCTGGCTCGACGGTACCGAGCGGAAGCGGAGCTCATCCTCCGTGAGGGGCTCCTCGCAAGCGAGGATCGTGGCTCGGGGGACCCGGACGGAGCGCGGGCGACGTACCCGGCGCTCGAGCGATGAGCGATGCCGCGACGAGCGGCCGTTTGTCGCGAGCAGAAAACCGACTAGAGCACCGAGCCATGAGCACTCCTCCCGGGGGCACCGCGACGCAGTACGCCCTGTTCGCGGCCTGCGCTCCTGGCCTGGAGGCGCTCTTGCAGGAAGAGGTCGCGGAGCTCGGCCTCGTCGGCGCCGCGACGCCCGGAGGGGTCGAGCTGCGCACGGACGCCCGCGGGCTCTGGGAGCTCTGCTGGCGCGCTCGGTTGGCAGAGTCCGTCCGCGTTCGGCTCAAGCCCTTCGTGGCGCGGGACTTCGAGACCCTCGTCCAGGGGCTCACGCGGTTGCCTTGGCGCGCCTACCTGCGGTCGGGGAGCGTCGCCGCCGTGCACGTCGTGGCGCGCCGCTCGCGTCTGTGGCACTCGGACGCCGTCGCGGAGCGGGTCTCTCGGGTGTTGCGGGAGCGCGCCGGGGTCGAGACCGCGGCGCGCGGGGGGGCCGGCACCAAGATCCACGTGCGGCTCCAGAACGATCGGGTGCAGGTCAGCGTCGACGCCAGCGGCGAGCGCCTGCACCGGCGCGGGTACCGGACCCACGTCGCGGAGGCGTCTTTGCGGGAGACCTTGGCGGCGGCGCTCGTTCGCGTCGCGCGGCGCGAGGCCCCCGAGGCGGACGTGCTGTGGGATCCCTTCTGCGGCGCCGGGACGATCGCGCTCGAGTGGCTCGAGCTCCTCGCCGGCGTCGCCGCGGGCGCGCGGCGACGCTTCGCCTTCGAGGACTGGCCCACCCACGACGCGGAACACTATCGACTTTGGACGGCGCAGCAGCAGGTTCTCGAGGCGAGTGTCCCCGTCGCAGAGGCAGAGCGCCCCCTCGCGTTCGGCTCGGACGTGTCGGGCAAGGCCCTACGAGCGGCTCAGGCGAATGCGCGAGCGGCGGGGCTCGAGGCGCGCTGCCGCTGGATCCAGGGTGACTTCGAGAGCGCGGCGCAGGAGATCCCCGAGGGCGCCGTCGTCATCTCCAACCCACCCTATGGTGTGCGCGTCCGGCAGAGCCGCGAGCTGCTCGCGCGGTTGAGCCGCTTGCTACTGCGGCGTCCGGATCTGCGCCCGGTCGTCTTGCTCCTGCCGGCGAACGGGCTCCTCGAACGGCGCTCGTCCCTCCCGTTCGAGGCGCGATTCCGGACGAGCAATGGCGGACTCGCGGTCGCCGTGGAGGTCTCGAGCGGTGCGCGACGCTGACGAGGGAGCGATGTGTGAGAGGGGCGCGCGGGCTCTGGGCCGCGGTGGGCGTCGCTCCGCGATTGGAGTGTTCCGATGGGGTGTCGCGGCGGACGGGTTGCGCAGAGTCGCGCTCGCGCTGTTCGGCTGTGGGATGTGCTTCGCCGTCGAGGGGCACGCCGCGGACGACGCGCGTCCCGTGGACGGCGCTACGGTGGACGGCGTCGCGGTGGACGGCGCCGCGGTGGATGGCGCCGCGGTGGATGGCGCCGCGGTGGATGGCATCGGGGAGACAGCGGAGCCCCAATCAACGGAGCCGTCGCTCGTCTGGCAACCCGAATGGCGCCGCTTCGGGTGGTGGAACGCGGCGGTCCTCGGGGCGGGCGCGGGGACGGCGCTCGTCGCCCTGGTGACAGGCCCCGATGAAGCCGATCCACGACGCTGGACGTGGGCGGTCGACGAGGACGTGCGCTCGTGGGCGCGCGCCGACTCCGCGAGCGGTCGCCGGGCGGGGCGCCTGGTGAGCGACGTGGCAGTGGCCCTCGAGATCTCCTACGCCTTCGTCGGCGACGCCCTCCTCAACGCGGGCGTGATCCACCAGAGCCCGGACGTGGCCTGGCAGCTCGCTCTGATCGACGCACAGGTCCTCGCCCTCTCTCTCGGCGTCCAGCTGGCGACGGCGACGTGGGTGTCTCGGGAGCGTCCCTACGTGCGGGACTGCGCTGGCGAAGACACCACCGAGGACGGCTCCTCGTGCACCGGCGGCTACCCCTACCGATCCTTCTACAGTGGTCATACCTCGACGGCCTTCGCCATGGCCGCCGCCACCTGCACCCACCATGCCCACCTGCCCCTCTATGGACGAGGGGTGCGCTGGGTGCCCTGCGCGGGCAGCCTGACGGTGGCTGCCGTGGCGGGCGCGGCGCGCATCGCCAGCGATCAGCATTTCCTCACGGACGTGCTGGTGGGGGCGGCCGCGGGGAGCGCCATCGGCTGGTTCGTGCCGTGGATTCACTATCGAATGGGCAGGGGACCCGAGGCGACCGCGTCGTCCCCGTCCTCGAGCTCGTCCTCGAGGGCGTCGGGAGCCGCAGGGTTGCAGGTCATCGTGGTCCCGAACCTCCGCGGGCTCGACGTGATCGGGACCTTCTGAGCCCGCTCACCAAACGGTCATTGTTGCGCGTCGGGCGCGCTCTCGGCGCCGTCTTCGAGGCGAGGCGGTTCGGGGGGCGGTTCGGGGGGTGGCGCGCCGTGGGGCAGCTCCGGCGTCGGGAGGTGCTCGTCGAGGGTCGTCATGAGCTGCGCGAGTCGAGCGACTTGCTTGCCGACGTTGGGATCGACGTTCGTCTGGAACGTCTCGACCTGGGCGAGCAGATCCGCCAGGGCCGCGTCCTCCGTGAGCTCCTGGCTCGCCGCGAGGAACCGCTTGGCGCCGTCCACGCGTTCCTGGGCGGAGCCGAAGTTGCGCGACTCGAGCTGGAGAACCGCACCGTGGAGGAGGCGCCGCGCCTCGAGCGCGTTCAGGCGCGCGTCGGCTCGGGTGAGCTCCTCACTCAGACGCTCGACCTCGGCGCGACTCTGATGGACGCCCACTTGCCAGGCGATGAGCACCGCCAGCACGGATCCAAGGGCAGCACCGCCGATCCAGAGGACGCGGGGCGGGATGCCCTTCGCCGTCCTGCGCGCACCACCCGAGCTCGTCTCCGAGGGTTGACCGTTCACCGCCCCGCATTATCTCCGCCGATGCGGGGAAGCAATCCGAGGCGCCGGAGAAGGGCGCCGAGCCGGGGGACGAGCGCAGAGCGAGCACGGAGCGCGCGCGGAGCCTGCCGACACCCTGTCGAGAGGCCGAGGGCGATGGTAGGGAAATGGAGGGGCCGCCGACGACGGCAGCGACGGCGAAGCGACGCGATGCATGAGCGCCCGGGGCGCGGGACGGAGAGGAAGGCGACGGAGATGAATCGACGACGTTGGCTCGGGTACCTCGCGGTCGCTGGGGGTGTGGCCCTGGTGGGGTACGCGGTGCTCGCCCGCCCCAGCGACGAGGAGCGTATCCGCGGTCAGCTCGAAGCCCTGGCGGAGGCGGTGAGCTCTCCGGAGCCGGTGACCAACGTCGTGTTCCGCGCCAATTACCTGAAGGAGCGCTTCGACGAGCTCCTCACCCCCGACGTCCGCGTCGAGGTCCCGGAAGTGGGGAGCCTCCCCTCGGGCCCGCGGGCGCTCGCGCTCGCGGCGGCCCGGGTCCAGACGGGGCTCGGCGTCTTCGACGTGACGCTCGGGTCCCTCGACATCGAGGTGGGAGTCGATGAAGGGGGGGACGGGACGGCGCGCGGCGAGCGGACGGACGCCCGGAACGCGGCCCGGACTGCCGACGCGGCGCTGGCCCGGGGGCGAGTGAAGGTGGGGGGAAGCTCGTACCGGCGCGAGGAGCGGGACGTCGTCTTCGCGCTCCGGAAGGACGGGAGCACGTGGCGCGTGAGCTCCGTCCGCGTGTCGGCGCCCGACTGAGGCGCGTCCGCTCCCACGCGGATCCGCCCGGGCGAAACCCGCCTGCGCGAACCACGCGCGTGAAAGCACGCCCGAGACACGCTGGGAGCGGGAGCCGCGCGACCCGCTTGCCTGAGGGCTCGCGATGGCTTAGCCTCGAAGCTCGACGATGGTCGCTTCGCGATTTTTTACCCGGTTTAGCTATTGGTTTCCCCGGAAGGTGGGAACCGAGGGCGGCCGTGTGTCGCGAGCGGCCTGGAGCCGCTGAAGCTCAGGAGAACGTCGATTCCGAGCCGCCCTTGGTCCCCCGGACCAGGGGCTTTTCGTTTTTGTGCTTTCCCTCTTTCCCCCTCGATTCGCCATGACCGATGCACCTCCCCCTCTGCGACCCGAACGAGACCGGACTCTGCCCAGCCCCGCGGAGCTCTCGGCCAGGTTTTCCTTGAGCGACGAGGCGCGGCGGCGGATCTCCGAGCAGCGACGCCGGCTCGGAGCTCGCCTGGCGGGGGAGCGCGGTCCCGTCGTCGCCGTCGTCGGGCCCTGCTCCATCCACGACCGGGCGGCGGCCCTCGACTACGCAGAGCGGCTCCTCCGCTTGCAGAGGGAGCTCGGAGACGATGTGTCCTTGGTGATGCGCGCCTACTTCGAGAAGCCGCGCACCAGCCTCGGGTGGAAGGGGTTCTTGTACGATCCCCACCTCGACGGGAGTGACGATCTCGTCCTCGGGCTCGTGGAGACGCGCCGTCTGCTCGTGGAGCTCGCGGAGCTGGGCGTGCCCCTCGCGACGGAGCTCCTGGAGCCCCTCGTCGCGCCCTACCTGGTGGATACGCTCAGCTGGGCTGCCATCGGGGCACGCACGACGGAGAGCCAGCCGCACCGGCAGCTCGCCAGCAACTTGCCCCTCCCGGTGGGCTTCAAGAACGGCACGGATGGCTCCTTCGAGGCGGCCGTGTGCGCGGTGGTGGCGGCACGAGCGCCTCACCGGCACCTCGGCGTCGACGAGCGGGGGCAGCTGAGCGTGCTCCAAAGCGCTGGCAACGGCGGCGCCCACCTCGTGCTGCGCGGCGGGCGCTCGGGGCCCAACTACGACGCGCGCTCCGTGAGCGCGGCCGTCGAGTCGCTCCGCTCGGCGGGGGTTCCGTCGGCGGTGATCGTCGACTGCAGCCACGGCAACTCGGAGAAGGATCACACGCGGCAGCCCGCCGTCGCCCGCACGGTCCTGGAGCACCTGCGTGGTGGACTCCCGGGACTCGCCGGACTCATGTTGGAGAGCCACCTGGTCGCCGGGCGGCAGGATCTCGGCCGAGGACCGCTCGTGTACGGGCAGAGCGTCACGGACGCCTGCATCGACTTCGACACCACCGCCACGCTCCTGCGGGAGCTGGCGGATGGCGTGCGTCACACGGCGGCGCCCTGCTCGGTGACGCTCCCGACGAAGTCGACGGCGGCGGAGGCCGTGGAGCGCTCGCGGATGAAGCGCGCGACCTCCTGATGCACGGGGTGGTCGCGGTACACGTCGAGGGCGCTGCGGTCGTCGTGACGGGTGATCAAAGCGAGATCGAAGGATCGCGCGCTGCGGGTGAAATCGAGCCCGGCCTCCACCTGTCGTAGGCCGGGAATGCGCCCTTGCATTCCGAGCAGGAGGGTCCGCGCCTGTTCGGCGTCGGCGGGGTCGGCGAACTTGAAGAACACGACGTGCGTCACCATGAGGTGACCCTATGCTCACTCGCCGCCCAAACCGAGCCCCTTTCGACGCGCCTCGCCGCGCCTGGGCGATTCACTGGGGGTGGGGCTGGGGACTTCTTCGAAGGCGCTAGCCGTGGAGCGAGGGGCTGAGCTGCTACCAGCAGCGCGCCACGGCGGGGGGGGCATCGTCGCGGGTGGCCATCGGCGGCGAACCACCAGCGGCGGCCATCGACGGGGCGCCCTCAGCGGCGGGCCATCTGCGCGGGGAGACCGTCGCTGGTGGCCACGGGCGACTTGCCCATCGGTGAGCGAGGTGGTCACCGGCGGCGGGCCATCAGAGATCGGGGAGCGGGCGGGGTGCTGCTCCGTCGCTTGGACGGAGCCGAGGGCGTCGCGGTCGCCGCGCCGTCATACTTGGAGGATGGGGGGAACACGTTTGCTGCGGGGGAGCTCCACCGCCTCGATCCTGGGAGGCCTGAGCCTGGGCGGTTGGCTTCTGGGCGGGGCGTGCGTGGGGACGTCGCTGCAGGCATGCGGCGGCGAGGACCGGCCGGACATCGAGCCCCTGTGCACCGCCGAGGTTTGCGATCCCATACCGGCGTTCGGTGCGGGGCGCTTGGGTGACGCTCCGGAGGACCCAGGGGGGGGCGGAGGCACGGGCGGAGTGATCGAGAACGCGCCGCCTGCGGGGGCCCCGGCGGAGGGGCTCGGGGTGGAGGGGACGATCGCGGACCCTCCCGAGATCGGCGTCGAAGAGACGATCGGTGTCGATGGGGTGCAGCCCCAACCGCCAGTCACTCGGCCCGGGGGTGCGCCGGCGCTGCCGGGCCCGGAGGGGGGCCTCAACCCGCCACCGGGCTCGGCGGTGGATCCGGTGACGGGCCTCGTTCCGCCTCAAGAGGGGGTGCAGCCCGGGGGAGTCAACGCTCCCGCTCCCGCCCCCGGTGTCGGCGGCACGCTGCAAAATGGCACGCTGCAAAGCGGGCAGCCGGGCGCGCCCCAGCGGGAACCCACGGAAGGGGAGTTCACCTTCTGAGGGGGCGGTGGGCCCGGCTCCTCGAAAGCGCAGCACCTCAGAAGCGCGCGCAGGCGGCGTTCAGGTCCGCCAGCGCGGCGTCGCCGCGGGCGAACTGGAGGTAGTGGGCGGCCATCCGCGCATCCGGGCCGAGCTGGTAGCCGCCGAGGCGGTTCCAGGCGAACCCCTGCTGACAAATGACGGTGCGCGTGCGCAGGGCGTTGATGAGACGCAGGGTGGACCACTCGAGGGCGCGGGCGTCGACGTTGCCGGCGTTCACGGCGGCCTGCACGTAGAGGGGAATGGCGGCGTCGCCAGCGACCTTGAGCACCTCACGGGCCTCGTCGAGGGCGCGTAGGTTGCGCTCGAAGCGCTCCGCCGCCTCCGCGCGCTTGCGGCCGTAGAACAACTCCCAGAACCGCGCCGACAGGCCCTGCACGCGAGGATCGCTGGGTGCGATGGCCTGGAGCTGGGCATACAGCTCGTAGGATCGCGCGATGTCCGCGTCCGAGGCGCCCGTCTCGCCCTGGCTCAGGATGGCGCCGAGCTCGCTCAGGTGTCGATCCACGAGGGACTCGTGCTTCTTCAGCTCGTTCAAGGAGATGCTGGTCCCGTCGAGGGCGCGGCCGCTGCGCTCGGGCCGGATCCGCACCACCGCCGTCTCCGGGGGAGCCTCTCCGTAGGCGCCGGACTGGAAGACGCGGGTGAGATCGATCTGCGTCTGCCCGAGATCGTCGGTGCGCCCGAGCTGATGCACCGCCCCGCCGACGACGAGCGACACCGCGACGTTGCGGGCGTAGGTCTGGTTGCAGAGCACCTCTTCCTGGGGCTCTCCCGCGACCTGCTGTTTGCCGAGGCTCTCGCGGCGCACCACGGTGTCGCCCTCGAGGGTCTCGCGGAACCGGTGGACCGTCTGGATGGGGATCACGGGGCACCGTGAGCGCTCGAAGACGTGGACGAGCATCACGTTCTTCGCGGGCTCGACCTGGACCTCGTACGCGGTGTCGTGGGGCGCTCCGTAGCTCGTCGCCGTCCCGGTGGGTTCATCCACCATGCGCGTGGCGTGAGCTCCGCCACAGGCGCTCAGCGCCCCACCCAACAACATCCAGCAGGACAACATCAGGGACGACGTCCTCAGCGTCGTGCCGCGTCCTCGCCCCGTGCCGCCCCGCTCGAGGTCGCTCCGCTTCCACCCATGTTTCATAGCGCTGACTCTAACCTAGTTTGGCGGGGCCAGCCCCTGTCTCGGGTCCATTCCGTTCATGCGGTGTCCACGCCTTGCCACGCCGTGCCCGCGCCTGCCGGTTCGTGGGGGCTCGGGCTCCTGGACCCGTACGCGAGCCGCCGGGCATTACTCCCCGCTCGATGCTCGAAGACGTTGATGAGGCGCCTGGGCTCGGCGGATGATGACCGCCTTGGGATGCCCGGCGTTCGCCCTCGGGCGTGTGCGCCGCCCTTTTGTTGCCCCGCCTCCGCGGCTCCGGCGACGATCCGATCCGCGAAGAGTCCTCGTTCGCCCGAGGACGCCTCTTGCCAAGGAGCCCCCATGCGTCGTCAGCGTGATGTTCGTCGCCGCCCCACCCGGCACACCGTTCGGCAGGCCTGCCAGATCGTGCGGGAGCGCGACTTCCGGCTCGTGGCCGACCGCATCGAGAACCTGTCGACCTTCGGCATGCTGGTCTCCCCCGCGGACCCGGTCCTCACCGGGGAGAAGGTCTTCGTGTCCTTCCAGCTTCCAGGGACGGGCAAGTGGCTCGACGCGACCGCCACCGTGCGTCGGGTCGTCCATGGCCGTCGTCCCCATGAATCCAAGCGCATGCTCGGGCTCGAGTTCGACGAGCTCGGCCCCTACGAGCGGTTCCAGCTGCGCCGAGCCCTCCAGGCTCGCCCGGTGACGCCCCCCGGCGCCCGCCCGGGGCGCCGCGCTTCTTTGGGCGCCATCCGCGCCCTGGCTCGGGGCTGAGCCGGGATCCGCCTCGGGCCCCCAGCCGCGCTGTCGGTGCGGGCCGACGCCGTCGCTTCGAGTCGACGCGACGCAGCAACGACGCGGCGCCGTGAGGGCGAGTGTTTCTCGCACCTTGGCGCGCGGAACGGTGGTTAATCTTTCAGTTTAGCATGGATCGACCATCGCGGCCGCGATCCGCTCGGACCGACCTGCCGACGTACCCGTCCGAGGAAAATTACTCCCGTGTGTGATTTGTGTCCGCGACCTCGCGCCGGCGGAGCACATCTCGTCACAGGTGCGTGCATCGTAGGCGCGCAGTGCGCCTCGCCTTTGCGTTTGTGTGGGCTTGGGTTCCGTGCCATCTCATGATGACTCGCCTTGGTCGGCGGGACGGGGCCCCTCGACGTCGTCCCACACACTCGTCCGAGAGCACCCCCTCCCGCACAGCTCCCCCCACCCCAGCTTTGTCATGAAGTCACGCCACGAAGCTCAGCGACAGCGCCTGATGCGGCGCACGTTCTTGAAGGCAGTCGGGCTCGGGCTGTCCGCCCCGCTCGCGTACCAGATGTCCCGCCTCGCGGTCGCCCAAACCGGCGATCGACCCACCCGCCTGTTCATCATGTACCTGCCGCACGGGGTACCGATCGAACACTACGATCCAGGCGATGGGTTCAACCTCGACGCGAGCGGCGTCGGGATCCTCTCGCCGCTCGAGCCCTACAAGCAGTACCTCAACGTGCTCCGGGGGGTGAGCATGAACGACGGAGCGGACAACCACGCCGCGGTGCGTGCAATGCTGACGGGGTTCCAGGACGGCAAGGGCGTCAACTCGATCGACTTTACCATTGCTCAGGCGCTCAACACTCGGGCCCACGTGCTCGGCGTGCATCCTCATCGGGGCTGGGGGCTCGATGACGACTCGCGCGTGGTCAAGCACGGCGACTGGGTGACGCCCACGGAGAACCCGGCGGACGCCATCGATGCGCTCTTCGAGGGGCTGGGGACGGGGGCGGCGCCCACGCCGACGCCGGTCGTCGACGAGGCGAAGTTCCGCAACGCCGCGCTCGGTCTCACGGAGCGTGAGATCGAGGCGATGCAGCGCGAGGTCACTGGCCTCACGGCCGAGGAGAACAAGCTCGCCCTGCACCTGGAGGCGATCCGGTCTCTCAAGGCCAACAGCGGCGGAGGCGGGCTCGGCGTGATCTCCTGCGACGCGCGGCCCTCGCTCCCTTCGGCGGAGGCGATGGCGGGCAAGGACCCGTTCCTCCATGAGCATTTTGGTACCGTGCTCGACGGGCACCTCGAAGCCGCGGCGCACGCCTTCGTGTGTGGCACGGCGCGCGTCGTCACCCTGCAGACGATGTACGCCAACGCGCAGATCTTGATGAACTTCCCGGGCGGACCGGGACTGGGTCACAACCACCACGATCCGCTCTCCCACTCCGCCGACGAGGCCGGGCGCACCCAGTTCGCCCAGGTGCAGAAGTGGTTCTACTCGCGCTTGGCGGAGAAGTTCCTGGCGGTACTCGATCAGCCCGACCCCGCCGATCCAGGGCACACGGTGCTCGACAACTCCCTGGTCATGGTCTGCACGGAGATCTCCGACGGCCAGATGCACAACTCCGCCGCGAACCCGGAGACGTGGATCCTCGGGGCGCCGCGGGCGACGTACCTCCCCTTCGTGCTCATCGGGGGCGGCGGCGGCTACCTGAAGACGGGGCAGTTCGCGCACACGCCCGTGATGCACACGGACATCCTGGCGACCCTCGCCGCGGCGATGGGCGCGCCCGTGACGGAAATCGGGGGCCAGAGCGTCAGCGTTCCGGAGGTGTTGAAGGCATGAGCTACGGACACATCGCCGTGGAGGGTCACGTCACTTCATCGTCGTCTGGAACGCTCGGCGCGCGCCGAGCTCGCTGGGGGCGGTCCGCGGTCGCGGCTTGCCTGAGCGTCGCGCTCCTGGGGTGCTCTTCGGAGGATCCGGGGGGACAGAGTAGCCCCACTGCTCCAGGGAACGGGAACCAGGACACCGTCCAGGGCTCCAAGGACGCCACGGACGCGCAGGTGAAACCGGCGGCGGTCCGGGGGCGCTGTGAGACGTCCCGCGTAGGCCCGGGGCTGCTGCGCCGGCTCACCCGCACGGAGCTCCAGGCCACGATCCAGGACGTCTTCCCGGAGATCGCCGCCGACTGGCGGGGCACGCGTTTGTCGGCGGATCCGGCGTCGACGCTCGGCTTCAGCAACGACTCGTCGGCGCTCCTGGTCGGAGTCCAGACCGCTGGAGAGATCCTGCGCACCGCCGAGGACGTCGCGTCCCTGGTGACGTCCGAGGGCGTGCTGCCGGTGGTCCTGCCCTGCGCTTCGGCGGGGGGTGAAGCGTGCGCAGGCGAGTTCGTGGATCAGTACGGCCTGCGCCTCTTCCGCCGGCCCCTCGCGGCGGAGGAGCGCGGAGAGTACCTGTCCCTCTTCAACTCGGTCGCCGCGGAGTCCGATTTCGCGATGGGCATCAAGTGGACGTTGGTGGCGCTCCTCCAGTCGCCCCACGCCGTGTATCGCTCGGAGCTCGGCACCCCCGGGGACGGAGGGCGGCGCGAGCTGACCCAACACGAGATCGCGACGCAGCTCGCGTACATGTACGGCGGCAGCACCCCCGACGCGACGCTGCTGGAGCTCGCCGCCTCGGGGCGCCTGAGCGATCCCGCCGTGCGGGCGGAGCAGGCGCGGCGGCTCATCCGCAGCCCCCGAGGGCTCGAGGTCGTCCAGGAGTTCTTCCGGTCCTGGCTCGGCTACGAGAGCATCGTCTACGCGCAGCGGGACGACGTCCCGAACTTCTCCACGACGATCGCCCCGGATCTGGTGGAGGAGACGCGGCGCTTCGTCTCGCAAGTGATCTTCGAGGAAGGGGGCGATCTGCGCGACCTGCTGCAGGCGCCCTATACGATGCTCAACGCCAACCTCGCCAACTACTACGGCTTCGGGCACGGGGCGGACACGTGGCAGCGGGCGGAGCGCCCCTGGGGCGCCGGCCTCTTGTCGCAGGGCTCGGTGCTGGTCTCCACGGCCCACGAGAGCGCCACCTCTCCCACGCTGCGCGGCCTTCTCGTGTATCGAAAGCTGCTCTGCAACGACAAGATCCTGCCCCCGGCCATCGTGCCCACCCTCGAGCAGTCCGCGGGTGAAGCGCAGACCACCCGGGAGCTGTTCGAGGTGGCGCACCTGACGAAGGGCGCCGGCTGCGACAACTGCCACCGGTTGTTCGACCCGCCGGGCTTCACCTTCGAGCACTTCGACGAGACGGGCCGCTACCGCGAGCAGGAGAACGGGCACCCGATCGATCCGTCCGGCTACCTCCCGTTGGCGGACGGAAGCAGGGTGGAACTCGCGAATTTCGACGATCTCGTCGCCCAGATGGACGAGGTGCCGCAGGTGTCCGACTGCGTCAGCGGCCTCATGATGGCCTACATGTTCAGCGGCGGCGGCGGGCAGGTGTGTCTCGCCGAGGACGAACGGGCGGCCCTCGCCAGCGGCGAAATCGGGATCGAGGAGTACCTGGTCCGGCTCACCCAGGCGCCGCACTTCACGACCCGGCAGTGAGGCGAGTCCAGCTCACCGCGCGGCGGCTCCGGCAAGGGCCCC
Source organism: Myxococcales bacterium (assembly GCA_012514535.1). Classification (GTDB taxonomy): domain Bacteria; phylum Myxococcota_A; class Polyangia; order Polyangiales; family Polyangiaceae; genus NIC37A-2. The sequence continues at coordinate 20,883 of JAAZAA010000365.1, read as the reverse complement.
GCGCGGTGACGCGTTCTCGGCCGGCAGCGCGCGGGCGCTACGGGCCGCAAACGTTCATGGGGGCGCCCGCCAGGAAGGCCCGCACGTTCTGCACGGTCACGGCGATGACCCGGGCGCGCGCCGCGCGGGTCGCCCAGGCGATGTGCGGGGTGACGATGCAGCGGGGCGCATGGAGCAGCGGGTGGTCCGCCGGTGGCGGCTCCTGGGAGAGCACGTCGAGGGCAGCGCCGGCGATGACGTTCTCGCGCAGCGCGCGCGCCAAGGCGGGCTCGTCGACCACCTGACCGCGGCTCGTGTTGATCAGAAAGGCGCTGGGCTTCATCCAGCGGAGCGCGCGCTCGTCGACGAGGTGCTGCGTCTCCGGGGTGAGGGGACAGTGGAGGGAGACGACGTCGCTCTCCCGGAACAGGGTCTCCTTGTCGACGAGGCGCACGCCTGGCTCTTCCTGAGGCGTGCGGCGCAGGACGAGCACGTGCATGCCCAGCGCCCGGGCGATGGCGGCCACGCGCCGAGCGATGGCGCCGAACCCGACGAGCCCCAAGGTGAGCCCGTCGAGCTCGAGCAGGGGGTAATCCCAATAGGAGAAATCCGGAGCCCGGCTCCAGCGGCCCTCGCGCACGCCGCGGGCGTGCTCGCCCACGTGGTGGCAGAGCTCGAGCAGGAGGGCGATGGTGTGCTGCGCCGTCGACGGGGTGCTGTAGTCCGGCACGTTGGACACGGTGATCCCGAGGACGTGAGCCGCCTCGAGATCCACCACGTTCACTCCGGTCGCGAGCACGCTGACGAGCCCGAGCTCCGGTAGCGCCTCGAGGGTGGAGCGCCCGAGGAGCGTCTTGTTCGTGATGGCGACCGTCGCGCCACGACAGCGCTCGACCACCGTGTCCTCGGGGCTCCGGTCGTAGATCACGAGCTCCCCGAGCGCGGCCAGCTCGTCCCAGCTCAGGTCGCCAGGGTTGGCGCGCTCGGCGTCGAGGAGCACGATCCGGGGCCGCCGACCGTCGCGGGGAGGCCGCCTCAGATCGTGTCCCATTGGTAACGCTCGAGCTCGAAGGCGTGATCGGCCAGGCCCTTCACGTCCTCGTCGGCGTTCTCCTCCATCTCGTGGAGGAAGATCTGCATGTGTCGGCGCACCCGGAAGCCGAAGGCGCGGCAGATCTGGATCTCCCGCTGCGCGCCGTTGACGCCGTGCTTCTGGATCGAGGAGGTCACGCGGCTCAGCACCGACGCGAACACGAACAGGTGGATCATCACCTCCGCCAGGCGGGCGGAGGCGAACTGCTTGCCGATGATGCCCTTGCCGTGCTTGCGCAGGATCCGGTCGGTGGCTTCGGCCAGCTCGCGCGTCGCGCTCTCGAACACCTCCTGTTCGGCCTTGAGGACCTCCGGGAGCTTGGTGAACTGGAAGTGCTCGCGCCGGATGCCCGTCGCCAGGGTGGCGCGACGCAGGGCGTAGTCGCTGAGCACGCCGAAGCCCTTGATCGGGTCATTGAAGACCCCGCGCACGCTCTGGGCGATCTCCTTCAAGTTTTGGCCCACGTCGTCCATGGCGGAGAGCGCGATGAACAGGCGCAGGATGTCGTTCGTGCCCTCGAAGATCCGGTTGATGCGGCTGTCGCGCATCGCGCGCTCGTAGGGGTACTCGCTCATGTACCCGTTGCCGGCGGCGATCTGCAGGGCCTCGTCGGCGGTCCGCCACAGCGCCTCGCTCGAGAACACTTTGCTGATGGCGGCCTCGATGGCGTAGTCCTTGTGCCCGGAGTCCGTGAAGCCGGCCACCATGCTCACCACGGACTCGGCCGCGTAGCAGTCGATGACCATCTCGCCGACCTTCTTCTTGACGAGGCCGAACTCGGAGATCTTCTTGCCGAACTGAACGCGCTCGTTGGCTTGCTTGGTCGCCAAGGCGATCAGCCGCTTCATCCCCCCGACGCAGCCCCCGCCCAGGCCCGTGCGCCCGCTGTTGAGGATGTGCATGGCGATCTTGAAGCCCTTGCCCTCCTCTCCGAGCAGGTTCTCCGCGGGGACGCGCACGTTCTCGAAGTTGACCGTCGTCGTCGAGCTGGCGCGGATGCCCATCTTGTCCTCGTGGGGTCCCACGGAGACGCCGGGCATGTCGCGGGTGACGATGAATGCGCTCAAATTCCGGCGCTCCTCGGGCCCTCCGGTCTTGGCGAAGACCGTGAAGAAATCCGCGATGCCGCCGTTGGTGATCCAGATCTTCTCACCGTTGAGGACCCAGTGGTCTCCCTGGCGCTCGGCGCGCGTCTTGATGCTCGCGGCGTCGGAGCCGGAGCTCGGTTCCGTCAGGCAGAACGCGGCGATCGACTCGCCCGTCGCCAACTTCGGGTAGTACTTCGCCCGCTGCTCCTCCGTCCCGAACAGGAGCAGGCCGCGCATGCCGATGGAGCTGTGGGCGCCCACGGTCACCGCGGTCGAGGCGTCGTACATGGCTACCTGCTGGAGGGCGCGCGAGTAAGCGGCGCTGCCGAACCCCATGCCCCCGTACTCTTCCGGGATGACGAAGCTGAACAGCCCGAACTCGCGGAGCTCGTCGAGGTAGCTCTCCGGGAACTCACCGGCGCGATCCCACTCCGCGAAGTCCGCCGCGTGCGATTCGAACAGCTGGTCGAGGGAGGTCTTCACCGTGTCGAGCATCTCCCGCTCGGGGGCGGAGATCTCGGGGAAGGGCAGGATGAGATCTTCCTCTATCTCTCCCAAGCAGAGCTTTCGCATGAAGCTCACATCAGGTTTCGTCACGACATTCTCCACGGCTGATGGGGGGATGATGGGCGGGGATGATGAGTGCCAGGGTACGTCGTCGGCCGTCCGTCGGCAAAGAGATCACCCCCGGTCTTCGACGACCCCGACCCGCGCGAGCTATGCTGTCGGGCATGTCTCTCGAGGACGAAGGAGTGCGGGGTTCGGGGGAGCGGGCCGTCGCGCCGGGGCCGGTGTTGGGACCACCCCAGGGGCGGGGGCACCGCTCGGTGGTCCGGCTGACGCGGGAGTGGTACGTGGCGTGTCGCTCCGACGAGCTGGAGGGCGGCGAGGTGGGGAACGGTGTGGCGGGCGGCGGCTCTCTTCCCGAGCGGCTGGGACGACGCTCCGCGCCCTTGGCCATGACGGTGGCCGGGGTCCCGCTCGTCCTCTTCCGCGACGGGACGGGGCGAGCGAGCGCGCTCCTCGATCGCTGTGCTCATCGCAACGTCCCCTTGTCCCTCGGTCGGGTCACCCGCGAGGGGACGCTCGAATGCGGCTATCACGGCTGGCGCTTCACGGGGGAGGGGCGCTGCAGCGCCATCCCGGGCCTGTGCAGCCCCCTCGAGAAGGTCTACCGGGTGCACTCCTACGCGACGCGGGAGCAAGATGGCTTCGTGTGGGTGTGTCCGGAGCCGGACGTGATCCCCGAGCGCGATCCGCTGCGGGTGCCCGCACTGGATGACTCACGCTACGAACACGTGGTGCGTCGAGTCGAGGTGCGAGCGAGCCTGCACGCCGCCATCGAGAACGCCCTCGACGTTCCCCACACGGGGTATCTGCATCGCGGGCTCTTTCGAGGCGGAAAGAAGAACCGGATCCGCGCGGTGGTGCGGCGGTACCGGGATCGCGTGGAGGCGGAGTATCTCGGAGAGCCGAAGCCGCCCGGGGTGGTGGCCAAGATCCTCGCCCCCCACGGGGGCGGGATCGTCCGACACTGGGATCGGTTCTTCCTGCCAGGGGTGGCCCAAGTGGAGTACGCCCTCGGGGAGGACACGCACCTGGTGGTGACCAGCTTCTGCACGCCGGTCGAGGATTTCCACACCATCATGTTCGCGGTGGTGAGCTTCAGGACACCGCTGCCCGGCGCGCTGGTGCGGCGGGTGCTCGAGCCGGTGGCGCGGCGAATCTTCGGCCAGGACGCCGCCATACTCGCGAAGCAGACGGAGGCGATCGAGCGGTTCGGGGGAGAACAGTTCGTCTCCACGGAGATCGACGTGCTCGGTCCCAGCGTGTGGCGGCTGCTCCGGGACGCGGAGCGCGCGGAGCAAGCGGCGAGCGCTCACCAGGGCACGCCGCGACACACCGACGGCGGCGGCGCCGCAGCGACCCGCGGCGGGGCGACGCGGTCGATCGCCGACGAACCCGTGGTGCACGCGGTGGACCTCGAGGTCTGATCCCAGGAGATCTTCACGTCGCTCTCCGGGCCCGACGCGACAAAACTCCTGCGTCACCTTTCGACCGGGGGCTCCGTGCGCTAGAGCCGCAGCGTGCCATGACGAACTCCGGCTCTTCCGTTCCCGAGGTCTCGCCGCCTCGCGCTGTCCCCGAGCCCACGTCCCCGACCCACGCCGGTCACGAACCGAGCGAGTCGGCGCAGGCTCGCTGGGTGATCCTCGCCCTCAGCGGCGTGGTCTTCCTCGGGGTGGCGGTGGTCATCTACCTGCTGCCCAGCCAGGGCACGGCGAGCGGCCCCAGCGTGCTGGCGACGTTGAACGCCTGCCTCAACGCTTCGGCGTCCGTGTGCCTGCTCACCGGGTTCGCGTTCATCCGGCGCGGGAACGTGGCGGCCCACCGCCGCGCGATGTTGGCGGCCTTCGGGCTGTCCTGCATGTTCCTGCTCTCGTATCTCCTGCACCACGCCCGCGTCGGCTCGGTGGCGTTCACGGGGGTGGGCTGGATCCGGACGGTCTACTTCGCGTTGCTCATCCCGCACATCGTCCTGGCCGCCGCGGTCGTGCCGCTGGCGCTGCTCACGATCTATCGCGGCTGGACGTCACGGATCAGCGCCCATCGCAAGATCGCGCGCATCACGTTGCCCATCTGGCTGTACGTCTCATTCAGCGGCGTGGCCCTCTACTGGATGCTCTACCACCTCTGATCCGCTGTGAGCGCCGTCGACCCACGAGCGGCGTCGACTGGCGGTGAGCGCGTCAATCGAGCGCCTGAGGAGTTTCGATGCGAGCCGTCGTGCAGAGAGTGACCCGCGCCCGGGTCACGGTGGAGGGCGAGGTGGTCGGAGCCATCGATCGCGGCCTCTGCGTGCTCGTCGGCGTGGGGCGAGACGACGACGACGCGGCGGCCCGCACCCTCGCGGACAAGGTGACGGGCCTGCGCATCTTCGAGGACGACGCGGGCAAGATGAACCTCTCGGTCCTCGACGTCGGTGGGGCGCTGCTCGCCGTGTCGCAGTTCACGCTCTTCGGGGACGTGCGCAAGGGCAAGCGACCGAGCTTTGGCGGGGCCATGGAGCCGGGCGGCGCGGAGCGGCTCTTCGAGCTGTTCTGCGAAGCCTGCCGGGAACGGGGGCTAACGGTGGAGACCGGGCGGTTCCGGACTCACATGGAGGTGGAGCTGGTCAACTCGGGCCCGGTGACGGTGCTCGTGGACACGGCGCGGACCTTCTGAGCGAGCGCGCCGGGGCGTCGCCTCGCTGGCTCACAGCAAGAGCCAGCAGATCAAAGAGATGACGGGGACGCCGAGCAGGTTCAGGGCGAGCCCCGCGCGCGCCATTTGGGCGGTGGTGATGCGCCCGGTGCCGAACACGATCGCGTTGGGCGCCGTGGCCACGGGCAACATGAAGGCGCTGCTCCCGCTGAGGGCCGCGGGGAGCATCAGCAGGGCTGGCTCGATGCCGGCGCTGATCGCGGCTGCGGCGAGCAGCGGCATGAGCAGGGCCGCGGTGGCCGTGTTGCTGGTGACCTCCGTGAGGAACGTGACGCCCAGGCAGACGCCGAGGATCATCGGGAGCGGGGGGATGTGGGCGAGGACGCTCAGCTGCGCGCCGATCGTCGCGGAGAGCCCCGAAGTCCCGAAGGCACGAGCCAACGCCAAGCCACCGCCGAACAACAGGAGGATGCCCCAGGGGATGCGCTGGGCCGTCTTCCAATCGAGCAGCTGCTGTCCGCGGCCGTCCGGGACGAGGAACAGGGCCAGGGCGGCGCCGAGGGCGACCGTCGCGTCTCCGGTCGTGTCCACGCCGAGGAGTCCCTGCCACCCGCCCCAGGGCGTCGTGCGGGTCACCCAGGCGCACGCCGCGACGGCAAAGACGATGAGCACGCGGCGCTCGGCGATCGTCCAGGGGCCAGGGACCTCGATGCTAGGCAACGGCGTGGAGGGCAGACGGCGAGTGAGCAGCCAGAACGCCACGGGGATCATCACCGCGACCACGGGCACGCCGATCCGCATCCAGCCGAGGAAGGACCAGTGCTGACCCGTCACTTCGCCGTGGGCGGCCATGAACAGCAGGTTCGGGGGCGTCCCGATCGGGGTGCCCATGCCGCCGATGCTCGCGGCGTAACAGATCCCGAGCAGCACCGCCGCGTTCGTGGCGGGATCCTCGTTGCGCTGGAGGGCAGCCAGGGCGATCGGCACGAAGGCGAGGGTCGTCGCCGAGTTGGAGATCCACATGCTGGCGAGGGCGGTGGCGAGCATGAAGCCGAGCACCAGCCGCCGCGGCGTCATGTTGCCCGAGCGGTCCTGGAGGAGGCGGGCCAGGCCGAGCGCGAGCCGCCGATGCGCGCCGCTGCGCTCCATGGCCGTCGAGAGGATGAAGCCCCCGAGGAGGAGCAGGATCAGGGTGTGGCCGTAGGCCTGGGCCACCTGCTGATGATCGAGCACCCCGGTGAGGGGGAAGACCACGAAGGGCACCAGGGACGTCGCCGGGATGGGCACCGGCTCGAGGATCCACCAGGTGGCGCAGAGCGCGGTGACCGCCGCGGTCCAGCAGGCTGGCCCGGGGAGCCCACCGAGGGCGCAACCGACGCCCACGAGGAGGGCACCCGCCGCGCCCAGGGAGATGCCCGCTGCCTGACGCATGAGTCCCTGTATCGCGGATGTGCGGGATCGCGAAGGCCCCCGATCGCTGGATGTCGACGTTGCGAGGGGCGCCGACTCGACCTAAGCCTGACCTGCATGCCCACCATCGAGTTCGAAGGTGCCGGGCTCGGCGGAGACAAACTCGTCGAGGTCCCGGAGGGAGGGGACCTCCTCGACATCTGCGATCGGGTATTGGCCCCGGTGGCCTTCTCCTGCCGCTCCGCGACCTGCGGTACCTGTCACATCGAGGTCGTCAGCGGCGGGGAGTACCTCGAGGAGCCGAACGGCGAGGAGCAGGAGCTGCTGGACCTCCTCGGTGGGCCGAGCAACGGACGCTTGGCCTGTCAGGCGCAGGTCCGCCCCGGGGACGGCTACATCCACATCCGCCCCGTCTTGCCCTGAGAGCGCCGCGCCGCCGGGACGGCAGAGGATTGGGCCCTCCGTCGCCGTTTGCCGCGCCGCGGCCCCGAGCCGTGGCGGGATCGAGGTGCAGCGGGAGCGAGCCGCAGCGGGATGTGGCGGTGGGGACGATACGGCGAGTCCGCGCGCCGTGGGGCACGGCACGGCGGACCGCGACGCTGGAGGCGTCAGATTTCCGTCAGGTGCGCGGCCCCCACCACGCCCGCGGTGGGGCCGAGCTCGCTGACGACCAGAGGTACCTCGGCGGGCGGCTCCGCGAAGCTGTGTCGACGCAGGGCCGTGCGCAGGGAGGGCTCGATGAGATCGAAGGACGACGAGATCCCGCCCGAGAAAATGAGCGCGTTGAGATCGAGCACGTTCTGGATCGTGGCCAGCCCGCGACCGAGGGCCTCGCCCATCATCTCGAACGTCTGCGCGCCCGCGGCCTCGCCGCGCCGGGCGGCGTCCGCGATCTCACGGATCTCCGTGGCTTGTCCGCCGAGCTCGGCGTATTTGCGCAGCAGGGCCGCCGTGCCCGCGTAGGTCTCCATGCAGCCGGCCTTGCCGCAGCCGCACTGGGGGGCCTCCGGGCTGGGATCGATGTTGATGTGCCCGATCTCGCCCGCGAAGCCGTTGGAGCCCGGGTACAGCTGCCCGCCGATCACCAGGCCGCCGCCGATGCCGGTGCCGAGGGTGATCATGAGGAACGACGGATAGCGGGTGCCGTGGCCGTACAGGTACTCGCCGAGCGCCGCCGTCGTGGCGTCGTTCTCGACGGCCACAGGGCAGCGCAGGCGATCGCTCAGCCCCTTCCCGAGCTGGACGCCCTTGAAGCCGGGCACGTTCGGGAGCCCCCAGCAGCGCCCCGTGGGATCGACCTCCCCGGGGATCGCGACGCCGACGCTGCGCGGCGCAGGATCGAGCTCGAGCACGGTCCGCGCGATCGTGTCCAGGACGACCTCGGGAGCAGCTCCTCGGGGCGTCGGCGTGGACACGGAGCGAACGACGCGGCCGTCCTCGACGATGCCCGCCTTGATACCTGTGCCCCCGAAGTCGACTCCAATCATGGCGGGGCCAACTAATCCCTGCCGCGCGGACGCTGTCAAGCGGGGGCGGCCCGAGGTCGCCGAAAGCAGCTCGGGAGCGCGTGGCCTCCTTGAGCCGCGCCGCGGGTCGGGTATCCCTGGGGGGTGAAGACCCTGCGACTGGTGACCCTGAACCTGTGGAACAAGAGCGGCCCCTGGTTGGAGCGCCGCGCGTCGATCTGCGAGGAGCTCGGGGAGCACGCGCCGGATCTGGTGGGGTTCCAGGAGCTGCTGCGGCTCGTCCCCGACGGAGACCCCGGCGCTCTGCCCGGGGCCGTCTCCTCTGCCGGGCCTGGGCCCGCCTGGTCGTGGACCGCCCAGGACGACCAGCTCACGGAGATCGAGGGCGCGCTGCGGGCAGCGGGAGGCGCACCCCAGTCCCTCGCCTTCGTCGCGGCGAAATCCTACGGGGGCGGGCTGGTGATGGGGAACGGCCTGATGAGCCGCTTTCCCCTCCTCGACGTGCGCGGCTACGCCTTGCCGGGCGAAGAGAGCGGAGAGACGCGCAGCCTGCTGTATGCCCTGCTCGACACCCCGGGCGGACGACTGCCCACCTTCGTGACCCACCTCAACTGGAAGTGGCACCACGGCGCAGTGCGCCTGCGTCAGGTACAGGCCATCGCCGAGCACATCGAGGCGCTGCACCCATCGACGGAGACGCCCGCCGACGACGTGCTGCCTCCCGTGCTCCTGGGCGACTTCAACGCGGAGCCGGACGCCGACGAGATCCGCTATCTGCGCGGTCTGCACACCCTCGAGGGCAAGAGCGTGCACTTCGCTGACGCGTGGATCTGGGCGGGCGACGGCGGCCCCGGTTACACCTTCGAGCGAGCGAACGGCTTCGCCGCACGCTCCAACGAGCCGCCGCGCCGCATCGACTACGTGTTCGTGCGGGGGCCCGACGAGCGCCTCCGGGGAGAGCCTCTCGAGGCGCGCCGCGCGTTCATGAAGGCACGGGAGCGCGTCGTGGAGGGCGGCGAAGCGGGCGGCGGAGGCAAGGTCGAGCGAATTTGGCCGTCGGACCACTACGGGTTGGTGGTGGACCTGGCCGTTTCCCCCCGTGAGGCGCGGAATTGACGACGCTCGGCTTTCCATCCTCGTCGCCGTCCGCTACAGATCCACGCACTTTCGAACGAGCAGATAGGAAAGATACGATGAAGCACAGGGTTCCCCATTCCCTCGGACGCGAGAAAGCACGCAAGGTCGCTGACGCGGCGTTCAAGAGCTACGGCGAGCGCTTCTCCGACTACAAGCCGAGCTCCCGCTGGGTGACCGACGACAAGGCGGAGATCTCCTTCAGCGTGAAGGGGATGAGCCTGTCCGGCGGCGTCGAGGTGAAGGACGACGCCTTCGAGATGGAGCTGGCGGTCCCCTTCATGCTCAAGCCGTTCCAGGGCAAGGCCCTCTCGGTGATCGAGGGCGAGATCCGGAAGTGGATCGGCAAGGCCGAGGCGGGAGAGGTCTGAGCCCACGAGCGGGCCGTTCTGCGGGCGCCACATCGCCGAGACGTGATCGGCGCGAGGCGCTCGCGAAACGAGCGCCTCGATCGCGGGGCCACGGGACGGCTCAGCCGACGGCCTTGCCCAGCGGATCGACGTATCCGGGGGGGCGGCGGACGCTCGCGACGCCGGCACGCTCGAGGTGCGCGAGCACCTGGAGGACGCACGCCTCGTCCCAGGCGTCGCCGAGGATCTGGAGCCCCACGGGGAGCCCATCGACGAAGCCGACGGGGGCGGTGCCCGCGGGGATGCCCGTCAGGTTGCCGACGTAGGCGTAGCGGCTGATCTCGTCGAGAGCCACGGGATCGACGAAGCCGGAGCGGGCCTCCGCGTCCGTGATCGGCGGCGGCAGGTTCCCGGTGCTGGGGAGGGCCAGGACGTCCACGTCCGTCAGCAGCGCCGCGATTTCCCGGCGGAGCTCGCCCCGGAGCCGCTGAGCGATCACGTAGTCGTCGGGGCGGAACGTCCCCAGGCCCAAGAGCGTGAGCTGCAGGTCGAGAGTGAGATCGTCCAGGTGGCTGCGCTCCTCCCGCAGCGCCGCGAACGCCTCCAGGCCGATGGTCAGATAACCGATCGCCGCGGCGTGCATCGCCAGGCGCGAGCGCACGGGGACGAGCTCGGCGCCGTCGCGGCGCAGGGCCTCCAGAGCATCGCGGGCGGGGCGGGTCAGCGCTGCGGGGGTTCGGTCCCACTGCTCCTCGTCGACGCCGATGCGAAGTCCCTCGACGCCGCGGCGCAGAGCGCTGGTGAACTCGCCAGCGGCCAGGGGGGGCTGGGCGAAGGACGTGGGATCCGAAGGATCGGGGCCAGCGGTGGCCTCGAGGAACACCGCGAGGTCCTCCGCGCTCGAGGCGATCGGACCCAGGTGGATCACGCTGCTGCCCGCCACGGCGCCGTGCCCGATCAGCGGGATGCGACCATAGGTGGGCTTGAGACCGAACAGGCCGTTGTAGGCGGCGGGGATGCGGATGGATCCACCCCCGTCGGCGCCCAGCGCCACGGGACCGAGCCCCAAGGCGACCGCGACGGCGGAGCCCGTCGAGCTGCCCCCGGGGAGCCGCCCCGGATCGAAGACGTTGCGCGGCATGGCCCGGAACGGGTTCGCCCCGAGGGGGGACATGCCGTACTCGGTCATCACCGTGTTGCCCAGGATCAGGGCGCCAGCGGCGCGCAAGCGGGCGACGGCCAGGGAATCCCGCTGCGCGGGGCGGGCCGGGAGCCACCGGGTGCCGAGCTTCGTCGGCAGACCCATCACATCGACCTCCTCCTTGATGGGCACGATCACGCCATCGAGGGGACCGAGGCTGCGCCCCGACTTGTGTCGCAGATCACTGGCGCGGGCGTCCTCGAGGGCCTCTGCCTCGCGGAGCGCGTAGAAGGGGTTGGCGCTCGGGGTCCGCTCGTCGAGCCGACCGATCGTCTCGATGACGCGCTCCGTGAGCTGCACGGGAGTCGTGCGTCCCGCCGCGAAAGCCTCCGCCAGTGCACGGGTTCCGACCGCCTCGTCGTTGCGCGGCAGCGGCAGGTCCCGCGATGGGCGGCCGTGGTCCGGGCGCGCCTGGAGCGGCCAGAAGCTCTGGGGGAGGGGAGCGCACATCTCCGCCGGGAACGCCGACAGGGCGTCGATGCCGAGCTGCGCGCGAAACACCTTGGCGATGAGGTGTCTCGCGGGAGTGTGGCGCATCGCCGTGAGGACCGCGCGCAGGGGCGCGCCGCTCATGCGTCCGGAGGGAAGCTCGATCATGAGGAGAGGCTAGCGGTGCTCGGAGGTGAGGTCAGCATGAGAATCAGCTCTCGGGGCGGTGGACGAAATGGGCCTCCCCGCCGTCCCCGGAGCCGCTGAGATCGAGCTCCACCAGGAGCCGTACCCGCACCGGGTGACAGGAGCCGGAGTCCCCCTCGCTGCACCAGTAGTACGTGAGGTCGATCTCCGCCGGATCCGCGGCGCCGTCGCTGACCACGATGGGGAGGCGGACGGGCAGCTCGTCGGGATCCAGCTGCGTCCGGATGGACTCGGGGAAGGTGAGATCTCGGCCCCGCGCGCTGACGCGCAGAGGCGCTCCCTCCGTCAGGGTGCCGTCTTGGGGCGGGCGCAGATCGATGATCAAGGTCCCCCGCCCGGGGCCGAGCTGGCCTTCGGCCTTGAGGCGCTGGACCTGGCGGGGCTCCGGGGGTTCGTGTCGAGCCACTTGCTCCCGGGGGACCGGGGCCAACTTGGTGGCCGGGGCATCGTCCCCGTCGCTTCGCTGACAGGCCGCGGCGGGCCCGAGGACGACGCACAAGGCGAGCACCTTCCAGAGGGTTCGCTGGCTCACTCGCTTCCGTCCAGGTCGTGGAGCACCAGGGCGTCCTTGGAGAAGGAGGGGATCAGGAGGCGGTTTCGCTTGCGGTCATAGCCGATGTCCGCGGGCGACTCGACCCCGCTCAGCAAGCGCTCGAAGGGTTCGCCGGGGCGTCCGGCGAGGATCGCCGAGGCCTCCCAGCTGGCCACCAGGAGGGCGCCGTCGCGGGTCTTCACGACCCCGTCGAGCTTGCCCGCGTCGAGCTTCTGGACGCGGCTGCGCTTGCCGTCGTTCCCGAGGAAGTAGAGCTCGCCCGTGCCGAAGGAGGCGACCCACGTGCCGCCCCGATCGGGCCAGAGCCCGTTGGGATGCCCGAGCTCCGCGCCGCCCGCGAGCTTGGACACCTTGCCGTCGACGACCCGGTACACCGCGTCGGTCCCGGAGGGCTCGAACCCGGGCTTCCAGCCGCTGTCGGAGACGTAGATGGTCTTCTGATCGGTGCCGACGGCCACGTCGTTCAGGAACGTCGCCCCCTCCACCTTCAGCTGCCCGCGCGGAGCGCCCGTGCGCCGATCGAACAAGCGCAGGACGTCGATGTCCGCGACGATGAGGGTGTCGTGGATCACGGCCATGCCCTTGGGAGCGTGCAGGGTGACCTTCTTCTGTCCACCTACGATGAACTTCGCGTCGACCTCGCCAGCGGGCGTCACGCGAGCGATGAAGCCGTCGCCGTCCTTCTCGAAGGGATCGCCGCCGATGTTGCTGACGAAGTAGACGTCCTGATCCGGATCGTGCTGCACGCTCTCGGGGGTGCGGAAGCCGACGTCCGCCAGGATCCGGGTCGCGTCGGACTCGGGGAACGAGGGCGTCTCCTCGGGCGGGCCCGGATCCTGGGCCTGTCCTTCGGGTGGGGGCTGTGATTCCGGTGAGGGTGAAGCGGCCACGGGCGGGCGCGGCTCCTCCTGCTTGGAACAGCCCGCCGCGGCTACGGCGAGGAAGAGGCAGCCGAACAGGGGGAGCCGGGCGTGTGAGAGACGTGGGGTGGATGAAGGTCGCGTCATCGGGGAGTCGTCTGGATGCCGGTAGAGCACAGCGCGGAGCCGAGCCGGGCGCGCCGAGCCACGTGCAGCGCGAGGGGTCTCGGACCAAGGCTGGGGAAATCGAGCATGTCCCGTTCTCGGTGGGCGCGCCAGCCAGGGTCCGCGGCCTGGGGCGGAGAGGACCGGAAGGCTAGCGTAGGAGCGGCCGCTGTGTAGACTCGCGCGGTGTCCTCGAAACGCCTGACGATTCCCGTCGATGAGCTCGGCCTCGACAAGCACGCGCTCGTCGAGTCCTTCGTGAACCACATCCAGCACACGCAGGGGAAGCACCCGAGCGCGGCGACGCAGCTGGACAACTTCATCGCCATCGCTCGCACCGCCCGGGATCGCATGTTCGATCGCTGGACGCGGACCTGGCAGGAGCGGGTGCTGACGCGCCCGAAGCACGTCTACTACCTGTCGATGGAGTTCCTGCTGGGGCGACTCCTCACCGACAGCCTCCACGCCCTCGGGATCTACGAGGAAGCCAAGGCCGCCCTCGCGGAGCAGGGGCTCGATCTCCAGCAGATCGCCGAGGAAGAGCGGGACCCGGGGCTCGGCAACGGCGGCCTGGGCCGCCTGGCGGCGTGCTTCTTGGACTCGCTGGCCACGGTGGGGATCCCGGCCATGGGGTACGGTCTCCGCTACGACTACGGCATCTTCCGTCAGGATATCGTCGGGGGACGCCAGCACGAGGCGCCGGATCTGTGGCTCCAGTTCGGGACGCCCTGGGAGGTGTCGCGGCCCGAGCGCATGTACGACGTGAAGTTCGGTGGCCGCGTGATCCAGTACACGGGCGCCCAGGGACGCATCGTCCACGAGTGGGTCGACGCGGACGTGGTGCGCGCCATGGCCTACGACGTGCCGGTGCCCGGCCACCGCAACGGCGTCGTGAACACCCTGCGTCTGTGGGGCGCCAAGGCGACGAGCGATTTCGACATCGCCTACTTCAACGCGGGGGACTACGCCAAGGCCGTCCAGCGCAAGGGCGACACCGAGAACATCACGCGGGTGCTCTACCCCAACGACAACCACGCGCTGGGGAAGGAGCTGCGCCTGAAGCAGGAGTTCTTCCTCGTGTCGGCGACTGTGCAGGATGCCATCGCGCGCCACCTGTCCACTCACGACGGCGTGGAGAGCCTCTCGGAGGCCGCCGTGTTCCAGCTCAACGACACCCACCCGGCGCTGGCGGTGGCCGAGCTGATGCGCATCCTGTGCGACGAGCACGACCTCGGCTGGGACGAAGCGTGGAAGATCACCCGCGAGTGCGTCAACTACACGAACCACACGCTCCTGCCCGAGGCCCTCGAGAAGTGGCCCGTGTGGCTGCTCGAGCGCGTGCTGCCGCGGCACCTGCAGATCATCTACGAAATCAACTCACGCTTCCTCGGCGAGGTCGAGGACCGCTTCCCCGGCGACAAGGATCGGCTGCGTCGGATGAGCCTCATCGAGGAAGACGGTGAGCGCTATGTGAGGATGGCGAACCTGGCGGTCGTCGGCAGCTCACGCGTCAATGGCGTGTCGGCGCTGCACTCGCAGCTCCTCCGGGATCAGCTGTTCCGGGACTTCGACGAGTTCGAGCCAGGGAAGTTCACGAATCAGACCAACGGCGTGACCCCGCGGCGCTGGATGCTCCAGTGCAACCCCGGGCAGTCCGCGCTCCTCGATCGGGTCGCGGGCAAGGGCTGGGAGGTCGACCTCGATCGGATCGCTCGCCTGGTCCCCTACGCCACCGACAAGGCGTTCCAGGAGGAGTGGCGCGCGGTGAAGCGCCAGAACAAGGAGCGCCTGTGCGAGCGCCTCTGGCACGAGTGCGGCTTCGAGCTGGACCCGAGCTTCCTCATCGACGCCCAGGTCAAGCGCATCCACGAGTACAAGCGACAGCACCTCAACGTCCTGCACATCGTGTCGCTGTACCTCGGCATGAAGGCGGATCCGTCGAAGATCGCGGCGGCTGTCCCGCGCGCGTTCCTGTTCGCCGGCAAGGCGGCTCCCGGGTACGAGACCGCCAAGCAGATCATCCACCTGATCAACTCCGTCGCGACGGTCATCAACAATGACCCGCAGACGCGCAACAAGCTGCGGGTGCTCTTCGTGCCGAACTACTCGGTGACGTGGGCCGAGGTGATCATCCCCGCCACCGACGTCTCCGAGCAGATTTCGACCGCTGGCTACGAGGCCTCCGGCACCGGGAACATGAAGTTCGCCATGAACGGCGCGCTCACCGTGGGCACGCTCGACGGCGCGAACATCGAGATCCGCGACGCCGTCGGCGCGGAGAACATGTTCCTCTTCGGGCTCAGCTCGGAGGAGGTCGCTGCGGCCAAGCGAGCGGGCTACGACCCGCGGCAGATCTACTACTCGGAGCGCCCCGTGCGGGACGCCATCGACGCGGTGCGGATGGGGCAGTTCTCTCCCGAGGAGCCCGGCCGCTTCCACGGCCTCATCGACGACCTGCTCCACCGAGACCCCTTCCTCGTCCTGGCGGACTTCCTGAGCTACTCCTCCTGCCAGAAGGTCGTCGAAGACGCCTACCGAGATCAGGCGACCTGGACGAAGAAGGCCATCTTGAACGTGGCGCGCATGGGGGTGTTCTCCAGCGATCGCACGATCCGCGGCTACGCCGAGGAAATCTGGAACATCCTGTCGGAGGTCCGTCAGGCGGCCCAGTGAGGGCGACCGGGGCTGGCCCCGAGGGGAGCCCGATGCCCCTCGGGAGCCTCCGGGGCGCGCCGCCGGGAGCACTTCGCCGCCAGGGTCCGTCGCAACGAGCTCCTCGCGGGGCCCGGCGCCCTCGATCGGACGTAGGTCGCGGGGCCAGGATGCCCCTGGAAATGGGCCGCGGGGTATGCGACAGATCGCCTCCCCATGCCCCGCATCGCCTGCAAATTTGGTGGAACCAGCGTCGCCAGCGCGGCGCAGATCCGTAAAGTCCGCGCCATCGTCGAGGAGGACCCGCGCCGGAGCGTGGTCGTCGTCTCCGCGCCTGGGAAGCGCGATCCGAAGGAAGCGAAGATCACCGATCTGCTCTATCTCTGTCAGGAGATGGCGGAGATGGGGACGGATTTCTCCGAGCCCTTCGGCATCGTGAGGGAGCGTTTCCTGGAGATCGAGCGTGAGCTCGGTGTGAAGACCGACGTCGGCGCTGCGCTCGATGCGTGCGCGGAGGATCTGCGTCGGGGAGTCGGGCGTGACTACGTGGCGTCGCGGGGCGAGTGCTTCAACGCCATCATCATCGCCAAGCTGCTCGGCGCGGAGCTCGTCGATCCGCTGGAGACCATCGTGATCAGCGGCTCGGGGCGGGTCGATCCCGTCAGCTACGAGCTGTTGGCCGAGAAGCTGAAGGACGAGACGAAGCGGTACGTGCTCCCCGGCTTCTACGGGCGAGGTCCGGACGGCGACGTGAAGACGTTCTCGCGGGGAGGCTCCGACATCACCGGCGCCATCGCCGCGCGGGCCGTGAAGGCGCTCGTCTACGAGAACTGGACGGACGTCTCCGGGCTGCTGATGGCCGATCCGCGGATCGTCGAGCGGCCGCGCCCGCTGCTCGAGGTGACCTACCGGGAGCTGCGTGAGCTCTCGTACATGGGCGCCTCGGTGATGCACGACGAGGCGACGCTCCCCGTCCGGGAGGCGGGCATCCCCATCAACATCCGCAACACCAACGAGCCGAGCGATCCGGGGACGCGGATCGTCCCGGAGCTCAGCGAGGACGTGAAGCTCTCGAGCGTCGTGGCGGGTATCGCGGGGAAGAAGGGCTTCTCGATGCTGTGCCTCGAGAAGACCCTGATGAACAAGGAGGTCGGCTTCACGCATCGGCTGCTCGGGGCCTTCCAGCGCCGCGGCATCAACGTGGAGCACTGCCCGTCGAGCATCGACGGCATCAACGTCATCGTGGAGCGCGAGTCCCTGAAGGGCTGCACGGACGAGCTGATCGACGACATCAAGCGCTCGCTCCAGCCCGAGCGCGTGCATCTGGTCGACGATCTCGCCCTCATCGCGGTCGTCGGCGAAGGCATGAGCCGCACCATCGGGATCGCGGCGCGGGTGTTCGGCTGCCTGGGCCAGGCCGAGGTCAACGTGCGGGTGATCAACCAGGGGGCCTCGGAGCTCAACATCATCGTCGGCGTGGCGCCCGAGGATTACGAGCGGGCCGTGGCGACGCTCTACGCGGAGTTCGTCAGCAGCCAGAGCCGCAGCCTCGCTCCCCCCGCCGCCTGACGCCGTCCGTCACGGCGCGGCACGCGGCCGCGGCGCGCTCGACTCCCTGCGGCGCGCCGCGTGCTCCCTGCGGCGCGCCGTCGATGCGCGTCGCGGTCGTGTTCAACGGGCGCCCCTCGGGGCGCCCGTTTTGCTCCCTCAGACCCCTTCGGGCGCTCCCTCAAACGGAGTCGCGCTGCTTGAGGATGATGAGGATGAGCATGAGCAGGCCGAACATCATGCCCACCAGCACGGCGGGAGGCAGCCAGGCGATCTCGTAGTTCGAGAAGCCCCAGGCGCCGTGGAAGTCGGTGCTGGCGATCTGCGCCTCGGCGCAGTGGAACTTCCCGTTGAACACGAAGTCCGGTGCGCTCGAGGTGTCGGGCTTCTTGAGGTCGAGGACCCACGCGGGATCCCCGGCGATGGCGAGCCGCTCCTGAGCCACCGTCCCCTGGAAGCCCCAGCGCGCGGGCATGATGAGCATGGGGTACTGGAGGAGCGGGTTGGTCGTCATCGGCACCATCAGCCCGCCGAGCACGACCTGCGGGATGAGGGCGATGGGGGTGAGCGCCATCGCCGCCTCGCTGGAGGTGACCAGGGTGCTGAGCAGGAGGCCCAGGGCCACGGAGTTCATGGACGTCGCGATGAGCGTCCCGAGCTGGATGCCGAAGGCGTGGAGGCCGCCGTTGAAGCCCAGGGCGAAGAACACGATGGCGAGCAGCACCGCGCACTGCACGACGCAAAAGAAGCTGAGCAGAACGAACTTGGAGAAGACGTAGTTGAAGAGCCCCAAGTTCACCATGCGCTCACGTTTGTAGATCGCCGTCTCGCTGACGATCTCGCGCGCCGCGTTGCTCGTGCCGAACCACACGGCGGCCACCACCACGAAGAACATCGCCCCGGAGTGATCCGGCGTGGCCGACATGCTCGCGAGCATCTCGTCGATCCCTTCACCGAAACCTCCGGCGCGTGTCGCGAGCTCCTGGAGCGCGCCCAGGCACCAGTAGGGGATGGCCGCCTTCTGGCCGCCGAACACCAGGGCCAGCAGGCCTCCGATGATCGGCGCCTGCGCGAGCATGATGGCGGTGCCCGTCTTGTCCCGGGTCTTGACCTTGAAGTAGCGGCCGAAGAGCAACCCGAACTGGCCGCGCGTCTTGGGGCGGCCCGTCGTGAGCCCCTGGTGCTGCGAGCCCGCGCCGACGGCGCGCCGCCCGGCGTACATCCGCTGGAAGATGGGGTTGTTCTGGGAGAAGAACTCCTGGTGCCACTCCCGAGCGGCGAGGGCGCGAGCGGCGGTGCGCGGGACGTTCGGATCCTGGGCGCGCATCGCCTCGAACAGGTGGTTCTCCCGCTGCTGCAACATGGCGAACATGTCGCGGGGGTTGTCGACGTCGTTGACGCGTCCCTGTTTCTCGAGCCAGGAGCCGAAGAAGCGGTAGCCGTCGCGGCTCGGCCCGTAATAGATCGGGACGCCGCCCTGGCCGAGGATCAGGGCGAGGTTGAACTTCTCGTACTCGTCCTTCGCGGGCTGATGGATCGTGGTGATGATCGTCTTGCCGGTCTGGCGCGCCAGATCCGCGAGCAGCTGCACGAGCGCCGTCGTGTCGTCGGCGGCGAGGCCGCTGGTCGGCTCGTCGAGGAACATGATCACCGGATCGGTGACGAGCTCCATGGCGATGTTCACGCGCTTGCGCTGGCCGCCGCTGAGGATCTTCTTCTCGGGGCGGCCGATTTGCAGGTGGGCGACCGCCTCGAGGCCGAGCTGCTGGAGCGTCGTGGTGACGCGCCGATCGATTTCTTCCTCGGAGTAGTCCGGGGGCAGCCGGAACTTGGCGCTGTAGCGGACGGCCTCCCAGACCGTGAGCTCCGGATGGACGATGTCGTCCTGGGGCACGTAGCCGATGGAGCCGCGCAGCGCGTCGTAGATCGCGTACAGGTCCTCGCCGTTGATGCGGACCTGCCCCGCGGTCGGGGGCATGTACCCGTTGAGGGTGAGCAGCAGCGTGGTCTTGCCGGCGCCGCTCGGGCCCATGAGCGCGATGAGGTCGCCCGGCAGCGCCTTGAAGCTCACGTGATCGAGCAAGGTCTTGAGGACGCTCGGGTCGTCCCGATCGGGCACCTGCACGACCAGATCCCAGGCCTCGATCTCGTAGAGGGGCCGCCCTTCCCAGTTGGCGTGGTCCTCGACGACGACCTGCAGCTCCTCTGCGTCGAACTGCAGGAGGAGCGGCATCGGGCCGATCATCACCTTTTCGCCCGGCTGCACCGGCACGCGCTCCCCTTGAGCGAGGCGCTTGCCGCGCACGTAGGTGCCGTTGGCGCTGCCCCGATCCTCGATGAACAGCTGGTTGCCGATCTTGAGGAGCACGGCGTGCTTGCCGCTGACCTGGGCGTTGGGGATCTGGATGTCGTTGTCGGGCGTGCGCCCGATGGTCTTGCGGGCCTCCGCGGTGAGCTGGACCTGACCGAGCACCGTCTTGTGGCGCGGACCGCCCCCTTGAGGTGCCGCGTGGGCTTCGATCGACTCGCGCGCCGCGGCGCCGCCGACCACCTGGGCCATGGAGGTGGCGTCGGCGCCGGGGATGACGCGCGCGGGAGGCGCCCCGGCAGATGCGTCCGCGAGATCGCGCGCGAGGCTGAGGATCAGCTGGCCCGGTAGCGGGACGGGCCCGAGGGTGAGCAGCGCGTGCGGTTCGAGGTGGACGGGGGTGCCCGCCGGGAGTTTGTCGCCAGCGAGGTAGGTGCCCGCGGTCGAGTTCTCGTCCGTCACGGTGAAGGGATCCGTGCGGAACGTGGCGTGGACGCCGGACACGTTCGGGTGCGCGATGGCGATGTGAGAGCGCGCGGAGTCCCGCCCGACGATCAGCACACCGGGCTGCCGGGGCGCGTCGCCGCGCGACATCAACATCATCACGATGGCCGGGTGCACGTGCGGGAGCGGCACCTGACCGAGGACGAACTGCGCCCGAAAATCGAAGGCCGCGCTGCCGCCGGGCGCGAGCGGTTGCCCGTCGACGAGGGTCTGTCCTTGGCCGGAGTCCACGAACACCAGCCGACCTCCGCCCTGGTGCACGATCGTCGCGTGCTCCGGGGCGACCCCTGGACCGCCGAGGCGGATGTCACAGCCCGCGGCGCTCCCGATGGTGATGCTTTGCTTACCGATGTCGTCGATCATGCCGTCCGCCGGGTTGCATCATGCCCACGGAATGGGGAGCCGTTCAACCGGCTGCAGCGGGTGAGCGAGGCCTGATTGCGGCTTTCTCCAGTGGCTGCCCTCTGACGACGAACGCACTCCGCGCCCGAGGGAGGTGCCCGTCGGAGCGGTCCGCCGAAGGGGGGCGAAGGAGCTCCACGTCGCGGGCGGTGGCGCCCTTCGGGGCCAGACCTCCGGGAACCCCTTCGTCGCTCTCGGGGCGAGGGGCATCGCCGGTATCTTAACGGACCAGGACGCCCGCCGATCTCGGGTTTTGGCTTCGCCCAATCCTCGGGGAAGGGGCGCTGCGCTCCGGTGCTCAAGTACCCACGTACGTTCCGCTCCGGTGCT
>JAAZAA010000364.1 GCA_012514535.1 Myxococcales bacterium | reverse complement strand
GGTCGGAGTGCTGGGTCGGAGCGCTGGGTCGGAGCGTTGGGTCGTCCAGCGTGGACGGATCCAAGGGCTTCGACCGCCGTCGCGTTGTGGTGAGGGCGCATTTCCCGCGTCGAACGCCATTGGTGTGCCGCCAACACAAGAACCGCTGGAGGTCGATGAATTTTTCTCAGCGAGATCGAGGCGACGACTCGAGTCGAGCTCAAGTCGTGGAAACGCCCGAAGAAATGGCGACGCCAGGCCGAGCGTCCGTGCGGGCTGACCAGAGTGACGTGTTAGCGCGCTGCCCAGGCGCGGAGTAAGTTGGGGTAGGATGCTGCGCGCTTTACGTTGGGACCCTCCCAGGAGGGACCGGGCCGGAGTCGCGGGCCATCGGGGTCGCGGAGGGCCCTCCACGCCAAGGGGTGGAGGGGCTGCGGCGACGAGACCCGATGGCCATCCGATGACCCAAGACGACGTCGACGCCTACGTGGCGGGGCGGCTGTCGGGGACCGTGTGGGCGTCGTCGACGACCGCGAAGACGCTCTACGGCCGCTGCATGACGGCAGGGAGACGGCTGGGCGAGCTCGGGATCACGCCGAACGCCCTGACCTATGGCTCCTTGGTGCTGGCCCTGCTCGCGGGGGCAGCCGTGGCGACGGGGCACCTGCTCACGGCGGCGACCATCCTGCTGCTCAGCGGTTTGTTCGACGTGCTCGACGGGATGGTGGCGCGGGCCACCGGGCGAGCCACCAAGTTCGGGGCGCTCCTGGACTCGACGGTGGATCGTTTCTCGGACGCGCTGCCCCTGTTGGGGCTCGTCATCTTGCTCTCGTCCCATGGCTGGTGGGTGGGGGTCCCTGCCGCGGCCATGCTGGGAGCGGTGAGCGTGAGCTACGTGCGCGCCCGCGCGGAGAGCCTGGGCGCCAAGCTGCCGCCGCTGTTCATGCGGCGGGCGGAGCGGCTCGTGCTCTTGGTGATCACCCTGCTCCTCGGAGGTCTCGCCTGGAACGCGCCCGCGCGCTTCGGAGGGGAGCTCGGCTGGGCGCAGGTGCTGCTGCTCACGGGCCTCGGGCTGATGGCGGTGTTGAGCTTCGCGGCGGCGGCCGTCGCCCTGCGAGCCGCCCAGCGCGCGCTCGAAGGAGAGGGGTCGCTCGAGGCGGGCGGGGCGCCAAACGCCGAGCGAGAGGACGGGGCGCCCGGGGACGCGGAGCCCGGCGCGAAGACGGATCCGGACAGCTCCGCTCTGCGGGCCATCCGCTTCCGGTGACCTGAGGGCTGCCCCGATGGCTCGGGCACGATCGCTTCGGTGCTGCGACTCAGGGGCGGCTCAACAGGCGCGCCACGACTCCAGCGAGGGCGCCGGCGGCGAGATCGTCCGCCATGATCCCGAGCCCCGCCGGGCGCAGGTGCTGCAGGTCGTCGATGGGACCCGGCTTGGCGATGTCGAAGGCGCGGAACAGCACCCAGGCGAGGGCCTGCGCTCCAGGGCCGCGGCGCGCCACGAGTCCGAGGGCGATGAGCACGCCCGCGACCTCGTCGATCACCACGGAGCTCGGATCCTTCTCTCCCAGGGCGTCGGCCGTCTTTTGAGAGGCCCAGATGCCCGCCACCGACACCCCGAGGGTCGCGGCGGCGTAGGCGATCGGGTGCAGACGCTTGAGGACGAGGAACAGAGGCACGGCGCCGAGGGCGCCCACGGTCCCCGGCGCCCAGGGGGCCTTGCCACAGCCGAACCACGAAGCGAGCACCTTCGCGAGTTTCGCTTCGAGATCCGAATCGAGCTTCATGGTGGCGCACCCTAGAGCAGTCCGCTCAAGCTCAGCAAGGCTCCTCCGCGGGGAAGCGGCGGCTTGGGACCGCCGGGGGGCTCGATAAGACCGGCGCCGGGGTTCTGTCGGGGGGCCGTTCGTGGCAAGGGTCGTTCGTGGCAAGGGGGAGGAGGGGGCGCCGCTCCCTCCCGCAGCCGGTATACGCCCGCAATCGGTACGTCGCGATGTCCGCATCAGCTCCGCAAGCATTCACCCGACACGTCCAGCAGCTCTGGGGCAAGCGGTGGTGGGTGCCGCTCTTGCCCGTCCTGTACGTGCTGGTGATGACGGCGCTGGGCTTCTTTCGTTGGGAGTACGTCGCGATCGCCCTCGTGTGCCCCGCGCTCGCGTACGTGACGCGGCGCAGTCGGGATTTCTTCGTCGACCTCAGCCCCTATCTGCTCTTCGCCATCGGCTACGACGCGGTGAAGTACTTGATCGACGCCACCATCACGCCGAGTCGGGTGCTCGCCTGCGGTCTGCGCGATCTGGAGCTCGCCCTGTTCTCGGTGCGCCCGGGGGTCACGCCCCAGGACTACTTCACCGCGAACCCGAGCGTGGGCCTCGATCTCCTGTTCGCGGTCCCCTACGCGATCTTCTGGATGGTGTCGCTGGGCTACGCGGCTTTCCTGTTCGTCCACGATCGCCCGAGGATGCGCTACTTCCTCTGGTCCTTCGCCATCGCCAACTTCATCGCCTTCGCCATCTGGGTGCTCGTGCCCGCTGCGCCTCCCTGGTACGTCCGCAACCACGGCTGCGCCGTGGATCTGAGCGTCCCTGCCCACGCGGCGGGGTTGTTGCGGGTGGACGCGCTCCTCGGGATTTCCTACTTCGAGGGGTTCTATGCGCGGGCCTCGCAGGTGTTCGGGGCGCTACCGTCGATGCACTGCGCCTTTCCCGCCTTGGGCCTGTTGACGGCGTGGCGCTTCACCGGGTGGAGGACGCGCTGGGTTCACCTCGTCTACGCTACGGTGATGTTCGGGGCCTCCGTGTACCTGGACCACCACTGGATCGTGGACGGGCTGGCGGGCTGGGTCGTGGCCCTGACGTCCGTGTACCTGACTCAGCGTCTGTTCGCCGCCCTCGGCTGGCGTCTCTCGGAGAGGGCGCCGCCGCTGACGGCCGGGGCCGAGTCGAACCTCGCCGCTCCCTGCGACGGCTAACTCAGCTCGAACGCTTCCGCTCGAGGATCTGGCAATCCAGGGGCTCGGCGATGGGCGCGCGCTTGGGCTGCCCCTCGTCGCCGTTGCCTTGGGGCGCCCAGGCCTGACCCGGTGCCCAGCGCACCAGGGGGGCCTCCCACTCGGCGAGGAACTTCACCCGGCATTCCACCACGAAGCGCGCGAGCTTCTTCTCCGTCACCGCGTGGGGTGGCTCGTTGTGGAGGCGGGTGGCGACCTCGGGCTGAGCCCAGAGCCCCGCCAGCAAGATCAGGCTGCCGTCCGTGGTGCGGTAGGGCTGGATGATCTGCTTCTTGTTGTCGTCGTGCGGCGCCTCTGCGGCGGTAGGCCAGGGCTTCTTCTGTCCGTCGAAGGCGCAGTGGTAGTTACCGACGGACTCCCCGTGGGCGCAGGCGAGCTTGTTGTAGTCCGCCGTGATGACGGTGAGGTGGACCGTGCCTTCGGCGCCCACCTTCCAGTCCTTGGAGTGTGTCGGCGTGGGCGCCTTCTTGGCCAGCATCATTCCCAGGGGTGACAGGGGGATGAAGACCATCGCCGCGAACAGCATCGCGACCACGACGAGCCGCCCGCTCAACACCTGATCCCATGGATTGACGGGCGGGCGCTTGTTCCCCGCGCGGGCGACGCGCTTCTTCGTGCGCGGCTTGCTGTCCCCGCTGGACTCGCGCTTCGGCGCTTCGGAGGCGGGGGTGGGGGATCCCTGGAGATCGGAGGCCATGGGGCCCTCTTTACCCCAAGGCGACGCGGGCGGGCGCGACAAAATGAGGGTCCCGGCGGGGTCCCGGCGGATCTGGGTCACTTGCAGTCGGGGAAAGCGGTCTCCAGCAGGGCTCGCCCGAGGCGTTCCTGGCCCTGGGCGTTCAGGTGGAGCCCATCGGGGCGCGCGTAATCGGGGCAGAGGCGCTCCGGGTCGCCGCAGGACAGGAGCGGGTAGGAGTCGACCACCCGATCCACGCGCTCCGCCGCCCCCTGCTCGGCGATCCAGGCGTTGAGCTGGCGAGTGGTCTCCGCGCGCCGCGGGATGAAGTAGCGGGTGAAGCCGCCCCAGGGGCTCACGGTGACGGCGACCACGCGCATTCCGCTGGCGTGAGCGCGCTCGTAGATCGCCGTGAGGTCTTCCTGGATGCGATCGTTGGTGCGCCCGGCCGTCTCGTCGCTGTAGAGGTCGTTGACGCCTCCATATACGACGAGGTGTGTGTACCCACGCTCGGTGACGCGGGGCAGGATGTCCCGCTCGAAGCGGCGGCGCATCTGGTTCACCATGTCGCCGCCCTTGCCGTAGTTGTCGATGACGGTCTCCGGGCACGCCTCTGCCACGACACGCAAATAACCCCCGCCCCCGGAGCGCGCGTCCGTGAGCGAGTCACCGAGGGCGGCGATCCGATAGGCTCGTCGGGCGCTCGGGGACACGGAGGGGGCCGGCTCCTGTGGCGTCGCGGGGGCCGTCTCCGAGGGATTCGGCTCCCCCTCGGCTTCGAAGGGCGCCAGGGGCTCGGTGCCCAGCGTCGGGGCCGTGGGGGCCTCGTCGGGGGGAGCGCCCGGAGGTCGGGGCGCGCCTTGGCTCGCCGTGCCGGAGCTCTCCGGGGGAGGCCGCCGGTCGCAGGACGCTCCCGCGCCGAGGGCGAGCAGGAGGGCCGAGGCCAGCGCGCAGGCCAGGTGCGGGGGCGGGAATGGTCTCTTGGGGGGCATGTCTCCCATCACTCTTCGAGCTCCACGAACACCCGGTCCAGCAAACTCCCTGCGGCGGCTCCTTCGTGTCTCACATCCGCTCGAGGACCTCGATCCCGAGCAAATCGAGGCCGCGCCGCATCTGTCGCGCCGTCAGGGCCGCGAGCGCGAGCCGGCTGGCGCGCACGTCGCCCTCCGCCTTGAGGACGGGGAGCGCCTCGTAAAAGCTCATGAAGCTCTTGGCCAGGTCATAGAGGTGATCGGTCAAGAGGTGGGGGAGGTAGCTCTCGGCGGCCTGGTGCACGACCTCACCGAAGCGCGCCAGCACCCGACCGAGGCGCTCCTCGGGGGGCTCGCGCAAGACGATCGGTCCTACCGCCGCGTCGAGGTCTTCGCCGCCCTTCGCGAAGATGCTGGCCACGCGAGCGTAGGCGTACTGGAGATAGGGGCCCGCGTTGCCGTTGAAGCTCACCAGCTTGTCCCAGTCGAACTGATAGTCGCTGGAGCGGTTCTGGCGGAGATCGGCGTACTTCACCGCGCCGATCCCCACGGCTCGCGCCACGGTGGGGACGTCCTGCTCGTCGATATGTAGCTTCTTCTCCGCGATGCCCTCGCGGATGCGCGCCTCGGCGCGCCGCTCTGCCTCGTCGAGCAGGGACGCCAGGGTGACGGCCTTGCCGTCGCGGGTCTTCAGGGGCTTTCCGGCTTCGTCCAGCACCGTGCCGAAGGAGATGTGCTCGAGCTGCATCTCCACGCCGAG
The DNA here is from genome assembly GCA_012514535.1 of Myxococcales bacterium. GTDB lineage: Bacteria > Myxococcota_A > Polyangia > Polyangiales > Polyangiaceae > NIC37A-2. The sequence goes on along the minus strand of JAAZAA010000364.1, from coordinate 10,775 downwards.
GAGCTGGGCGACGGCGAAGAGCTGCTGGAAGTGCAGGCCCTGCCGTGCATCGACGACGTACAGGGAGCGGTCCGCGTGCCACCGATCTTTGCGGTAGAGCACGGCCGCGATGTCCGTCGTCGAGTAGAGGAACGCCCCGTCCCGCTTGCGCACGAGGAAGGGCTCCTTTTGCTTGGCGAGCTTCGCCGGAGCGCCCTCGAGCTCCTGCCAGAACACGCCGACGGCGCCCTGATCTTCCCGCGCCAGACCCGCCGCGAGCAGGCGCTCCACCACGCCGGGGAGCATGTCGTTGTAGGCGCTCTCTCCCAGCCACTCGTCGAAGTGGATCCCCATGCGCTCGTAGGTCCGCTCGAGCTCGCGGCGCGTCGTGTCCACGAACTTCTTCCAGAGCGCCATGTTCTCCGCGTCGCCGGACTGCAGCTTCGCCAGCTCGGTGCGTGCCCGCTCGGCGAAGTCCTCGTCGTCCTTGGCGCGGGCGGACGCGAGCTTGTAGACGCGCTCGAGCTCCTCGATGGGCTGCTCGTCCAGGGCGTCGAGGGAGCCGAACTCCCGCATTCCCACCAGCAACAGGCCGTACTGGGTGCCCCAGTCGCCGAGGTGGTTGTCTCCGATGACCTCGTGACCGATGGCGCGTAGCAGGCGGCAGAGGGCGTCACCGATGATGGTCGAGCGCAGATGGCCGACGTGCATCTGCTTGGCGATGTTCGGGCTCGAGAAGTCCACGACGATCTTCTCGGGGGTGTCGACGAGCGGGATCCCGCAGCGCTCGGCGTCCCGGGCGGCCTCCGTGAGGCGCTCACCGAGCCAGGTGTCGTCCAGGTGCAGGTTGACGAAGCCGGGCCCCGCCACCTCCGCCCGGGCGATGGCCGGGTGCTCCGCCAGCTTGGCGGCCAAGGGCTCGGCGATCTCCCGAGGCTTCTTCCCGAGCGCCTTGGCGAGGGCCATGGCGGCGTTCAGCTGGTAGTCGCCGTGGCGCGGATCCGTGGTCGGGCGCAGCAGGGGCGACGACGTCTGCCCCGTGGTCTCTCGAATGGCCGCGCTGGCCAACTGGTCCAGGTATCGCTCGATCCGCATGGCTCGCCCCCTATAGCGAATTTCTGGATGAAATCCGGGGTCGATCTGCATGGGCTGCGCCGGTCCCTCGATCGCAGCTCGCTTTCCCCGAGCCACCCGCCGGGTTCCCTCGAGCGGCTCCGGCTCGCGCGTCCGTGCGGAGCGCCTTGCCCGCCTGAAAGCGCCCTCTGAACCAGAGTCGGCGTCATCCTGTGGGAACGGCCGAGTCGATGAAGGGGAGCGCTGCGACGACGGCGATCGCGTGGGAGGGGACGGCTGCTCCCCGGACTGAGCCGCCCAAAGAACCGGTGCTGGATGCGGTTTGGCAGGCTTCTGCTCGCGGCGCTGGCCGTCGGCTGCGCTGGCGGTTCGCTGCAGCGACGGGGAACACTTCGGGGCGCCCGTTTCGTGCGCCTCGAGCCGAGGAGCGGGCATCCGGCTCGCTTCGGCGCCCGTCGCTGACTACCCTCGCGGGCGGTGGGTGCGCGACAGGTTTATCAGGCGACGAAGAAGATCCCCGATCTGCCCTGGAACACGTACGTGTGCAGGCCGGTGGCGGCTTGGGTGGTCAGCTCGGTGCAGCACACGCGCGTCACGCCAAACCAGATCACCTTGGCGAGCTTCTTGGTGGCGTGCCTGGCGGGGTTGCTGCTGGTGGTGTTGCCCGGGTGGTGGGGGCTCGGAGTGGCGGTGCTCGTGTTCGAGCTCTCGTACGTGCTCGACTGCGCCGACGGCATGCTGGCGCGCTGGCGGGGGATCGCGTCGCCGGAGGGGCACCTGCTCGATTTTTTGATGGATGAGATCAAGGCGTTCGTGATCCTGGGGGCGAGCGCCGTGCGGCTCCATTTCGAACGGGGGGAGGTGGTGTTCCTCCTGGCGGGCGTGCTGGGGTTGGTCTTTCTCGCCTCGGGGGTGGCCATGACCACCTTCGAGCGTCGCCCGGAGATCCGAGCCGTCCTCGCCGCGCGGGACCCGCTGGGGCGGGGGCCCAGCCAGTCGGAGCCGAGCCCGCTGCCGACCACGGACGCGGCGGACGACGCCGCCAGCGCCGCCGGCGGGGGCTCTCTCCTGGAGCGGGTCCTGCTCGGCGGGGCCAAGCTGCTCGTCCACTACCCGTCGTACATCTGGCTCGCGGCCGCGGTGGGGCGCCTGGACCTGTTCTTCTGGCCCTACGTCGCGGTGCACGGCGCCTACGCGGCGCGCTCGTTCGTTTGGGTCGCGCTGCGGTTCGGTCGCTGAGGGACCATTCGGGCCTCGGGCCCTTCTCGCTTGCCACCCTGCGCGCTTCGGGGGAAGAACCCGGCGGTCCCATGCAGGTCTTCCGCGGTTCCCCAGCCATCTCGCCCTTTCGGAAACAGAAGCTGTTCGCAGCCGTGCAGGAGGTGGCTCCGGAAGTGGAGGGCCTGGAGGCAGAGTTCCTCCATTTCGCGGACGTGGAGGGGGCGCTCGACGACGCGCAGCGCGAGGTCCTCGAGGAACTGCTCCGCTACGGGGCGCCGCAGGCCGCCGAGGCCCCGACGGGTCAGCTCGTCCTGGTGACCCCCCGCTTCGGGACGATCTCGCCGTGGAGCTCCAAGGCGACGGACATCGCCCGGGGGTGTGGCCTCTCGAGCGTGCGGCGGATCGAGCGGGGCGTCGCCTACTACCTCCAGGGGAACGGCCTGGTGCCGGAGGTGCTCGCGCGGGCCGCCGCGGCTCTGCACGACCGGATGACGGAGTCCGTCAGCTTCGAGGTAGAGGACGCGAGCGCGCTGTTCCGGGCTGGCGAGCCGCAGCCCTTCACGACCGTGGCGGTCCTGGAGCGGGGCGCGGACGCCCTGCGCGAGGCCAACGGGGACCTCGGGCTCGCCCTGGCCGAGGACGAGATCGAGTACCTCGTGGACGCGTTCCGCGCGCTGGGGCGCGATCCCACGGACGTGGAGCTCATGATGTTCGCCCAGGCGAACTCGGAGCACTGTCGTCACAAGATCTTCCGCGCCGACTGGATCATCGACGGCGAGCGGCAGCCCCACTCCCTGTTCGGGATGATCAAGAACACCTACGAGCGCTGCTCGGAGGGGGTGCTCTCGGCCTACAGCGACAACGCCGCGGTCATGGAGGGGTTCGAGGCGGAGCGCTTCTTTGCGCGCCCCGCGGCTGGCGGGGCGGGAGCGCCCTACGAGGTCCTCCGCGAGCCCGCCCACATCCTGATGAAGGTGGAGACCCACAATCATCCGACGGCCATCTCGCCCTACCCGGGCGCCTCGACCGGGTCCGGCGGAGAGATCCGCGACGAAGGGGCGACGGGGCGCGGCTCCAAGCCCAAGGCGGGGCTCACGGGGTTCTCCGTCTCGAACTTGCGCATCCCTGGCTTCGAGCAGCCCTGGGAGCAGGACCACGGCAAGCCCGACCGCATCGTCTCGGCCCTCGACATCATGATCGACGGCCCGCTCGGCGGCGCCGCCTTCAACAACGAGTTCGGGCGGCCCAACGTGTGCGGCTACTTCCGCACCTACGAGCAGAGTGTCCCGACGGAGACCGGTGGGGTGGTGCGTGGATACCACAAGCCCATCATGCTCGCCGGGGGCCTGGGCAACGTGCGCCCCGAGCTCACCCACAAGGGCACGATCGCGCCGGGCGCCAAGTTGATCGTCCTCGGTGGCCCTGCGCTGTTGATCGGCTTGGGGGGAGGCGCGGCGAGCTCGATGGCCTCCGGGGCGAGCGCGGCAGATCTCGATTTCGCCTCCGTGCAGCGGGACAACCCGGAGATGGAGCGGCGCTGCCAGGAGGTGATCGACCGCTGCAACGCGCTCGGTGCCGAGTCGCCCATCGTGAGCATCCACGACGTGGGGGCGGGGGGGCTCTCGAACGCGCTGCCGGAGCTGGTGCACGACTCGAGCCGTGGGGCCCGCCTGGAGCTGCGGGAGGTGCCCAACGCCGAGCCGGGGATGTCGCCCCTCGAGATCTGGTGCAACGAAGCGCAGGAGCGCTACGTGCTCGCGATCGATCCGGAGCGACTCGAGCTGTTCGAGCGCATCTGTGAGCGAGAGCGCTGCCCCTACGCGGTGGTGGGGGAGGCGACCGCGGAGGAGCACCTGCGCGTGGACGACGCCCACTTTGGTAACGCGCCCATCGACTTGCCGCTGAACGTCCTGTTCGGCAAGCCGCCGAAGATGACCCGGGACGTGCGGCGCGAGCCGGCGCCGCGGACCGACCTCCGCTTCGAGGAGGGCTCGATCCGGGAGCTGGCTTATCGCGTGCTGCGCCTGCCCGCGGTCGCGGACAAGAGCTTCCTCATCACGATCGGCGATCGCACGGTGACGGGGCTCATCGCGCGGGATCAGATGGTGGGCCCCTGGCAGGTCCCCGTCGCGGACGCGGCGGTGACCCTCGCCGACTACACCGGGTATACGGGGGAGGCCTTCGCCATCGGAGAGCGCACGCCCATCGCCATCGTGGACTCCGCCGCCGCGGCGCGCATGGCGGTCGGCGAGGCGCTGACGAACCTCGCGTCCGCTCCGGTGGAGAGCCTGACCCGCGTGAAGCTGTCGGCGAACTGGATGGCCGCGGCGGGCGCCCCCGGGGAAGACGCTCGCCTGTACGACGCCGTGAAGGCGGTGGGCCTCGAGCTCTGCCCGGAGCTCGGTCTCACGATCCCCGTGGGCAAGGACTCGATGTCCATGCAGACGGTCTGGGACGAGGGGCAGAAGCGCGTCGTCGCGCCGGTGTCGCTCATCGTGTCGGCGTTCGCGCGGGTCCCGGACGTGCGCGGCGCGCTGACGCCGCAGCTGCGCACGGACGCTGGGGAGTCCGCGCTCGTCCTGATCGATTTGGGGCGGGGCAAGAACCGCCTCGGGGCCTCCGCCTTGGCGCAGGTCACCGGGCAGCTGGGCTCCACGCCGCCGGACGTCGACGATCCCGGCGAGCTGCGGGCGCTGTTCGAGGCCGTTCAGGAGCTCAACCGTCGAGGCGCGATCCTCGCCTATCACGATCGCTCCGACGGCGGTCTGTTCGCGACGATCTGCGAGATGGCCTTCGCGGGGGGCACGGGCGTCCGCGTCGAGCTCGACGGGCTCGTCGGGGGAGGCGCGGGGCAGCCCGGCGAGCGGGATCTGCTGGGGGCGTTGTTCGCCGAGGAGCTCGGCGCGGTCCTGCAGGTGCGTCGATCCGAACTCCAGGAGGTGCTCGACGTGCTCGCCGCGCGGGGCCTGGTGACGGGTGAGACCGTGCACGTGGTGGGGGCTCTCGCCTCGGAGCAGCGCGTCGTCTTCGTCCACGGCGGGGTGACCGTGCTGGACGAGGCGCGGGTCGACCTCCGTCGGGCCTGGTCGGAGACCAGCCACCGAATGCAGGCGCTGCGGGACAATCCCACCTGTGCCGCCCAGGAGTTCGAGAGGCTCGGGGACCTCGAGGATCCCGGTTTGTCGCCGCGGCTCACCTTCGACCCCGCCGAGGACGTGGCGCGCCCGCTGATCGAGGCAGCCGCCGAGCGCCCGAAGGTGGCCATCCTGCGGGAGCAGGGCGTCAATGGTCAGGTGGAGATGGCCGCTGCTTTCCACCGCGCCGGCTTCGAGGCCATCGACGTGCACATGAGCGACGTGCTCGGCGAGCGGGTGCGCCTCGACGCGTTTCGGGGGCTCGTCGCCTGCGGGGGCTTCTCCTACGGCGACGTGCTCGGGGCGGGCCTGGGCTGGGCGAAGTCGGTGCTGTTCACCGCGCGGGCGCGGGAGGCCTTGAGCCGCTTCTTCGCGCGACCGGACGCCTTCAGCCTCGGGGTGTGCAACGGCTGCCAGGCGCTGGCCGGGCTGAAGGGGTTGATCCCGGGCGCCGAGGCGTGGCCGCGCTTCGTGCGGAACGAGTCGGAGCAGTTCGAGGCCCGGCTCAGCCTCGTCGAGGTGCAGGACTCGCCGTCCGTCTTCTTCGCGGGCATGGCGGGCTCGCGCTTGCCCATCGCCGTCGCCCACGGGGAAGGACGCGCGGATTTCACGGGTGTGTCGTCCGACGCTGCCCAGGTGGCCCTGCGCTTCGTCGACAACGCCGGCCGCCCCACGGAGCACTACCCGGAGAACCCGAACGGCTCTCCGGGGGGCATCACGGGGCTCACGACCCGGGATGGTCGCGCCACCATCTTGATGCCGCACCCGGAGCGCGTGTTCCGCTCGGTCCAGCTCTCCTGGCGGCCCGAGGAGTGGCCCGAGGACTCTCCCTGGCTGCGCATGTTTCGGAACGCGCGCCGCTGGGTGGGCTGACACCGGGGCGGGGGGCGACCCGAGGGTGAACCGGGTCCCCCGAACGCTCCGGGGGGTCACGCCCGAAGGGCGGCAGGCGTCACCTGCGCATGCGCCCAGCGCTCGTTCCAGGCGCCGACCATTGGTAGGTTGCGGCCATGGATGGACACTCGAGCACTCAAGAGCGCGCCCTGGGCATCCGCGCCGACGGGAGCCACGCCGACTCGGACCGGAGCTCCGCGGCCCGCTTGCTGATCTTGAAGCTAGCGACCCAAGGCTTCGCCGTGCCCCCCGACCAAGGGGACCCGGAGTTCCTCGAGCTCGCCGAGGGCCTCTTCCGCCATTACCTCGAGCAACGTCGCCTCCTCGCCGATCACCTGAACCCGGCCGACGCCCGCATTCAGGCCTTTCTCGATCGGACCTTTGCGGAGCAGGGGCTGCCCCCGGTGCGCGTGCCGCGGCAGACCCTCGTCCTCGATCGGTACGGCCTGGCGCGGGAGCTGTCACTCCCGCAGACGAAGGACGTGTACGAGAACGCTTGCGTGTCGAGCTATCGCCTCGGCAACGGTGTCCTTCACAATCCCATCAACGATCGCCGGACGACCCAGGGCGTCTTCCACGTGGCGGACTACGGGCTCCCGGTGCCAGCGGACAAGGTCGCGGTGCCCCTGCGGACCTACGCGGCGCTTCTGCGGGCGGCGTTCGAACCCCCGGCGGAGTTGGCGCGCCTGCCCTTCTCGGAAGGCTGGGAGGAGCCGGTGGAGACCATGGTGTCCCTGCTGTTGCGGCCGCTCGTGTGCCCGGCCGTGCCCGGCGCGATGCCCGAGAAGCGCATGGAGATCCGCTTCTTCGCGCCCGGCGGCCTCGTGTCGAACCTCGATTTCGTCGAGAGCATCTTCGGGAACGCAGGGGATCCGGAGCTCCCGGAGAACGACGCGGCGCTCGACGTCGAGGGGTGGACCGGGCACTCCGGGTGCGTCGTACTCGCGCCGCACCTGGTCCAGCTCAAGAAGAAGGACCTGGGCCTGCCGCACGTGAGCGAGGCGACGGAGCGCCAGCGGGCGCAGGGCATGTGCTGGACGGAGGAGGACGAACTCTACAACGGAGGACGCCCCTTCAAGATCACCCTCCGCGACATGCAGGGCGTGATGGTCACCGTGCTCGCCGACAACTACTTCGGCTACTGCAAGAAGGAGGTGAAGACTCAGATCGGTCTGAGCGCGAACCTGTTCGGGCTCGCCGAGGAGGAGCACGCGGGTGGTGCGCTCGCCTTCCCGACGTTCAATCTCGGCACGCGTTTTCTGCCCGACGCTCGCATCATCGGGACCGATCACAAGTTCGCCGACGCCGTGGCGCTGCTCGGCGACTCCGTGATCGTGCACCCCGAGGGCTACGCCACCGACAAGACCTACCCGGACGTGCACATCTTGCCCGAGGACATGGCGATCGATCTGGCGACCCAGCAGGCGCGCTGGACGAGCGGTGGGCAGACGAGGACCCTGCGCGTGCTGCCCGGGCACACTTACTTGCACCCGAGCGGCTACAAGGTCCGCCTGGCGAAACACCCGGTGGCCTCCAGCTGGCGGCTGCTGGGCACGGTGCCCGAGGGGACGTTCTGTCACAAACCCTGCACCGTCTCGGGAGGGGGCAAGAGTGAGATCTCCAAGAGCCTCACGGACGCGGTGCTGTACGGGCCGATCCATGTGGGGGACTACGAGAAGGACCTGGCGCGAGTGCAGGAGCTCCTCGATCGGGACTACGGCGACTGTCTGCGCCCGGAGCTCCGCGCCCAGCAGACCGGGGAGCCCGGTAAGGATCCCTCGCGCCCGATCCTGTCCAAGGCCCGTTCGCTCGGGTCCGTCATCAAGCTGCTGACACCCAACCCGCACCTGTACACCGACGAGTACAACCGCTGGCTCGAGGGAATCCCGAACCACGTGCGGGCGATCGTCTTCGCCATCAAGCGGTTTTACCGCGACGAGTGGGGGAGCGACTGGAAGGAGCATTTCACCGTCGACATGGTGAACGGTGCCGCAGGTCACGAGTTGCGCGTGGACGGGCGCAAGCTGGTGGGCTCGTACCTGCGCATCGGCTTCTGGGACCACGGAGGCTGGCGCACCTACAAGCTGCGGCAGGACTTCATCGCCGCCGACAAGGTGCAGATGGAGGACGACATCACCGCCAGCGTCGTGGTGCCCGCGAGCCAGCTGCCCGGCCTCCCGAGCGAGTATTCGGGTCACCCCTCCCTGAAGCTCGCGGAGAACTGCGAGTACCGCCTCTTCCAGCGGCCCGACGACGCCATCCATCCTGGATTCGACCGCCAGACGGAGAAGGACATGGCCGAGCCCGGCCTGTTCGCGTCCAACTTCGCGCCGCTCTCGCCAGCGGAGATGCGAGACATCGCCGAGCGCGTCGACGTGCACGGGCGCTTCTCTCCGCCGATGCAGGACCACGTCACGCGGGCGGCCGCGCGCAGCGACGGCTACGACGTGTGCTCGGCGAAGCCGCGCATCGTCGGCGGAAAGCCCACCAAGAACCCTCGTTACCTGCAGGTGCGCCTCGATCTGGCCCGCCCGCGGGATCGCTACGTCGCCGAGCTCGGGGCGCGGCTCTATCGCCGAATCCCCCAGGGACAATCGGTGGTGTTCCCGGTGATCAGCGTCCTGAGCGGGCGTCGCAACAACCCTCCAGACGAGATCGGCGGCACGAAGATCCGGCCCCTGTGCGTGTACAACCCGATCCACTACCAGGAGCTCCCGGAGCTGTTCATGGATTACATCTGCTCGGTGACGGGGAAGTCGCCGAGCACGACCGGGGCCGGCTCCGAGGGCGCCCTCACCAAGGGCCCCTTCAACGCCATCGCCGCCACGGCGGATCTCAACAACGCTCTGGTCTCGATGGTCCTCACGGGGTACGCGGGCTTCAGCTCGGCGGCTGGCTGGGTCGGGCCCAAGTGCCGCGTCGATCACGACGTGAGCTTGCTCGTGCCCGAGATCTGGTGCCGCCTGTTCCCCGAGGAGCGCGACCCCCAGCGCATGATCGCCGAGGGGCACCTGGAGAAGGTGGAGGATTTCGAGTTCGGAGGCCGCAAGGTGCAGGCGAGCCGGCTGGGCTACCGCATCACGGAGCGCTTCGTGCACACCTATTTCGGGCGTGTGTTCGACAACCCGGCGGCCGTCTTCACCCCGGACATGCTGCGGCCCGAGACGCAGGACCTCGAGGTCTTCGTCGATGGCGTCGACAACATCGTCCAGGCCCAGGAGCGGGTCGCGCGCCAGTACTTCGAGGACGGGAGCGTTCACGACGCTTGTCCGCCGCTGCGCGCGTTGCTCCACATCATGGCCTACGGCCACTGGGAGGGGAAGGACGTGACGCACCCGGAGGTCCGCGCGATGTTCACCCGGGACGCGGTGCTCTCCAGCGACTGGTACCGGGAGCGTTTGCGGACCAAGCAAGCGCGCGACGTGGCCCTGTGGCGCAGGCACATCGAAGCACTGGAGCTGTTCCGGGCGCGCCCGGGCTACGCCAGCGAGGTGCGGCGCCTGGGCATCGAGGACCGGCTGATGGCGGCGCGCCGAGAGCTCGATCGGGTGAGCTCGGCGGCATATCTCGATTCACTCATGGGTACCCTGGGGGCCGACCCGATCCATCGGGAGCGGGCTCAGCGCGCGGGCTGAGGGATCTTCCCGAGGGCGAACAAGGCCACCTCCCGGCGCGGCTGGGTGCGATCGTTACTCAGGATCAGAAGACGCCCGGTCGCTCCGCGCACGTCCGCGTCGATGTGATCCAGGGCAGCCCGCACCCGCGCGCGCACGTGGCCCCCATCGACCTGCTCCCAGCTGACGACGAAGGGCCCCTCGAGCACCCGCATCTGGGTGATCCGGAAGCCGGGTTGCGTGCTGCGGACGTCGAGGAGCGCCCCGTCGGCCTGGGGAGCGCGGAGGTTCACGTACAGGGGCTCGGGCGCGACGTTCAGCGTCCCGGAGACGTGAAAGGCGTAGGGGAGGGCGAGCTCACTCGGATCACCGTCGAGCCCCGTCTCCACGAGGAGGGTCCCGGCGTGCTTGCCGACGTGCCGGGCCTCGAGCTGGATCCGGAGCCCCGCGCCTTGCTCGCCCTCGGCGGGGAGCACGTCGACGAGGAGCCCTTCGGCGCTCCAGCGGCGCCGATCTCCTTCGCGGAGCCGGAGGCGCAGGGCGCCGCTCCGCGGGCCTTCGGTGCGGACCTCTTCGACCTTTCGAGCGCCAAAGGGGAGGCTCACCTCGAGGAGCTCCCGGTCGAAGACCACCGCGGGCACGACCTGGCCGGTCGCCGCCACCCACAGGTCCTCCTGGGCCGGGGCGCTCGTGCGCAGGCGCACCCGATCGACGAAGATGCCATGGAGGCGCGGTCGGCAACGCAGCTCGAGGGCGAGGGTCTCGCCCGCGGGGAGGCTCACGGGGAGGGAAGCGGTGGGGGGCGCCGCGCTGGGGGGTGCCACGGTGCGGGGTGCCACGGTGCGGGGTGCCACGGTGC
>JAAZAA010000061.1 GCA_012514535.1 Myxococcales bacterium | reverse complement strand
GGCGCCAGACGGCTCCTGATAGCTGCGCGGCAGGTACTCGATGGTGAGGCGCGAGCGGGCGTTCTGGTAGTAGCCGAGGGCCGCCTCACCGAGGCGACGGCCCACGTACCAGCGCCGGAGCTGGGGGGCGATCGCGCGATAGCGCTGCCCGGAGAACGGCGTCTTGCCGCTCCGGTAGACGCGCCGAAGCTCGGCCTCACTCGGCTCGAGCATGGGCGCCACCATCCGATCCAAGTAGAGGCTCGCCCGGGCGCGTCGGCGCAGCAGCGCCCGCAGCTCCAGATCGCCGATCCCTTCGGCGCTGGCCGCCATCTGCAGGGCGAGGGGCCCCCCCACTTGCTCGGCGAGCAGCACGCGGGCGGCGCGGATCTGCGCATCCACGCTCTCCGCGCTCGGCGCCGGCGCGATGTTCAAGGAGGCGAGCAAGGTCTCGGCGATGTGCCGCTCGAGGGCCGCCTGCAAGTGATGCCGACGGTAGGGGACCTCGTCGCTGGGTTGGAACGTGCGATCTGCCAGCGCCTCCAGGCGAGCTTCGAAGGCGAGCTCCCGCTCGAACAGGAAGTGGGGAGAGAGCGCGCCGCCCGTCTCCGGCACGCTGAAGCGCACCACGACCCGATCCAACGGCACCCGATTCGACGCTCCCCCGTCCGACGACGCCCGCGCCCCACTCGATGGCACCCGATCCGAGGACGCCGGCTCCGACGACGACGACGCGGGCGCGTCGTCGCGTCGCGTCGGCGCGTCCGCCTCCTCCGCCAGAGCGCTCCCTCCGACGAGCGCGCCCAGCAAGCCCCCGAGGAGCGCCGCGCGGACCTTCATGTCAGGACCCCGCGCCCCCGCTCTCCTCCACGGCCTCACCGCGCGTGCCGTAGGGCCGCGCCGATCGCCGGGCCTTCACGAACTCCGCGAAGGTCAGCACCTTGTCGAGCTCCCGCCCGCTCAAGGACTCGATGACCTCCAGCAGCTGCTTGCGGAGGACCTCTCCGCTCCGCGTGCGGCGACCACCGAGCTGCTCCTGGGAGATGGTCGTCACGCCCGTGTCCGCCTGGGTCGGGGTGGGCGCCACCCCTTGGCTGGGGCGCGGCACGGGCCGCAGGCCATGAGCGCTCAGCCAGGCCTCCATGAAGACGCGCAGGCGCTCGCTGCGGAACGCGAACCAACGCTCGCGCTCGGGGCCGTGGGACATCAGCGCATCCTTGAAGCGACGGAACGCGCCCTTGCCGTCGATGGCCGCGGTGAGCCGCGCTTGCAGCTCCCGATCCTCGACCATCGGGATGTAGCGCTCCATCCAGCGGTACTGCTCCCGCGAGCTGACCGGTTCGATCCGCATGTAGCTCGGATCCGACGCGATGCGCGCGTGCATCTCGGGATCGGCGATGCCGTCCACGACCCGCAGGACCTCGCCCGTGCTCAACTGCAAATAGCTGTGCACCTCGGGGGCGTTGTTCTCGAAAGCGTCTTCGAGCGCCTCCCAGTCGACCGGCACGTCCCTCGTCTCGGCAGCGCTGGCTTGCGAGTTGTTGGGATCGGCTTCAGGCATGGGGATTCTCACGGTATCGGAGTTGGCGAGGGAGCCGCCGCGCGGCTCCGAGCCCGGCCGACAGCCTGGCTCCATGTTTGTTTAACAGAAGTCCGGCCCGATTCATCGAGGCCCGGCTCGAAAGTGCGCTCCATCGAGAGCATGGCGGCAACCGAGGCCTCCTGGTGAAGCCCCACCCCCACCGCGGCGAGCATGGCGGCGCCGCGCGCCGTGGATTCCAGCTCCGTGGGCCTCTCTACGCGCATCCCGGAATAGTCCGCCTGCAGTTGCATCAATAAGTCGTTGGCGGCCGCCCCACCGTCCACGCGCATGCGCTCCACGGGCCGGCCCTGATCGTCCGCCATCGCCACGAGCAGATCGTCGACCTGCAGGGCGATCGACTCCAAGGTCGCCCGCGCCAGGTGCGCCTTGGTCGTCCCACGGGTCAGCCCGCAGATGAGGCCCCGCGCCTCCGGGTCCCAGTAGGGGGCGCCCAAACCCGCCAGGGCCGGCACGAACACCACCCCGTCGCTCGAGGGAACGGAGGCTGCCAGCTGCTCCACCTCGGCGGAGGACTCGAGGATCCCCAAGCCGTCCCGGAGCCACTGGACCGCCGCCCCCGCGACGAAGCACGCGCCCTCGAGGGCGTACACCACCTCCTCGCCGATCTGCCAGCCCAGGGTGGAGAGCAGCCCGTGTCGGCTCTGCACGGGTAGCCCCCCCGTGTTGGTGAGCACGAACGCGCCCGTCCCGTAGGTGCACTTGGCGTCGCCGACCTGGAAGCAGCCCTGACCGAACAGGGCTGCCTGCTGATCGCCAGCGATCCCCGCGATGGGCACGCCATCGGGCAGCCCGGGCACGCCCTGGGTCACGCCGACGATCCCGGCGCTCGGCACGATGCGCGGCAAGAGGGCCTCTGGCACGCCCCACAATTCACACATCTCCGGACTCCAGCGGCGCGTCCGCAGATCCATGAGCAGAGTGCGCGACGCGTTGGTCGCCTCGATGACGTGCCCCGCGCGCCCCGCCGTGAGGCGCCGCACCAGGTAGCTGTCGACGGTGCCGAAGGCCAGCTTCCCGTCCCGCGCGTCCCGGCCGATCTCGGGGTGCTTCGACAGCAACCAGGTCAGCTTGCTCCCCGAGAAGTAGGGATCGATGACGAGCCCCGTGACCTCCCGCACTCGCGCGCCATGTCCCGCGGCGTCGAGCTCCGCGCAGAGCTCCGTCGTGCGCCGGTCCTGCCACACGATCGCGCGGTGCGCGGGGCGTCCCGTCTCCCGCTCCCAGAGCAGCGTGGTCTCCCGTTGGTTCGTGATGCCGATCGCGGCGATCCGCTCGGGAGCGACGCGGGCGTCCTCCAGGGCCCGGGCGAGGGCCTCGAGCACGCTCTGCCAGATGTCGTCCGGTTCGTGCTCGACCCACCCGGGCCGGGGGAAATGCTGTGGGAACTCCCGCGTCGCCCTGCCGAGGGTCTTCCCCCCCGCGCTCATGACGAGCACCGTCGTCCCCGTCGTGCCCTGGTCGATCGCCAGCACGCACCGCTCATCCATCCCTGGATCACCCTTCGCAGCCATCGCAGAGGAGCCTACCGCAAACGCCGGCCCAGGGCGCCGAGCAGCCCAGCCACCCGGCGCCCAGCGCCCGGCCCCATCCAGCGAGCCCACGCAGCGAGCCCACTTAGCGCTCAGCGCCCAGCCCCCTGCCGCGTTCCCCTCGCCCCCCCGACGCCCCCCCCGCGCCCAGGAACAGCTCCAGCTCCAGCCCCCGCCACTCCACCCCAACCCCATTGACCCAGCCCATTGACCCAGCCCATTGACCCAGCCCATTGACCCAGCCCCATTGACCCAGCCCCATTGACCCAGCCCCACTGGCCCAACCACTTCGGCTCCGGCCGCTCCAGCCCGGCGGCTCCCCTCGGGGCCCCCTCGCCGATCGGGCTCCCCGGGCCCGGGAATCCGAGGAAAGATCGGCGCCGGGTTGTCCCCCAGCCCACCCCCGGTTAGCCTGGGGACTCTCACTATGGCCCGACTTTTGCTGGCTACGCCCGACGGGGAACAGACTGTCGAGCTACGTGCGCACAACACCCTGGGTCGGCATCCGGACAACTCGATTCAGCTGCTCGACAAGATCGTCTCCAAAGAGCACTGCGTCATCGAGCAGCGCGGCAACGATTTCATCCTACGCGATCTCGGGAGCCTCAACGGGACGTTCGTCAACGGCGAGCGGGTGCAGGGAGAGGTCGTGCTGCGCCACGGCGCCGAGCTCACGATGGGCCAGACGCGCGCGCGCTTCGAAGCCGGCGACGCCAGCGCCTCCCACCGTCGTCCCGACGATTTCTCTGCGCGCCCGCCCTTCCAGCAGTTCAGCGGTGGCGGGCCCGCCACCATGCGGGACGTCCCGGCGCAGACCCCGCTCGCGCAGCCCTCCCTCGCCTCCTCCGGTCCGTCGCCCTACGGCCCCGGTCCCCACGGCCCCGGTCCCCACGGCCCCGGTCCCCACGGCCCCGGCCCCCACGGCGGAGCTTCCTCCTCTCAGGCCGGGGCGCCCCTCCAGGGCAGCCCCGCTCCCCAGGGCGGATCCCCAAGCGTCCCCCACGGCGGTGCTCCTGGGTTTCAGGCCAGCCCGCTCCCGGTGCCCCAAGCTCACCGTCCCCTCGGGGGCACGCGCATCGATCTGCGGGATCAGTCGCGCTCGATCGGCACGCAGATCGCCGCCATCCAGAAGGGCTTCCTTCCCTACGATCAGGTCTCCTCGAACCCGGAGCAGCTCGCCCAGGACTACGAGCGCCTGCGCCTCTCCCACGAGCTCTCCCGGGAGATCGCCCTCGAGCGCGACCTCCAGAAGCTGCTCGAGAAGATCCTGCAGACCATCTTCCGCTTCGTACGCGCGGACCGCGGCGTGATCTTCCTGCGGGAGCGCGACGAGCTCGTCCCCGCTGCGAGCCTGCGCCGCGACGGCACCGACTCACCCATCCCGGTCTCGTCGACGATCATGAACCACGTCATGCAGGAGCGCGCCACGGTGCTCACCCATGACGCGGCCATGGACTTCGCCGCCTCCAAGGGCAAGAGCATGATCCTCAACCGGATCAGCTCCGCCATCGTCGCGCCGCTGCTCCACAACGACGACATCCTCGGCGTGCTCTGGCTCGACAGCGAGAGCCTCGCCCAGTTCCAGCACAAGGACCTGGAGATCGTGACGGCCATCGCCGCCCAGGCGGCGATGTTCATCGAGATCAACATCCTCGGGAAGAAGATCGAGCAGGAGATCGTCAACCGCGAGCGCTTCAGCCGGCTGCTGTCTCCCAACGTCGCCGAGCGGGTGCTGTCGGGAGAGCTCGAGGTGAAGAAGGGCGGTCAGCTCGTGGAGACCTGCACCGTCTTCAACTCCGACATCCGCGGCTTCACCGCGATGAGCGAGCGCGCCTCCCCGGAGTCCCTCGTCGAGATGCTCAACGAGTACTTCGAGCACATGGTCGAGACGGTCTTCAAGTACGAGGGCACGCTCGACAAGTTCATGGGGGACGGGATCATGGCCCTGTGGGGAGCCCCCGTGGCGCACCCGGACGACGCCATCCGCTCCGTGAGCTGCGCCCTCGAGCAGAAGCTCGTGCTCGAGGAGTTCAACCGCACGCGGGTGGCCGCCTCGCTGCCTCCCCTCGACGTGGGCTTCGGCATCCACACGGGCCCCCTCGTGGCGGGGTACATCGGCAGCTCCAAGGCCCTCAGCTACACGGTCGTCGGAGACACCGCGAACACGAGCGCGCGCCTCTGCGGCATCGCGGCGGCGGGGCAAATCGTCGTCAGCGAGCCGACCCTCGACCTCCTCAAGGGCCGCTTCGTCTACGAGGAGCTGCCCCCCGCGCACCTGAAAAACAAGGAGAAGCCCTTCCGCTGCTTCAACGTCCTCGGCACGCAGCCGAGCGTCCAGGTGCCCGCCTCCTTCGAACCGCGCTGATTTTGGGTTTCTCGACCCTGCGCCCCCTGCCCGTCCACTCCCGCGGGCCAGCCCAGCCGTCGCCGAACGTCAACCCTCCGCGCCCCGTCGTCCGGCCAGCAACCTGGTAGGACCACTTTCGTCCTGGCCCCCGATCCCCGTCGGAAATCGCCATGGCAGCGGAACGCCTCGGAAAAGTGGCGCGCAGGCTCGACTATCGAGCGGCTTCCAGACAATCTTGCGCCGGCTCATGGCCCACGTACTCGCATTCGAGCGCCCCGTCGTCGAGCTGATCACCCGGGTGCGGGAACTCCGCGATCTCGCGTCGCGCGACGAGCGGTACAGCGTCGAGCTGAAGCGGCTCGAGGACAAGGCTGCCCGCCTCGCGCGGGAGGTCTTCGCGCAGCTCTCCCCCATGCAGAAGGTGCAGCTGTCGCGCCACCCCAGCCGCCCCTACACCCTCGACTACACCTCGCGGCTGTTCGAGGACTTCGTGGAGCTCCACGGAGACCGGCGCTTCCGCGACGACGCCTCCATCGTGGGGGGCATCGCCCGTTTCCACGGGCGCAGCGTGGTGGTCATCGGCCACCAGAAGGGGCGCAACGCCAAGGAGAACGTCCGGCGCAACTTCGGCATGCCGAACCCCGAGGGCTACCGCAAGGCGATCCGCCTCTACGAGCTCGCCGATCGGTTCGGGCTGCCCGTCATCACCTTCATCGACACCCCCGGCGCCTTCCCGGGCCTCGAAGGCGAGGAGCGCGGGCAGAGCGAAGCGATCGGCGCCTCTCTGGAGGCCATGGCCGGGCTCGGCGTCCCCGTCATCACCACGGTCATCGGCGAGGGCGGCTCCGGAGGCGCCCTCGCCCTGGGCGTCGCCAACCGGGTGCTGGTCCTCGAGTTCAGCTACTACTCGGTGATCACCCCCGAGGGCTGCGCCGCCATCCTCTGGAAGAGCGCCGAGCACGCCCCCGAGGCCGCCGCGCGCCTGAAGATCACCGCCCCGCACCTGCTCGAGCTCGGCGTCGTCGATCGGATCGTGGAGGAGCCCCCCGGCGGCGCCCACCAGGACTACGACCAGGCGGCCCGCGTCCTCGACCAGGTGCTCTACGAGGAGCTGAACGCCCTCTCGGGCCTGTCCCCCGACGAGCTCCGCGAGGACCGCTACCAGCGCTTCCGCAAGCTGGGCTCGTTCATCGCTTAGGACCGCCTCGACCACACCATGTCCGCCCCCTCCGTGAGAAGTCCCGCGGCGCTGCTCTCTGGCCTCGCCTCGTTGGACGACGTCGAAGTCGAAAATCAACGCGTGCTGCTGCGCGCCGACCTGGACGCCCCCCTGAACAAGCAAGGGGAGATCGTCGACGACTCCGCGATCCGCCGGGTCGCCCCCACCGTGCGCCGGCTCGTGGAGGCGGGGGCGCGGGTCATCGTCGCCTCACGCTTCGGCGTGGCTCGACGCAGCGACAAGACGCCGCCCAGCATCGAGCCCGCCGCGGCGCGGCTGGGCGAGCTGACCGACCTCGAGGTGTACCTCCCCGACGACTGCGTGGGGGACTCCGTCAAGAAGGTGATCAGCGACCTCCGCGATGGTCAAATCTGCGTCCTCGAGAACCTGGCGCGCGGCCCCGAAGACGGCCGCGCCGACGAGGCGTTCGCCCGCGCGCTGATGGCGTACTGTGATGTGTTCGTCAACGACGCCCTGTCCAGCTGCGAGCGGGAGTCGGCGACGACGACCATCCTGCCGCGCCTGCTCGAGCAGCGCGTGGCCGGCCCCAACCTCCTCGCGGAGCTCGAGGCGGTGCTGCGGATCCTGAACCCCACGGGCCCCTTCACGATCGTCCTCGGCGGCAGTCGCCTCACCGACAAGATCGACGTCTTGCACACGCTCCTGCCCCGCTGTCAGCAGCTCTGCGCGGCCGGGGTCCCCGGCAACACCATGGTGCGGGCTCGGGGCGGGGCGATGGGGACCTCCGTCGTCGAGGAGAGCTACCTGGCGGGGGCGCGCACCCTCATGGATCAGGCCTTCGGGCGCCTGCTGCTCCCGGAGGATTTCGTCGTGGCGACGTCGGTCAAGGCGGCCAGCGGCCGCGTCGCTCCCGCGGGAGAGCTGGATCCGGTCGAGGGCGCCGTCGATCTCGGCCCCCGCGCCCGGGAGGCGTTCCAGGAGCAAATCGCCCGCGCCGGGACCGTCCTCTGGTGGGGCACGATCGGCTTCCACAAGAACCCGGCCTTCGCCGAGGGCACGCGGGCGGTCGTGGAGGCGCTGGCCGACAGCTCGGCCTTTACCATGGTCGTCGGGGACGATAGCGTCGCCGCCGCCCGCCAGGTCTGCCCCGAACGAGTCGGGGACATCGACCATCTGGCGGGAGGCGGCAGCGCCACGCTGGCGTTGCTCGCCGGCAAGAAACTCCCGGGCCTCGAGGCCCTGCGCGGGATGGGACATGACTGAACGAACTCCGCTGATCGCTGGCAACTGGAAGATGAATTTGGGCGGCGCCAAGGGCTGCGAGCTGGCCGAGGCCGTGGCGCGCGCGGCCCAGGCGCACCCGAACGTGGACGTGGTGGTCGCGCCGCCCTCCACCGTGATCGCGGCGATCGCTCAGATCTCCGAAGAGAACGGCAAGAAGCTCGAGGTCGCCGGCCAGAACCTCTACCCCAAGAGCGACGGGGCCTTCACGGGCGAGATCAGCGCGCCCATGTTGCTCGAGGCGGGTGCCAAGTGGGTCATCCTGGGGCACAGCGAGCGTCGGCAGTACTTCGCCGAGAGCGACGACTTCGTGCGCGAGAAGGTGGCGGCGTCCCTCGCCGCGGGGCTCCGTCCCATCGCCTGCGTCGGCGAGACCCTGGAGGAGCGTGAGGCGGGCAAGACCCTCGAGGTGGTCAACCGCCAGGTCGACGCCTTCGCGTCGCTGCTCTCGGAGCAGCCGGGCTTCGGCGTGATCGCCTACGAGCCCGTGTGGGCCATCGGCACCGGCAAGGTCGCCACCCCCGAGCAGGCCCAGGAGGTCCACGCGGCCATCCGCGCCCGTCTGCGCGAGACTTTGGGCGCGGATGTGGCAGAGAAGACCCGCATCCTCTACGGCGGCAGCGTGAAGGCCTCCAACGCCGCCGAGCTCCTCGCCTGCCCCGACATCGACGGGGCCCTGGTGGGCGGAGCCTCCCTCGACGCCGAGGGGTTCGCGAAGATCATCCAGGCCGCGGGATAAGACCACCATGCTCGACCTCCTCCTCAAGCCCCTCACCGTCGTGCACGTGATCGCGTGCCTGTTCCTGGTGATGGTGATCCTCCTGCAGCCGGGCAAGAGCGGCGGCATGGGGGCGTTCACGGGCGCCGCCGCGACCCAAGTCTTCGGAGGACGCGGCGCGGGCAACATCCTCACCAAGATGACGTGGATCGTGGGGACGCTCTTCTTCGTCACGAGCATCACCCTCGCGTACCTGTCCGGCGGCCCCGCGGACTCCCTCGCCGATCGAGCCGCGCGCGCTCGCAGCCAGGAGGCCCCCGCGGCGCCGCCACCAGCGACGCCGCCCGCGGCTCCCGCGGAGTGAGCCCCCGATGGGGCCGGGCTCCCGTCCTCAGCTGGTCCCGCTGATCTCCCTCGCGCTGCTCAAGCTGATCGTGTCCGCGGTGATGCTCGGCCAGGGCGTCACCGCGATCAGCGACGACGACTTCGCCCGCGTCGTCATCGCCCAGGATTTCGCGGCCCACCCTCGCCTCGATCCGAGCGGGACGAGCTGGCTCCCCTTGCCCTTCTGGGCTTATGGCGCGCCGATGCTCCTGCTCGGGGACTCCTTGCAGGTGGCTCGAGGCGTCGCCGTGGGGCTCGGTGTCCTCTCCGTGTGGCTCGTCTGGGCCGCGGCGCGGCTCTTCGGGGCCTCGCCCCGCGGAGCGGCGCTGGGGGCGGCGGCGAGCGCCGTGTTCCCGTACTCCGCCTGGCTGGGGGTCGCCACGGTGCCGGAGCTGCCCACCGCCGCCCTCACCTTGTTCGCGCTGGGCTGTAGCGCCCGCGCCAGCGAGCTGCTGGGGCGCCCTCCACCCGCCGACGGCCGCCCCTCCCGGCTCCCCTGGATGTGCGCCCTGCTAGGCGCCCTGGCGATCACCGCGGCCTGCGCCAGCCGCTACGAAGCCTGGCCCGTGGCGCTGGGGCTGGCCCTCGTCACCCTGAGAGACGCCCGCCGCGCGGTCCCGCGGGGGCTCGATCCCTCCGCCACGCCCGGCGTCCACTGGCTGGAGCGCGGCCGACGCCCCTGGCTGCTCGCCGCGCTCGTCGCGCTGTGCTTTCCCCTCGCCTGGCTCCTCCACGGGCTGGTCCTCCACGACGATCCCCTGTTCTTCGTGCGCCGGGTCACCGAGTACAAACGAGCCCTCGGAGGGAGCGCCGCGGGCGTGCTGCAGGTCCTCTCCACCTATCCCGCCGCCTTCCTGCGAGCGGAGCCGGAGCTCGTCCTCGTAGGAGCCGCCCTCACGTGCTGGGCAGGGACCTCCCTACGCTGGCGCCGCGCGGCCTGCCTGCTCGGCGGAGCGCTCCTCGCCCTCGTGGTCGGCGATCTGCGCGGCGGAGGCCCCACCCATCACGCCGAGCGGGCGCTGCTCACCGGCTGGCTCTTCGTCGCCGTACTCGCCGGAGACGCCCTGCTCCGCCTGGCGCGCCCCCGCCCTCTCTTCGCCGCGAGGGTGGCGCGGCTCCCCCCGAAGCTCGCGGTGGGCGTCGCCCTCGGCGCGGTCACGCTGATCGCCTGGGGCGCCCACGGGCTACGCCGCCCCGATCTGACGTCCGCGAGCTTCCAGCAGCGCGTCGACGAGATCGCCGCCGGGAGGCTGCTGCGGACCTTGGCCGCTCCGACGGATCCCGTCGTCGTGGCGACGGACGATTACGGCTACTTCGCGGTGCTCGCCGCGCTGGGGAGCCCCGGCCGCGCCCACGTCCTCGAGGACCACGACCCCAGGCGCTCGTCGGGCGCCTCGCCCTCCCCCGAGGAGCGTCAGCGACGCCTCCTGGAGCTGGCCGCCGCCACGAAGAGCCGCTGGCTCGTGGTTCCGCGGGTCTGGTCCGCGGGCCCCGCCCTGGGGCGACCCCAGACGGAGAGCGGCGCCCTGGAGATCCGCCGCCTCACCCCGGGGGAGGCGGGCGAAAACTCGCCCGCTCGGGCCCGCCTGCACTAGCGTGGGCCCGTGTTCGTGACTGCCGGTCGGCGCCTCGTCTCCCTCGTGGTGGTTTCCTTCGCGGCGCTCGGATTCATGGCGGTGCCCATCGGCGACCGGACCGGGTACGAGCACGCGCGCGCCATCCTCGCCACCCCGGAGGCGGCTCGCCTGGGCGAGAGCCTCGGTCGAGTCGTGGACCGGCTCCGCGAGGCCCTGCTCGGCGAGCTGGAGAACATCGGGGCCGTGAAGGACGAGCCGGCGGACTGAGCCGCGCCCCCCGAAGACCACGCTCACCGGGCATCGAGCAGCTCCCGCACGGAGCGCTCGAGGAGCCGCGCGACGTAGGGCTTTTGCAGGAAGGCGGAGTGGGGCGAGGCCAGCTCCTCCTGGGCGTTCGTGTCGGCGCAGTACCCGCTCGTGAAGAGCACCTTCAGGTGGGGGCGGTCGCGCCGGAGTCGTCGAGCCAGCTCCAACCCCGACACGCCCAGGGGCATCACCAGATCCGTCAGGAGCAGGTCGATCTCCCCCTGGTGCTCGGACCAGACCCGCAGCGCCTCCACCCCGTCCACCGCGGTGAGCACCCGATAGCCGCGGCGCTCCAGGATCATCCGCACGACGCGGCGGAGCGGCGTCTCGTCCTCCACGACGAGGATCGTCTCCCGCCCGGAGGCGGGCTGCTCCTCCTCCCTCGAGCTGGGCGGACTCAGCGTCTCCTCGTCCGCGGTCGGCAGATAGACCCGGATGGTCGTACCGTGCCCCACCGCGCTCGACACCTCGATCCAGCCGTCGTGCTGCTTCACGATGCCGTACACCGTGGGCAGGCCGAGCCCGATCCCCTTGCCGACCTCCTTGGTGGTGAAGAAGGGCTCGAACAGCTTGGCGAGGTTCTCCTCCGAGATCCCGACGCCCGTGTCCGTCACGGTGAAGCGCGCGAACCTCCCCGGGCGCGCCTCGGGGTTCAAACGGGCCGCCTCCGCGTCCACGGTCACCTGACGCGTGTCGAGTTCGAGACGTCCTCCCTCGGGCATCGCGTCCCTGGCGTTGAGGACGAGGTTGACGATGACCTGCTCCAGCATCGCCGCGTCTGCGCACACACGCGGTCCCGGGTCCTCGGCCTCGATGCTCATCACGACGTGCTCCCCCAGCACCCGGCCCAGCATCTTGGCGACGCGATACACCACCTCATCGAGACGGATGGGCACCCGCCTCATGATCTGCTTGCGGCTGAACACGAGCAGCTGGCGCGTCAACGACGCCGCTCGCTCGCTCGCCGCCGCGATGCCCTCCACCGACTCACGCAGGGAGTCATGCAAGCTGGGATCCGCCAGCACCAGGGAGAGATACACCTGCTGGATGGTGAGGAGATTGTTGAAGTCGTGCGCGATCCCCGCCGCCAGCCGCCCGATGGACTCGAGCTTCTGTATCCGACGCACGATCGCCTCGTTGGCGATCTGATCGGTGACGTCGAAGGCGATGCCACCGACGAACAGGTGCCCCCCGCGCTCGAAGGGAAACTTCCAGATGCTCCAGGAGTGAAGCCGCCCGCTCGTCGGGATGCGCTCCACAGTCTGCAAGGGCTTGTTGGTGCGGCGCACCTCCTCGTCGTTGCGCTGGAGCTGTCGGGCGACCTCCTCGGGGAACAGCTCGACGTCCGTCCGACCGAACACGCTCTCCTTCGAGACGCCGCAGATGCGGGTCATGGTCGTGTTGGCGTACACGTAGCGCCCCTCCTCGTCCTTCATCCAGGCGGCGGCGGGGCTCTCCTCGATGAACGCCTCGAAGCGCGCCTCGCTCTCGTGCAGAGCACTGAGCACGTTCGGGGGAACGGTCGTCTCGGGCATGCAGGCTCGGCTCCTCGGGGTACCAACGGACCATTCCCCTCGGGGGCGAAGGTCCGGGGCGCCGCGGGCCAGGCCCCTGCACCGGACCTCTGGAGCGGGCCCCTGCAGCGGGACGCCGGGGCCCCGCCGTCACGGGCTGCGCTCACCCCTCGCGCCGCTCACGAGGGCCATCCACGAGAGGAAGGAGAGGGAGGAGAGCTTCTGCACCCCTGGCAACCAAGGCGCGTACTCGACGCCCCACTGGACCTGCCGGACGTACTGGACGAGGTTGACCAGCGCCAGCAACAGCCCACCGATGGCCAGCCAGGCTCCCCCAGGAGGCCCGTGACCTCGACGCCGGAGCCCCAGGAGCGCGACGAGCACCGCGGCGAGCAGCACCGGGCCCGCCGCGATCACCGCCGCCGCGTGGAGCGCCGGAAAGCGATCGCTCGGCGTCAGAGCCACCAGGCCCACGCCCACCGCGGCCGGCCAGCCACACACGCGGACCCACCTGCTCGTCGGATCCGGCGCGAGGACCGCCGCGAGGTGGTGGAAATACACGACGAGGGTCCCGGCGAAGATCAGGAGGGCGAGGAGCATGAGCTCCGACGCCACGGGGTTCGGGCGTCCGTTCAGCGCCTCCGCCCGGAGCAGGTCACACCAGAAGTTCTCCAGGAAGGCGTGCCCAGTGCGGTCCGGCTCGGCCCAGGTGCCCCCTGGATAGGCCCACGCTGCCGCGGCCGCCAGGATCGCGGAGGCGGCCATCCCCGTGAGGGTCAGCTCCCGGCTCGATCGCCCCGGGCGGATGCGCTCGAGCCACGCCAGCCGGCGCGCTCCACCGCCCTCGGGCGCCGTCCGGAAATCGACGACCCTCCCGCCGCGCTTCTCGCCCTTTCGCGACACCACGATCGCGGCCTAGCACCGGCGCTCAGCGCAGCAATGCCCGGCGTCGGCGCGGGTTACTTCTCGGGTCGCGGGACGTCGGGGTGCTCGTTGTAATAGGCGTCGAGGCTCTCCTCGGAGATCCGCACCACGATGGTCCCCTCCGCCTCGATGCGCGCCTGGCAACCCAGGCGAGAGTTCATGCGCACGTCGAAGGCCTTGTCGAGGATGTCCTCCTCGTCCTCTTCTGCCTCGCGGAGGAGCTCTTCGCCTTCCTCCACGTACACGTGGCACGTCGAGCAGGCGCACACTCCGCCGCAAGCGTCCCCTTCCGGGGCGCCCACCTTCTTCGACGCCTCGAGGATGCTCGATCCCACCGGGACATCGACTTCGAGGTTCTGCTCGAGGAAAACGACCTTCGCCATTTCGTCACCGACACTGCGGAGCCCTTCGCTCCGCTCTTCTGTTCCGCGCCTTCTGTTCCGCGCGCTCCCGTATCGAGCGCTCCTCTTTCGCGCGCCGCCGCTTCGCGGTCGTCCGTTTCGCGCGTCGTCGCTAGTCTCGCTGCTGACTCCCTACTCGAAGACGCGTCGTTCAGGAACGTGCACCCTGGTCTTTCGCGCGGCGATGCGCCGCCACGTGCGCGTCCACCCCGGCGGCCCCGGACACCTCGTCGGCGACGTCGCCGACGCCCTTGCCGGCCAGCGCCCGCTGGATGGCCCGATCCATGCGGCGCCCGGCCCAGGCGTGCGTCGCATCGTCGAGGGCGTCGAGGCGCGCCTGCACCACGGACGCCTTCCGCGCGGCGCCGCTCGCCCCCTCCGGGCCCTGACCGAGCGCGCGCCGCAGGGCGTCCATGGCGGCGTCGACGTTGCGGCGTTCGTCCGCGTCGAGCAGGTCCGCATCGACCTCCAGGGATTTCGTGGTCGCCAAGAGCACGCGCTCCGCCTCCACCCGCGCGTCCGCCAGCCGGCGCGCCTCGAGGTCCTCCTCGCCGTGCTCCAGCGCGTCGATCAGCATGTCCTCGATCTCGTCGTCGCTGAGCCCATAGCTCGGCTTGACCTCGACGCTCTGCACCTTGCCCGTCGTGAGCTCGCGCGCCGTCACGTGCAGAAGGTTGTTCTCGTCGACGTGGAACTCCACCTCCAGGCGCGCCAACCCCGCGGGCATGGGCGGAATGCCTCGCAGGGAGAACTTCGCCAGCGAACGGCAGTCCTGTGCCAGCTCCCGCTCCCCCTGCACCACGTGGATCTCGAAGCCCGTCTGGTTGTCCGCGTAGGTCGTGAAGGTGCTCTTCGCCCCCGCGGGGATCGTCGTGTTGCGCGGCAGGATCTTGTCCACGCCTCCGCCCATCGTCTCGATGCCGAGGGAGAGGGGCAGGACGTCGAGGAGCAACACCTCGTCGCTCTCCTTGGACAACAGCTCCGCCTGGATCGCCGCGCCGTAGGCCACGACCCGCTCCGGATCGATGTCCCCGAGCGCCTCGCGACCGAAGAGCTCGGCCACGTAACTCCGGACCCGAGGGACCCGGGTCGAGCCCCCGACGAGAATGACGCCGTCGACCTCCCCCGGCCCGACCCCCGCGTCCCGGAGGGCCCGTCGGCAGACCCGCCCCGCGCGCTCCATGAGCGGCTGCATCCACTCGTCCAGCTCCGCGCGGCTCAGGCGGAACACCCGTTGATCTCCGCCGCGGGCCGGCAGCTGGACCTCGACCTCCGTCCGATCGGTGAGCGCGTGCTTGGCCTGGCGAGCGGCGTCGAGCACGAGGTTCACGATCTCCGGGCTCACGGACTCGTCGGCACCGAAGCCCATGACGGGGAGCATCCGCTCGGCGATCAGCCGGTCGATGTCGTCACCGCCGAGCGCGCTGTCCCCGCCCGTGCTCTTCACCTGGAACACGCCGTCGTCGAGGAGGAGGATCGTCACGTCGAAGGTCCCTCCTCCCAGATCGAACACGACGAAGACCCCGTTGCGCCTCTTGTCGAGCCCGTAGGCCAGCGCTGCCGCCGTCGGTTCGTTCAACAGGCGCAGCACCTCGAGCCCCGCGAGCCGCCCCGCGTCTCGGGTGGCCTGGCGTTGCGCGTCGTCGAAGTAGGCGGGAACCGTGATGACCGCGCCCCCGACGTTGGTCAGCTGATCCACAGCGCTCTGTTTGAGGCTCCGGAGGATCTCCGCGCTCACCTCCACCGGGGTGACGACGCGGTCCCCCACGTCGAAGCGCACGGTGCGCGCCTCCTCCTCGGTGCGCGGCTCCACGAACTTGTACGCGCCCAGGGCGCGCGTCTGCGGGTCGTCCGCTCCGCGCCCCATGAAGCGCTTGACGCTCACGATGGTGGACTCGGGTTCCCGCAGGGCGTGGGCCTTGGCCACCTCACCGACGACGACGTTCCCGCCGCGCCCGTAGTACACCACGCTGGGCAAGAGGCCCGTCCCGTCGCAGGTCGTGAGCGCGTAGGGGCGGCCATCGCGCAGGCTCGCCACGATGGAATGCGTGGTTCCGAGATCGATCCCGATGGGTTTCGGGGGCGCCTTCGGGTCGAAAATGTCGAAGAGTGTCATGCTGCCCTACTCGCTCGTGAGCCGTGCTCCCCGACGACGCCACCGATCGGACGATCGATCGCGCCGGCCGCGGACGCCGCCCAGCGCGGCGCCGGGAGGGCACCGCATCACACGGCGTCCGGGAGCTTCGAAGATTGTTTTGGTGAGGCTGTGGGGTGAGGTCCCGGCGGGCTAGTCGCTCAAGAAGGCGTCCGCCTCGTCGAAGAAGCGGCGCAGGTAGCGCAGCTCACCGAGGCGGAGGGAGAGCGTCGCCGGGACCGGCGCCTCCGGTGTCTCGAGGGCGCGGCGGAACCCCTCTCCGAGCTCCCTCAGGAGCTCGCGCTCCTGGCCCCGCACCTCCTCGCTCAACGCCTCGACGCCCGCCAGATCTCCGGCGCGCCCGAGCGCGCGCAGGCTCTCGCGGCGCTCCATCATCTCCATCAAGAACTCGGGGCGCGCCGGCGGGTTCGACTCCTCGCCCGTCGGGACCCCGAGGCGCTGGAGCAACACCTCCGCGCGCCGCGCCGGATCCCGCAGCACCCGCCAGGCCTCGTTCACCTCGATGGCCCGGCCCAGCGCCTCGCGCCGCTCCGCCGCGGGGCGCCCCACGTAGCGGTCCGGGTGCAGCGCCCGACTGAGCTCCCGATGCCGCCGCCCCAGCTCCTCGAGATCGAGCTCGAAGGCCGGCGGGATCTGGAAGAGATCGAACGGATCTCCGCCGCCCGCGGAGCGCCGCGCCTCGGAGCGGCTCCCCCGGTCGAGGGGTGGCGTCCCGCTCCCCTCAGCGGACCGTGAAGGAGTGACCGCAGCCACAGCTCTGCGCCTCCTGGGGGTTGCGGAACTTGAAGCCCTGAAACATCAAGGTCTTCTCGTAGTCGAAGGTGGTCCCCACCAAGTACACGAAGCTCTTCTTGTCGATGAGGAACCGCACACCGTCGACTTCGTACAGATAGTCTCGTGAGCGAGGCGGATCGTCCTCGAACTGGACCACGTAGCTGAACCCCGAGCAGCCGCCCCCCTTGATCCCGAGGCGGATGGCCGCGTCGGGGGTCCCGCGCTGAGCGAGCTTGTCCCGCGCGTGCCGAGCCGCTGCCTCCGTGATGGTAATCCCCTTCTCCGGAGCACGCTGGCGCGCCTCGGCGAACGGATCGGGCGTGTTGGGGACGACTTCGGTGTTCACGAATCGGTTCCTTCGAGCGCGGTGGGCGCGGTGCCCTCGAGCGCCGCGCGCGCCGCCTTCTTCTGGCGATAATCCTCGATGGCGCTCTTGATCGCGTCCTCCGCGAGCACGGAGCAATGGATCTTCACCGGGGGCAAGCTGAGCTCCTCGGCGATCTGGCTGTTCTTCAAGGCCTCCGCCTCGGCCACGGTCTTGCCCTTGATCCACTCCGTGGCCAGCGACGACGACGCGATCGCGGAACCACAGCCGAAGGTCTTGAAGCGCGCATCTTCGATCACGCCATCATCGTTGACCTTGATCTGGAGCCGCATGACGTCTCCGCAGGCCGGCGCGCCCACGAGCCCCGTTCCGACCTGGGGATCCTCCTTGTCGAGGGTGCCCACGTTGCGGGGGTTTTCGTAGTGCTCGATGACCTTGTTGCTGTAGGACATGGCTTGATCCTCTCTCGAAAAACTCTTCTGAAAAACTGGGCGGGGACCTGGGTGGACCCCTGGGTGGACAGAGCGCGCGGCGTCGGGCGCCGCGCCGCTCAGTGGGGGGTCCACTGGATCGACTTGAGATCCACCCCTTCCTTGAACATCTCGTACAACGGCGACATGTCCCGCAGCCGATTCACCTTCTCCACGACGAGGTCGGCGACGTAGTCCACCTCGGCCTCCGTCGTAAACCGACCGAGCCCGAAGCGGATCGACGAGTGGGCCAGCTCCTCGTCGAGGCCCATGGCGCGGAGCACGTAACTCGGCTCCAGGCTGGCGCTGGTGCAGGCGGAGCCGCTGGACACGGCGACGTCCTTGATGGCCATCATGAGCCCCTCTCCCTCCACGAAGGAGAAGGAGAGGTTCAGGTTTCCGGCGAGACGTCGCTCAGGGTGACCGTTGAGCGTCACCAGATCGAGCCGGGCGCGGATGCGATCGTGCAGCCGATCCCGCAGCGCCTGGATCCGTCGCGCCTCCTCCTCGCCTTCTTCCTGCATGATGCGGCACGCCTTCGCGAAGCCGACGATGCTCGGGACGTTCAGGGTTCCGGAGCGGTTGCCGCGCTCGTGGCCGCCTCCGTCCATCTGGGCCACCAGGCGCACCCGGGGCTTGCTGCGTCGGATGTACAGCGCGCCCACGCCCTTGGGTCCGTACAGCTTGTGGGCGGTGAGCGAGGCCAGGTCGACGTTCATCTCCTTCACGTCGAAGGGCGTCTTGCCGAGCCCCTGCACGGCGTCGCAGTGGAAGAGCACCTTCTTCTCCCGCGTGATCGCCCCGATCTCGCGGATCGGCTGGATCGTCCCCACCTCGTTGTTGGCCAGCATGACGCTGACGAGCAGGGTCTTGTCCGTGATGGCCGCGCGCACCGCCTCCGGATCCACCATGCCCGTCGAGTCGACCGGCAGATAGGTGACCTCGAAGCCCTCCTTCTCGAGGCGCTTGCAGGAGTCGAGCACGGCCTTGTGCTCGATCACGGTGGTGATGATGTGATTGCCGCGGCTCTTGTAGTACTCGGCGACGCCCTTGATCGCGAGGTTGTCGCTCTCGGTGGCTCCAGAGGTGAACACGATCTCCTTGCCGGAGTCGGCGCCGATGAACTGGGCGATCGTCTCGCGGGCGTCCTCCACGGCCGCCTCGGCCGTCCACCCGAAGCGATGGGTGCGGCTCGCTGCGTTGCCGAAGGTCTCGGTGAAATACGGCAACATCGCCTCGAGCACCCGCGGGTCGAGCGGGGTCGTGGCGTGGTAGTCCATGTAGATGGGGAGTTTGAGGCTCATGGTGGGGATCTTCCGGCCGGGTGGAGGCTCTACCTCACGGGGCTTGCTTCATTGGGCGTGCATGCCGATCACGAGCTCCGGCGGAGTAGGTTGATCGGGGTGACGTTCACATTGTGGACACGAGTCCACCGAGACGGCGGTCTCGCAGGCGCTCTGACAGGTCTCGAGATAGGTGAGGCTGGCGATCAGCTCGCGTTCCAGGCGGTGCATCTCCCGGAGCTTCTGCTGCACCTCGGCCAGCTTCTCCAGGTAGACCTCCCGCAGACGGTGCGCCGCGCCGCGCGCCGACTCCGCCTGCTCGAGCTCGCGGGCGAGCTTCTGGATCTCCGTCAGGGACAACCCCAACCGCTGGAGCTTGGTGATCCAGCGCACGCGCTGCAGGCCTTCGCGGTTGAACAGCCGGAAGCGCCCCTTCGAACGATCCGCCGGGCGCAGCAGCCCGAGCTCCTCGTAGAGGTGGATCGCCCGCACCGTCTTGCCCGTCAGCTTGGCGAGGTCCCCCACCTGGAGCAGCTGCCCCGGTGAGTTCGCGTCCCCGTCGACGGGCGCGCTCCCGGCGTTCCCCGGAGGGGACGCGAGCTCGTCGAAGACGGCGAGGCGGCGGGGCTGCGGCTTGGACATGGGGGTCGAGACGCTTCGGAGAACTCTTCCGTACGGGTCAGCACCCTTACGTACGCGTTAGGGTGTGTGCAGGTAGGGTTTAGCTCCCCCGCTCCTCCGTGTCAAAGGCTCTCGACGGGCCAGCGCGCGCTTTTCCGGCCACTCGAAACAGAGCGGCCCGGCTCCTCACGGAGACCGGGCCGCGCCTCGAGCCTCGGTGGCTCTTCCGCCTCTCAGCGGCGCCCCGGGGGGCCTCCCGCCGCCTCGGGGAGCGCGGGCGGTGGAGGAGAGCTGGGCCGCTGGCCCGAGGGCGGCGGCGGGAGCGGAGGCAGAGGGGGCGGAGCCGAGGAGGCTCGACCCGATGCCGGCGGAGCGCCCGCGGGCGGAGGCGGCGTCAGGGAGCGACGGCTGCGGTCGGCCTTCCGGCGCTCTTCGAAGAGCACGAGCTTGATCAAGGAGTCCGCGTCCGCGTCTTTCTCCAGGGCGGCGATGTCGATGTTCGGGTCGAGCACCTCTGCCAAGGCCAGGAGCGCGCCGCGAAGCATCGCGTCATTGGGGAAGGCCTCGCGGATGCACTCCTCCCGCGCTTCATCCGTCGTGAGCGGCGCCAGATCGACGTACAGGCTGTCGATGGCCAGCAGCGTCGCGGTGTCGAGGGCCTCGTGCCGCGGGGGCAGCCGGCCGATCTTGGCCAAGGTGTCCACCGCCCGCTGGCGCGCGGCCAGCTCCGCCGCGTCCCGCTCCCCATCAGCGGACGCTGCGCCATCGCCGGCGCCGGGCGCGGCCTTGGCGGCGGGGCCCGACGCGGGCGGGTTGCCCCCCTTCTTCCCGGAAGAGCCCTTCCCGCCCTTCCCCTTGCTCGGAGGAGGTCCGGCCGGGGGAGGCTCGTCACCGTCCACGGGGGCGATGTCGGTGTCACTGACCAACGCGATCCCGTCGTCGTCGAACCCGGCGGCGGGCTCGATCCGGCTCTGCACGACATTCGCCCAGAGGTGCTCGAGGGACACGTGGGCGACCCAATCGGGCAACTGGACCACCTCGAAGAGCCCCGCGGGATCGAACGGCTTGCCAGCACGCCCGTCACTCACCGCCCGCACGAGCACCTGCTCCAGGAGCCCCTTCGGCAGATCCTTCGCGAGCCGCTCGCTGCCGACCCCGTCGATGAGGTCACCGAGGTCGATGAGCTTCTCCTCCAAGGCCGTCGCGAGCACGAACACCATGCGTGCGCGTGCCTTCTCGGAGGGCTTCTTCCAGAACTCGTCCCGCGTCACGAAGTCCCACAGTCGCTGACGCTCGAGATAACGCACGCGGTCGTCGGCGCTGAATAGCTCGAGCAGACGGGGCGGATCGCAGATCCCTTCGTCCAAAGAAATCTGCAGATCCTCCGCGGCGGCCTGCGTGGACTTCTTCGGCGCGATCTTCTCGTGGACTCCAGCTGCCTCGATCAGGATGCGCGCGCGCAGCTCGGTAGCGCCCTCGAGGGACTCCATGATGTCGGAGGGTCCAAAGCTGGCCACGAAGTCCGCAGGGGTTACCCACGACTCACCCAAGATCTGCTGCAAGCACCGCGACAAGAAGCGGTCGCCCGACCCATCGAGCTCTGAAACGTATGTCATTCCTATCCTCCTCGATCCTCGAGGTGGGTCTCCGCTGGTTCAGCCCACAGTCGGCGCGGTGCACCCGGTCCGACATCCTAGGCGAAGACGGCCGCCTTGAAACCGCCGGTCGCAGGATTCCGCTCCCGATCCGCGCCCAGGACAGTTCCCTCCCGGAGGCCCCGGGCGAGCCTTCAACTGGATTCCAACATCAACACATTCCTGGAGAACGAAAGCACTGCCCGCGCCCGGCGAGGCACTCCCCTACACTCCCCCCACTCCCCTCTCCCCGAATCAGCCCCTCGTCACTTCCACCTCAACGGGCGGTGGACAGCGTCCGTTGTTGCCGTTCCTTGCGGAGATCGGTCATGCCCAAACTCAACGGCAAAGTCGCCATCGTCACCGGCGCCACGGGCGGCATCGGAGCGGCCACCGCGGAGCTCTTTCTTCGGGAGGGCGCCCGGGTGGTCCTCGTGGACTTGCAACCCGAGCCCCTCCAGGCCCTCGCCCAGCGACTCGGAGACGGCGCCGCGCCCTTCGCCGCCGACGTCGCGGATCCCGTGGACACCGAGAAGTACGTCGCGGAGGCGACACGACGCTTCGGCGGCGTCGACGTGCTGTGCGCCAACGCCGGCATCGAGGGGGCGGTCCGGCCACTGATCGACTGCACCGTCGAGGAGTTCGATCGAGTGCTCGCCGTCAACGTCCGAGGCGTCTGGCTGGGGATCAAGTACGCCGCCCCGGAGATGGCGAAGCGAGGCGGCGGCAGCATCGTGATCACCTCTTCCGTCGCCGGGCTCGTCGGCTCCCGGGGGCTCGGCCCGTACGTGTCGAGCAAACACGCTCTCATCGGGCTGGCGAAGACCGCCGCCCTGGAGCTCGCCCCCGCGAGCGTCCGAGTTAACACCGTTAACCCCGGCCCGATCGAGAACCGCATGATGCGATCGATCGAGGAGCACGCGAACCCGAGCGACCCGAGCCTCGTCAAGACGGGGTTCCAGAACAGGATCGCCCTGGGGCGCTACGGCACCAACGAAGAGATCGCGCGGCTCGCCCTCTTCCTCGCGAGCGACGACAGCAGCTTCTGTACGGGTTCGGTCTTCGTCGCCGACGGGGGCTTCACCGCCGGCTGACGACACGCGGACTGCCTCGGGCGTGGCGGACGCGCGCCGCACACCACCACGTCGCTCGCGCCGATGCCGCCCTGGCCACGCGCCGGACACGCTCACCTCGATGCGCCCTCCGTCGCCTCCTCGGGGATCTCGAGCTGCGCTCGGTGGAGGACGCCGTGGATGTCGAGGGCGTAGGCGTACCCGTCGGGTCCCGTGCGCCACTGCGTCACGTGGACCAGGTGCCCGATGGGGCGATCGAAGGTGACCTCGCCACGAGCGTTCACCCGCAGCGCCCGCACCCACCCCGTGTAGAACTCGCCAAAGACGACGACGCCATCCATGAGCCCGGCGTAGCGATCCCGGGCGGGCTTCTCGTAGATCTGCCCCAGCCAGATGGCTCGGCGGACCGCCGGCTCCGCGAGGGGATCGTCGATCAGGTACGGGTCGTCGCCCTCCCGCGTGTGGTGCGCGATGGGGTCCACGAAGCCCTCACAGGGCTCGTCGGACGGAGCGCCGCCCTCTCCTCGCACGACGCGGCAGGGCCCCTCGTAGGTGGGCCAACCGAAGTTCTGCCCCACCTCCGTGAGCAGGTTGATCTCCTCCACCTTCCCGAGGCCCACCTCCGCGATCCAGAGGCGCCCCTGGGAGTCGCGGGTGCCCCGCCAAGGGGAGCGCAGCCCGTAGGCGAACACCGCGGGGTGAATGGTCTCGTCGTCGTCCGCCATGTTCCCCTCCGGGTAGGTGTGCCCCGCGCCGTCGGGGGAGCGGTCCGGCACGATGCGCAGCACTGCACCGAGGGGGTTGCGCGGGTCCTGCTCTTCACGGGACAGGAAGTGGTCCCCGGACAGGGCCCACAGGGTCCGTCCATCGGGCTCGAAGCCGATGGATCCGAAGCGATGCCAGAGATCCTGAGGCTCCTCGATGACCGTCTCGAAGATGACGGTGGCGGGGCCGAGCCCGTCGCGCGCCGACCAGCGGTGACGAGCGAGGTGCGTCACGGACTCGTCGACGCAGTAGGTGATGTAGACGAAGCCGTTGTCGGCGAACTCCGGATCGAGCAGGACGTTCGTCGGGCCGCAGGCGGCCTCCGTGAGGGTGGCCTCCTCGACGCCCCAGCGCTTGAGGCCCCGCACCGAATCCCCCTCGAGCACCGCGTGGACCAGCTCGCCCTTGCTCGTCGTCAGCAGCATCTCCTGACTCCCGGGGAGGAAGACGAAATCCGTGGCGTCCGCCGCCCCGGGTACGGACATCGACTGGAAGCGCAGCTTCAACTCCGTGGGGCGGGGACCGGAGTCGCTCCCCCCGAAGCCGCCGACGCCGTGCATCGCCCCGGGCTCCGCCGCGTCGTCGCGACAGCCGACCATGCCCACGGTCACGACGCTCACCACGACGCCCGCGGTCATGGCGCACCGACGCACGGCGCACCTCGCCACGGGCCCCGCGCACGCCACGCTGGCCCGAAGCGAGTCGGCGCGCCCTGCCCTCCCGGGCCGTACTCCCCACTTGCTCTCACTCATCTCTCACCTCCTTCGTTCGTTTCGAGTCTCGCGCTGCCTTCGGGCGCTCCGGACGCGCGCGCACCGCCCGCCGCTGCGCGCGGACGTCACCGACCCATCGCGGGGACCGCGCGTTCCTCCCTGAGCTCCGCGAGACCGCGAAGCACTCGTCCTTCAGCGCTCGTCGCGGACCTCCCCGAGCCCGGTGATCCAGGCACGGAACAGCTCCACTGCTGCCTCGTCGACGCGCTCCACACCCAGAGGCGGCATGGGCTGCGCCGTCGTCACCTCCGCCCTCGACAAGGCGAGAAACAAGCCGCTCTCCTCGGGAGCTCCCGATCTGACGCGCCACCCTCCGACGAGCTCGCTGGTCGTCGGGACGTCGACGAGGTGCTCGAGCGCGACCGGATGCCGCAGGTCGAAGGCGGAGGCCGGTCCGTCTCCGCCGTTATGACAATGGGTGCAGTTCCCTTCGA
The DNA here is from genome assembly GCA_012514535.1 of Myxococcales bacterium. Lineage (GTDB taxonomy): Bacteria > Myxococcota_A > Polyangia > Polyangiales > Polyangiaceae > NIC37A-2. The sequence goes on along the minus strand of JAAZAA010000061.1, from coordinate 10,522 downwards.
GGTAGCCGAGCACCGAGCGCGTCGCCTCGTCCTCCGCGATGATGCGCGCCGGCTGCTCGGGGAGCGCACCGAGCCAACCGTCCTCGTAGAACCGTTCGAGCTGGGTCACCTCGCCCGGTTCACGAGGCTCGGCGAGGCGCAGCTCGTCGAAGCCGAGCACCATGCCCGGCGCCGACTCGTGGCACGAGCGGCACTGCAAGGTCGAAGGGACCACGTGCTCGAAGCGCTCCTCGCCGATCGTCACCGCGACCGGTACGGGCGCCGCGCCGTCGAGCAACGCGGCGTCGGTGGCTTCCTCGTTCCACAGGTAGACGGCGTAGTCCCAACCAGCGGCGCCGTGCCGCAAGATGCGCGTCTCCACGGGCGTGGGCCGGTCGTGTCGCCCGGGATAGAAGAACGTCTTCGCGAGCACGGCGCCGCGAGGAAAGCGCCAGGGCACGGCGCTCGTGTCGACGCTCGTGCCCGGCGGCAGGAACAGGAGCCGCTGCTTCGACGCGCCGTTCGTCCAGAGGCGATGAGCGGGGCGGAAGGAGATGGCGTCGACGTGCGGTTCTTCGAGCGCCTCCAAATCAGGGAACAATCCGAGTTCTGCCAGGGTGTCGGGAAGCGGTCCGAGGCGCTCTCCCGCGAGGAAGGAGTCGTCGACGTTCTCCGTGTCCTGCGCGTCCTCGTCCTCCGGGGCCTGCGCGGAGGGAGCGGCGCAGGCGCCGTGCGTGGCGACGGCGAGCAGCGCCGGCAGCACATGGTGCACGACGCGGACGACGGAGCTCTTCGATGGACGTTGGACGTTCATTTCGGGGGAGGGCGCCATCGCTCTTCGACGCCCGGTCTCTCCCCGTTGGGCCCTCGGCGCGCGCGAACGGCTCACGACCCGACGAGCTTCCCTGAACTTCACTCGCAGGTGCCCGCGCCCGCCCCACAAAGCCAGGCCCCACGCTCCACGTCGCAGCCGCACTCCTCCGCCGCGCCACCGCCCACGCAGCGCCGCCCGTCGGGGCAGCCCACGACGGCGCAGTCGAGGCCGACGGTGCCGCACCCCGTCACGTCGCAGAGGTTGCCGTGGCAGCATCCCGGCTCCTCTGGATCGCACCCGGGAAGGCAAGCCTGGCCGGGGGAACAGAGGCCGCCGTCCGTGCAGTCTGCGTCCTCCGCGCATTCGCTCGGGGGAACACACCACCCACAGCCGTTGCGGGGCACGCTCACCCACCCCTCCCGGCACGGCTCCTCGACGCAGGGCGCGCAGCGACCTCCGACGCACCACGCGCCCTCATCGCAGTCGAGGTCCCCGGAGCACACCTCATCCGCAGCGCCCCCGCCCGCCGGGATGGCGCTGCCCGCGCTCCCTCCCCCGACGCCTCCGGAGCTCACGGTGCCCCCGACGCCTCCGGAGTAGGCCATGGAGCCCCCCGAAAGGAAGGCGCCGAACTCGCCACCGCCGCTCGCGCAGCGGCCGCCCGTCGCTCCACCAGAGCCACACCCCGCCGGCTCACCCAACACCTCCTCGTGAGCCACACACCCGCTCCCACTCGAAAACCAGAGGCCGAGCCCGAAAAGCAGGCCCATGGGCCGGAGTCGCCACGCGCGCACACACCGGCACCCGTCGACGATCCAAGCCGGGCTGCCGGAGACGGGACGGACAGGGGGTTTCACGAGGGGTGGTGGGAGGGGAGGGAGCGCGGGAGCCACCATGTTCCCTCAGGGCCTTCGCACCGCCAAGACGGCTCGCCGCGACCGCGCGCGGCCGAGCCCTGGCACATGGGCGCGGCGACGTCGTTCTCTTTGAGCTGATCTCCGGGTCTCGTGGCCCTAGCCTGATGACATGCGGCTCGAGCTGCTCTCCCGGCCCACTCCGCCTCGCGCGGAGCTCGCGCTCCGCCCCGCCACGGGGTCGAGGGTGCTGCTGCCCGATATCGCGGACGCAGAGCTCGTGGAGCGGGTCGCCCGGGGGGACGGCTGGGCCGAGGAGGTCGTGTACCGACGCCACGCCCCCGCGGTGATCGGCGTGGCCCGTCGCCTGCTGGCAAGCCAGACGGAGGCGGAGGACGTGGCCCAGGACACCTTCGTCACCGCCTTCGAGATTTGGGGGCAGCTCCGTGATCCTCACCGCCTCAAGCAGTGGCTGATCCAGATCGCCGTGCGCAAGGTGCACCGCATCTTCCGGCGTCGCCGGCTGCTCCGCGTGCTGGGCATCCGCTCCTCCGAGAACCCCGACACCCTCGAGCAGTGGGCCCACCCCACGACGAACGCGGAGGTCCGCGCCGAGCTCGCCCTGCTCGACAAGGCCCTCCACGGCGTCACGCCCGCTCAGCGCATCGCGTGGATGCTCCGCTACGTCGAGGGCATGTCCCTGGACGAGGTGGCCTTCGAGTGCTCCTGCTCCCTGGCGACGGCGAAGCGCCGCATCGCCGCGGCCCAGGCCGCCGTGGGCGCGTTGGTGCACCTGGAGGTGCCCCATGAGTAAGTTGCGGGTCCCGCTGAAGAGGTACCTCGTCGACGAGGTGCCCGAGGCCGCCCTGCACGAGGTCTGGCAAGGGATCCGAAAGCGCCGCACGCGCCGCGCCCCGCCCGTGCCGTTGCGCTTCGCCTGGGTCGGCCTGGTCGCGGCCTTCATCGTCTCGAGCGTGCTGTGGCTGACCTTCCACGAGGCTCCGGGGCCCCTGGCCACCTTGGACGGAGCTCCGCCGCGGACGCTCGGTGGGCCTCGCCCCGAGCGGGTCGTCCTCTCGGACGGCTCCGCCATCGAGCTCGCCGAGCAATCCTCCTTGGAGGTGCTCAGCAACGATCGTGAGTCGTTCGTGACCGTGCTGCGCCAGGGGCGCGGCACCTTCGACGTGAAGCCCGGTGGCTCGCGGCGCTGGCGCATCGAAGCGGGTCCCGTCGAGGTGGAGGTCGTCGGCACGCGCTTCACCGTGGAGCGCTCGGCGGATCAGGTGTTCGTGCACGTGGAGCGCGGCGCCGTGCTCGTCCGCGGCAACACCGTCCCCGACCGTGTACAGCGGCTGAACGCAGGCGCGGGGCTCGTCGTCGGGCGTGAGCCGAAGGAGCCGGTCCCGCCCGTCCCCGCGAAGACCACGGCGCCCGACGCCAGCGCGTCATCGGAGACTCCCCCCCAGGAGCCCTCCCCCGAGGACGCTCCCGCACACGACGCGAGCCCCACGGCGGCGCCCGCCTCGCCCTCTCTCTCCGCACCGCCGCCCCCGAGGGCGCATCCCTCCGCGGAGCCCCCGAGGGCGGCCACCACCGCTGCCCAGGGAGCGCCCGAAGAGCCAGGCCCCGCGGAGACGACGGAGAACACCGAGACCACGACGGGAGCCTCCCGCGCCGGCGGAAACGGCGCGCCGTCAACCACCACCGCAGACCAGCAGCCCGCGGCGGAGGTCGCCCTCGCGCCGCTGACGAAGCCCACGGCCGCGGCGCTCGGCGGCGACGAGATCACGGAGCTCCTCCGCACCGCCGATCGCCAGCGCGCGGAGGGCAACACCGCCGCGGCCATCATCACCCTGCGCGCGCTCTTGAAGGGCACCTCCCACGATCCGCGGCGCGCCCTCGCCGCCTTCACCTTGGCGAAGCTCCTCGTCGAGCGGGGTCACCTCCTCGAGGCGGAGGCGGCCCTGCGCACGTGCCTGAGCGTGCAACCCTCCGGCACTCTCGCCGAGAACGCCTGGGCGCGTTTGGTGGAGGTGCAGCTGCTCTCGGGGCAGCCGAACGCGGCGCGGCGATCTGTCCGGGAGTACGCGCGTCGTTTCCCGAACGGTCAACGTCTGAAGGAGCTCAGGCAGTTGATCGAGGACAGCCCGCCTTGAGGTGATCGCTCTCCGTTCTTTCTCCGTGGGGCTCCCGTCTCCCCAGGCGCCGCTCACGGCGCTCCTCTTCTCGGCGTCCACGCTGCTCACCTCTCCCCTGGCCCGAGCGACGGAGGCTGTCCTCCCCTTCGCCTTCACCGACTGCGCGGAGGCTCCCCTCGGTGGCGCCGCGCTGCTGGGCGCCCTCCGCCTGGAGAGCACGCACCTCCTCACCGACTCTGCCCTCCGGCTCATCGAGGTGCGCTATCACTGCGACGGTCACGCGCACGTCCGGATCGACACCGGGGACGAGGTGATCGCCCGCGATCTGTTCCTCCAGGACGCTCCCCTCTCGGAGCGGACCCGTGCCCTCGCCCTCGCCCTCGCGGAGGAGACCCGCGACCTCGGTCGCCTCGCCTCACCCCGCGCCGAGGCGCTCGCCGCGCCCCCCTTCATCACCACGCCCGCTCCCGACGAGACGCCGCCGTCCACGGCGCCCGCCGCCACCGGGCCTTCCCCCAAGAATGCTTTCGTCGGCCTCGCTCTCCGCGCTCCGCTGGGATCGAGCACGGCGCTCCTCGGCGCCCTGGCGGCGCACCGCTGGGAGCGCTGGTCCGCGGGCGGCACGCTGGTCGCCACCCGCGAGGAGGCAAACGTCTCACGACAGCGTCTCGGCTCGGTCACGGCCGTGATGGTGGGTGCGCGGGTGGCCTATCGGATCGCGGAGGTGTCCCTCACCCCCGTCCACGTGGAGCTCGAGCTCGTCGCCGGGGCGGGCGTGGTGCACGTGGGCGGATCGGCGAGTGGCGCCGTCGCGACCCGCGACGTCTACAAGCCCTATGGGGAGGCGCACCTGAGCGTGCTCTTGCGGCTGCGCACGAAGGAGGTCATCGCGCCCTTCCTCTCCGCGGATCTGGGGCGCTCCTCGGGCGTGGTCGCCGAAGCCGCTGGCCACGAAATCCTCCGCACGGGCGGCTGGTTCACCGGCGGCGCCCTCGGGCTGAACTTCTGAGCTCGAAGGTGCAGAGGCTTCGAGGAGCGCACTCCATCACGCCGCGTGGGAGGCTCACTGGGTACGTAGCCGCCCTTGAAGCGGACGAGATTTGCCCCCGGTACCTCTGCTTGTGGACAGCGTTCGGAGTACAGCGGAGCAGCTCGGCCAGCTCGGCCAGCTCGGACACGGTAAAATACTCGGACACGACAAAACCTTCTTCGTCTGGGAGAGACCAGGAGGAAGGCTCGGTCCGATTCGGGTCCCCCGCTACGAGGGGACGTGCTCCACCATGATGGTCCGGGCTGTTGGCGGAACTTCTGGGCTGCCAACCGAGCCCCCGCCAACACTCGGCAAGGGCTCCATCGGCTGTTCTTGGCAGCGCTTGGGGCTGCTGCCGATTCGGTCGTTCTTCTCGGGAAGAACGTGGTTGCGCGGGTAGGATTTGAACCTACGACCTTCGGGTTATGAGCCCGACGAGCTACCAGGCTGCTCCACCGCGCGTCAGTGGTGGCGGTGAACATAGTCGCGGCGGGGGGCCTGTCAAGCGGTCGTTGCTCCATCGGCGCTGACTCCGCAGCGGCCCCCCAAACGGCCCGGCTTTCCGCCCCCTGCTCATCGACCGGCCCCCCTGCCTCGGCCAAGCGCCTCCCCCGAGCCGCTCACGGATGTCGCGACTCCGAATGACCACAAAAGGCTACTCAGCGCGGACCTCGACGCCGCTCAACGTGGGCGCATCGACTCCGCGGCGTGCCACCCGGGGTTGCTGGCGAACGCCGCGGCGCACGTGAGCGAGCAGAACCAGAACTCACGCTCCCGATAGCGGAGGCGGCCAGCCGCGGCGCGACGGTCCACGGGCATGTGGCAGACGGGATCCAGGGGCGTCTCCGCCGCGCCCAACATGAGGGCCAGCGAATACACGGGGATCGGCCGCCGCACGTTCTTGAGGAGGAGCTCCCCCAGCTCCACGACGGGGATGCCCGTGTCCCGCGCCGCGCCGGCGACGCGATCGGTGCCGAGCACCTCTCCGGCGTGGGCCTCGGCCGCCACTCGCGCCGCCAAGTTCACCGCGGCCCCGAAGACGTCCCCCTCCCGCTGGACCGCCTCCCCGTGGTGCAGCCCGGCCCGCAACGCCGGAAACGCCGGCTCGGCCGCCGCCACCGTGAAGAGGCGCTCCACGAAGGCGACCCCCGCCGCGGGATCCGAGGAGCTCACGAACACCGCGTCGCCGATCGTCTTGATCAGTCGATCGCTCCGGCCCAGCACCTTCCTCGCGAGTTCACCGAAGCGAGTCGCGACGTCCGCCGCGTCCTCGTCGCCTTGTGCCTCGGTGAGTGCGGTGAATCCCGCCATGTCGATGAAGGAGAACGTGCGCTCGACGCGCTCCGAGCCCCCTGGCCCGACCTTGGTCCCGGACATTGCTCGCGTCATGACTGTGGACAGACTCTGTTCCGCCCGCTCCGCTTGGCCTCGTAGAGTCGGGCGTCGGCGGCGGCGATGAGCTCGAGGGGCGTTCGATGGACGGAGACGTCGTACTGGGCGACCCCGGCCGAGATCGTCGCGGAGACCTCTCCGCCGCGGGTCGCGAAGGGGCTCTGCCCGATGGCTTGCCGCAGGCGCTCCCCCGTCACGATGGCGCTGTGCAGATCGTTACCGCACAGGATGAGGCCGAACTCCTCGCCCCCGAGGCGGGCCAAGGTGTCCTCCGCCCGAACGGCGGACGCGAGGTGCTCCGCCACGCCGCGCAACACGTCGTCTCCCGCGAGATGCCCGTACTCGTCGTTGACCTGCTTGAAGTGGTCGATGTCGAACAGGATCACGGACAGCGGGTGCCCGTGGCGCTTGGCGTAGGCCGTCGCCCGCTCCAGCTGCTCCTCGAATACGCGTCGGTTCGGCACCTTGGTCAGGGCGTCCCGGGTCGCGGCCGAGTACAGGTGATCGCGGAGGTTCGCCTCGATGTCGTCCTCGAGGGTGAACTGCAGACACGTCGACGCGCCGATGCGGATCCGATCTCCGTCGGCGAGGGGGTGCGCGTCCACCGGCGCCGAGTTGATGTAGGTGCCGTTCGTGCTCCCGAGGTCCTTGATCATCGTGACGTTCTTCGGAAGGAGGACGATCTTCGCGTGCTGCCGGGACACACCGTCGTCGTCCAGGCGAATGTCCACTTCGCTCCCGCGCCCGATGACGTAGGCGGAGTTCGTGAGCCGAAAGGAGCGCCCCACCGCCGACCCCGTGAGCACGAGCAGGCACGGTTGGAGCTCCCCCGGTGACCGCACCAAGGTCTCCGTCCGCTTGGTCACGGTGGTGTCGTCTTCGGTTTTCCTCACGAGCTCACCATCCATGATCATACACCAAGGAGCCTCCCGCGTCGCGGACGCCGCCCCTGTCGCCACGAAACTCGTGAGCGCTCCCGCAGCGGCGCCGCGCCGCCCACACCGAATGACATTCCACTCACATGTAGAGAAGTGTGCCAGCTCTGCGCGGAGCTGCGGTCGCGCAACTCGCTTGGTCGGGGGCAATGTGACTGGCCCGACGACGCGGCGAGACGGCCCAGGAGTCGAGCAGGAGACTGCTCAGCCGCGCCGGCGCCTGCGCGAACGCGCCGCCCACGCCACCACGCCGAGCGCCGCTGCCCACCCCGACGCTGACGTCCCCAGGGTCGGGGACAGCGTGCACCCCGCGTCCGTCGTCCCGGCGCCGGAGGATGGCGGCTCCGCGCCCGCTCCCTCAGCGCCCGCCCCTCCCGTGAGGCCGCCGGGCGTGGGCTCGGGCTCCTCGTCGCTGCCCTCCAGCCGAGGCTCGTGGCCGGCCGCGGCGAACGCCTCCCGCGCGAGGGCCTCGTAGGGAGCGATCTGTGTGAAGAAGCTCCGCACCTCGCTCGATTCGCACTCGCCCCGCGTCAGGGAGCTCACCCCCAACACCGCCCCCGTCTCCTGAGACAGCCCCGGTCCACCGCTGTCCCCGGCGCAGGCGGAGGGGCCAACGACGAAGGTGCGCGGCAGCGCGTTCCCGAGCGCCGGGAAGTAGTCGCTCGGTCCGACATCGAGGATCTCCACGTCGGCGCGTTCGTGGCGTGTGTTCTCGCGGGTTTCGTTGAGCCCATAGCCGACGACCAGGGTCGCCTCTCCGGGGAACGTGCCGCGGTCGAGCCGCACCGGTGCGATCGGAAGATCGAGGTCGTCCTCGAGGAGCACGAAGGCGATGTCGTTGCGGCAGATGGTGTCCGTGTCCTGCACGAAGACGCGCTTGCCCATGGTCGTCGGCACGTCGAAATCGGGGACCTGACCCGCGTGGAACGAGATCACCTCGGCGGGGTAGGCGAACCCCATCTCCCCGGCGTTCGGCGGGTTGCGCGGGCGGTGCAGATCGAGGTTGCCCTCAATCGTGCAAAAGAAGGTGCCCTCCACGTACACGGAGATGCAGTGGCGCGCGGTGACCACCAGGTTCGGGGCGATCAACGTCGCCGTGCACAGGGTCGCCCGATCGGGGCCCTCGGCGAGCATCAACAACACCGCGTCACGCTCGGCCCCGCTCGGCACGCCTCCGATCACCGGCTGCCTCGCTTGCACCCCGCGTTCGGCGCGGGACGGCTCCGCCGTCTCGTTGCCACAGCCACCGACGGCCCACAGCAGGGTCGCACAGACGAGAGCGGAGTACCCCTCGCCCCGAACCGGTCGTCCATCGCGACCGTACCGGCGCGCTAGAAGCCTTCGATGCACGGCTCTCCCTCGAGCTCCTGCGAGACGGGATCGTACGTCATCGCGTCCTGCACGAAGGTGCCCCCTTCGATGCAGTAGACGCTCGGCAGCCCGCGCCGCACCCCCGTCGACGTGTTGAACGTCGGTGGGCCCATGGTGCCGTGAAGAGTCATCGCCGCCGATGCGGTGCTCTCGAGGGTGTCGATGGCGTCGGCGATCCGTTGCCCCACCTCGAACTGCAGCGGGCCATCGACGAGTCGCGCCATGCCGAGGGCCACCTCTCGCCCCGTCAGCCGTGGAGGATTGCCGGCTCCAGCGATCGCGTACATCAAGTAGTAAGCTGCGTCGTAGAAGTTCTCGGAGCCCTCGAGGAGGAGGCCGGAGCTGCCGTAGTTGCTCTGGAGCTTCAGCAGGTACGCCTCGTACAGGGTCCTGTCCTCGGCGCCAGCGAAGTTGACCCCGAGGGTTCGGCTCGCGGACGGGTGCCCCGCGAACGCCGGGTCCCCGAACAAGTAGGGCGACACCAGATAGACGGGCTTGAACTCCGAGGGCGGGAGTCCGGCTTCGTAGCTGTCTCGCAGCTGCGCGAACTCGCCGCTCGCGATCGCGAGGACGACGTGCGGCTTGAACTCTTGCAGCTGACCGAAGGCCTCGGCGATGTCCGGCGTCGACACCAGGATGTTCGAGTCGATCGTCACCCGCCGCAGGTTCCCGTCGTTACCGTTCTGGGTGAGGCTCTTGCCGTTGAAGCGCGCGTTCTTGACCAGGTAGTCGACGATGTCCGTCAGGAACGGGACGCGGGCGTCCACGAGGGCCACGCGGATCGGGTCGTCCTCGCTCAGCTCGAGCTGCGCGCGCACCCACCGCTCACTGCGCTCGAGCAAGGGGAGGTAGGCGGGCGCCAGCTCCGTGGAGGAGGTCAGCATGTGCCACAAGAGGCCGTTGTCCGGCAGGTTGCGCAGCTTGTTGTCCGCCTCGAGTGGGCTGAGGAAGAACACGTTGTTCGGCAGCCCCTTGGTCTCGAACGCCTCCAGCAGGTCCAGCCCGTGGAGGGAGGCCAGGATGGCGGGGACCTGGAGCTCGTCCACCAGGTGCCCCAAGCTGGCGTCGAGATCCGGGGAGTCCCGCCCATTGCACACCACGGCGATGAACGGCCGCCGCGTCCCGCCGGTGCCACCGGACAGCCCGCCGCGCTCGTTCACTTCGTTGATCGCGAGCTCGTAGTTCAACGTCGGTACGGAGAGGCGCGGCGCGATGGGATCGACGTAGGAGTACGCGCCGAAGACGATCGGGTCGGGCCTCTTCAGGTTCTCGTTGTCCTTGCCCAGCCCGAGCACCAGGGGGCACTCCCGCGCCAGGGTGAGGGGCACGCAGCTCCCCTCGCGGCACAGGTGCGGGTTCCCGTGGCGGGCGTTGACGCAGTCCATGTGCTCCACGCACTCCGCCCCCCGGGAGCCCGCCTCTCCGGAGCCACCGCTCCCGCCGGACGAGCCGCCCGTAGCGGCAGGGGTGACGCAGAGGGACGCGACGCACTCGGTACCGGCGAAGCTCGGCCCCTTGCTCTCGCAGTCGGCGTTCGTGGAGCACTGCGCCGAGTCGAGCTCGTAGAGGAGCGAACACCCCAGCGCGACCAACCCGATGGTCGACCCCGGAGCGAGGAGACGTCCCCTCGAGAACCAACGTGGACTCACGAGCCCCGAGCGTACCATTTCCCCCGCCGGAGCACTGCACCGCCACCGCCGGCCGCGCCGGGTCGCACACCCCCTCCCCCCGCCCTACGCTACCCAGCGGGCTCGGAGCCTCGCGAAGCCGACCCCGAGAAGCCCGTCGCTCCCTCGAGCTCCTTCGACCCCGGCCCCCCCGGCTCAGCGCTTCGTCCTCCCCGTGGCCAGGGCCGAGCTGGACGAGGATGGTCGCGGCGGCGGGGGCATCGCCGGTATCTTAACGGACCAGGACGCCCGCCGATCTCGGGTTTTGGCTTCGCCCAATCCTCGGGGAAGGGGCGCTGCGCTCCGGTGCTCAAGTACCCACGTACGTTCCGCTCCGGTGCT
>JAAZAA010000363.1 GCA_012514535.1 Myxococcales bacterium | reverse complement strand
GGGGGACGGCACCGGGCGGCGGTCGGCGCGCGGTCGCCGTCCGGGGGTGCCCCTTCGAAGTGACTCGATGAGGTAGGTGTGGGGTTGACTCGATGGCCTGCCCGCGCTCCCCTGGGGAGGTGAACTGCGCGCGCTGCGGCCGAGGCAACCCGGAGCACGTCCGGTATTGTCTGGATTGCGGGGGCCTGCTGCAGGGGGAGCGCCTCGTCGTCCCCCGGGCCACGCCGAGCTCTTCCGCGGGCGACGCCGCTGGCGTCGCCGAGTCTCCTTCCGGAACTCACGAGGTGGCCCACCCGGTGCGGACCAGCACCGGACGTCCGCCTGCTCCGGATCTGAATTTCGCGAGCCGCTCCGGTCCCGACGAAGACGACGGCTACCGTGCCGGCTTGGCGTCGGTCACCTTCGAGCAACGACCGCAACGCCCGCTCCAGCCGGCCGTGGCAGCGCCTCCCTCTGGGGCATCCTCTCCCGCGACGACGGCGTTCGGAACGGCAGCGCACGAAACGTCTCGGCGCGAAGCAACGGAGCCGACGACGACGTGCCCCGCGTGCAGCACGTCGAACCCTGCCGAGAGCAGCTTCTGTAGCGAGTGCGGGGCAACCATCGGCGCACGACAGGATCGCCCCCTCGCAGGAACGATCGTCGCCGTCGGAGGAGCGCGCAGCAACGCAGCCCTGCGCGCCGTGCCCTCTCCAGAAACGCAAACTTCACGGCCTCGCTCCTTCCCTCCGATCGAGCCGCGTCCCCTCGCAGAACCCCGCCCCGACGCCGGTACTGCTCTGCGAGCAGCACCGGCCGCCCCCGCAGCAGCGCAGCCGGCATCCGCTCGGCAAGCACCCATACCGATGGAATCACGAAGCCCCGCGGAGCCCGCAGGGACCAACGGACAGCTCCCCTCGAGTCCCCCCACCCAGCGCACGTTCGGCGCGCCAACGGGAGGGGTCGCAGCCGTGGCCCACGCTCGCGGCCCCGAGCTCGAGGCTCCTCCACCGGGCGCCTTGCCTTCCTTCCAGACCTGCCCGCGGTGCGCTGGAGCGAACTCCGCCGAGGCGCGCTTCTGTCAGCTCTGCGGCGTCCCCCTCACCGACGACGCCAGGCTCCGCCCGATCCCCACAGCACCCGAGTCGGCACCGAGCAGCGGCCTCCTGCCCATCGCCTGGCTGGTGGTCATTGGCCAGGATGGGACACCTGGTCGGCGCTACCCCCTGCGGGGCTCGACCATGGACATCGGGCGCACGAGCGGCGACATCGTGCTGGAGAAAGATCCCTACGTCTGCCCCCTCCATGCGCGGCTCACTTATGGAAGCCGCGGCTTCGCCATCGAGGATCTCGGGTCGGTCAACGGTGTGTACGTGAGGCTCGGCGGGAGTCCCCTGGAGCTGCGGCACGGCGACCTGCTCCTCCTGGGCCAAGCGGTCTTAAGGCTTGAAATCGTAGAGGAAACCGAGGGTCACCTCGGCCCGGCGGTGCGGGACTCCACCCGGGTCTTCGGCACGCCCGCGGTCGCCCGACGGGCGCGCCTGGTCCTGCACACCGTCGAGGGGTGCGCTCGCGATATCTTCTACCTTTCTCGTCCAGAAACGATTCTCGGCCGGGAAGCAGGTGATATCGTGTTCACCGACGATCCCTTCATGAGCCGCCGACACGCCGCGCTGCGCCGCGCCTCCGGAACCAACACCTACACACTGAGGGACCTTGGATCATCGAACGGAACCTTCATTGCGATCCGCGGCAAGCAGTCCCTTTCGCCGGGCGACCACGTGCGCATCGGCCAGCACCTCTTCCGACTAGATGTCCAAAGTGGCGGACCGAGCTGAAATGGACACGGCGGCGCAGCCAGGGCCGATCCGCATCCGAGTTTTCGGACGCACGGACGTCGGGCAGATCCGCGAGCACAACGAGGACAACTTCCTCGTCGCCAATCTCTCCACGGGGCGACGCGGCCTCATGGCGGAGGATCGCGAACAGCTCGTGGGTCCCCACGGGACGGTCTTCGGCGTCTGCGATGGCATGGGCGGCGCTGCCGCAGGAGAGGTCGCGAGCCAGCTCGCCGTCGACATCGTCTACGAGCAGCTGACGAGCGACGAGGTCCCTGCCCACCGGGACGAGTTCGCGCGACGTCTCGTCCGCGCGGTCGAGGTCGCCGGCGCCCGCATCTTCCACGAGGCGCGCGCCGATCGGAGCCGCCGCGGCATGGGTACCACCGCCACCGTGGCCGCGTTGCTCGACGCGCGTCTCTTCATCGCTCAGGTGGGGGACAGCCGCGCCTACATCCTCCGGGGAGATCGCCTGGTGCAGGTGAGCCGTGATCAGTCTCTGGTCAATCAGCTCATCGAGGCCGGTCAGCTCACGGAGGAAGAAGCCGAGACCTTCGAGCACAACAACATCATCCTGCAGGCCCTCGGGACCTCGGAGACCGTCCAGGTCGATCTGACCTACGTCGACCTCCGACGCGGTGACGTGCTCCTGCTCTGCTCCGATGGTCTGAGCGGCATGATTCGCTCCGACGAGATCCGAGAGGTGCTCATGAACTATGAGGACCCTCTCATGGCTTGCAAGGAGCTCACGGATCGCGCCAACGCCGCGGGCGGCCACGACAACATCACGGTGATCGTGGCCCGCTTCGTCGATGGCCTCAGCGACCCGTCACCCACCGACGAGCTCGGCTACGCGAAGTACGCGCTCCCCGACGGCCAGCCCCCCGTCGAGAGCGGCGAGCGCGTCAGCACGCACCCCGAGCTGATGCAGACGAGCCCGCCCAGCGAGGAGGCCGAGCGCGAGCAGCGCAGGTTGCGCGTGTCGTACACCATGGTGGGCGTCGCCACGCCCTTCCCCGGGCCCGCGGAGGGCGCGGCGCAAGACGGGCAGCCGCGGGAGACCCCGGCGCCTGGGCCAGGCCCCGGACCAGAACGCGTCGAGCACGTGGTCGACGATCCGGTCGTCCTGCCGACGACGGGTCTGGCGCCGCGGACCGTGGGCGCGCTCGTGGTCACCGCGATGGTCTTGGTGACGGTGCTCGGCTTCGTCCTCCTCCGTTGACGGCGTGGCCGAGACACTGAGGCGGCTCTTGTGGGTGCTCCCGCTCCTCGTGATCGGGTCCATCCTGACGTTTGCGCTGCTCGCCGTGGGCTTGCCCACCAGCCCCGAGCAGCGGGCGGTCCCTCTGTTCTTCAACCCCGATCCCCGGGGGATCCGGCATCACGCCGCCGAGGCCCTGGACGCGCTGCGGGCCGGCGAAGACCCGCGGGCCGCGGAGCAGCTGGCGCGTCTCGGCGGAGCCGCCCTGCCCCACGTGCTCCCGCAGCTCGAACACCTTGCGAATGACGCGCAGCGTCGCGTGGCGCGCGCCCTCGCTCCCGTGGCGCGTCGTACCGGGGTCGCCCGTGACGAAGCGGTGCTCGACGATCCCGACGCGAGCGTGCGCTTCTGGAAGCGCTTCTGGCAGGACCGCAGCCTCGACTTTCAGCCGACCGTGGTGTCGCGCCTGGTGCGTCGCGTCGCCGCACGCTCCGAAGCCCTCGGGAGCGCGGATCTGCTCCAGCTCGACACCTACGCCTTGCCCGAGCTGGTGCGTCAGCTCGGCTCGATCCGCCACCAGAACGACGTCACGCGCGCCCGACGTCTCCTCCACATCGCTGGCGACATCACGGAGCGACGCTGGCTCGTCGCCGACGACGCCAGCCCCGAGGAGGCACGGAGGGCCGTCACGGAGTGCCGACGTTGGTGGGACGAGCACCGCGCCCTGTACACCGACGTCATCGGCATGTCGCGACTCACGGCGACGTTGACCCAGACCCGCTATGGACGCTGGGCGCTCCGGACTCTCCGCGAGGTCACGGGGCTGGACACGAGCTTCGTGGGCCAGGACTTGGCGCGCCGCGCCCGTGTCACGGGACCGCTGCTCCTGTGCTGCATGATCGGGGCGTGGCTCCTCGCGGCAGCCGGCGCGGCGTTGCTCGCCGCTGCGCCGCGGCGCGGTGGACTCTTGCTGCGGGGCGCGAGCGCCCTCGCCATCGCCGCGCTGATCCCGGCCGCCGTGCTCTGGCCCCCGCGGCTCGGTCTCGAGGGCGCGATGGCTGCCGCCTGCGCCCTGAGCGTGCTCCTCGGCGCCCTCCCCGCCCTGCACCTCGGGCGGGGAGCGCTCGCGGAGCTCCTGGTCGCGGGCGGCGACAAGGGCTCCCCACCTCCCCTGGGAACGTTGCTGCGCCGCGCGCTCGCCGCCGCGCCCGTGTGGGCGCCCCTCGCCTTCGCGGAGGCGATCACGTTGGTGTTCGCCCTCGAGTGGTCCTCGGGGCTCGGTGGCGTCGGCCCCCGCACGGTGCTCGCCCTCCAGCGCGGCGACGTGGCCTGGCTGATGGCGGTCTGTCTCACCCTCGGCGTCGCGACGGCCGTCGTGCAAATCGTGGCGGACGCGGCGCTCGCGCGCAGTCTGCGTCGACCCGCGAAGGCACCGGAGGTTTCCCCGTGTTGAACGCGCTCCTGGCCACCCTCGGCGCCACCGTGCTCGCCGTGGTGTGCGCGCTCCTCGTCGGCGTGGCCCTGGGCGGCCTCGCCCTCGGCTTTCTCGAAGGCAGCCGTTTATCGGCGCGGCTCGTCGAGCTCCGCGGCGCCCTGCCCACCCTGATCGCGGCGCCGCTCCTCGACGGCTGGCTCCACCTCCCCGCTCCGGTCACCCTCGGTCTCCTCGTGGGCGCGCACCAGGGGTTCGCCGTGAGCCGCTGGGTGCGCGGGCTGCGCTTGCTCGAGCCGACCCCCGGCCCCGATCACGCCCGCGCGCTCCGACCGCGCCGCTGGCTCGGCCTGAGCCCGCCGGTGCGGACGACCATCGCCCTGTGTGCGGTGCACGTCGTGACCTTGGAGGCCCTCCTCAGCGCCCTGCAGCTGCCCCCGTTCACCGTGTCCTTGGGCAGCTTGATGGCTCAGGCCCTCGCGCCTGCCGCGCGCTTCGGCGCCGTCGTCGCGCTGTGCTGTCTCTTCGTGCTCCTCGATCAGGGTGCGGAGCGCTGGGCTCGGAGCTGGGTCGGCCCTCCGGCGGAGGCGTCTCCGCCGTAAACGGCACCCGGGCGGAGGCGTCTCCGCCGTGAACGGCGCCCGCGCGGCGTCGTCACGCTGCGCCACGGGGGGCCGTCGCTTTCCCTCCGCGCGCGCCTCGGTGTAGATCCCGCTCATGCCTCTGCCCCAAATCACCGAGCGCAACTTCGAGCAGGAAATCCTCAACAGCGAGCTGCCCGTGCTCGTCGAGTTCGGCGCGGAATGGTGTGGCCCCTGCAAGATGGTCCTCCCCGAGCTGGAGGCCCTGTCGAGTGAGCTGTCCGGCAAGGCGAAGATCGTTCAGATCGACATCGACAAGGCCCCCATGCTCGCCCGCCAGATGGGTGTGCAGTCCGTGCCCACCTTCGTCGTGTTCCATCAAGGGCGGCCCGTGGACGGACGTCAGGGTGCCCTGCGCAAGGCTCAGCTCCGGGAAATGCTCGAGCCGCTGCTGCCCCGGGCAGCAGGAGCGCTCAAGCCCGAGGAGGTCGCGACGCTCCTGCAACAGCGGCGCATCGCCCTCGTCGACGCCCGTGAACCGCAGGTCTACGCGCGCGCTCACATCGAGGGCGCCGTGAACATCCCCGCCGCGGAGCTCGAGACCCGCCTGGCAGAGCTGCACATGCTCCCCGCCATTCCGGTGCTCTACTGCCGCGACGGCAAGCAGACCCAGGAGGTCGCAGGCAAGCTGGCGGAGCAAGGCACCCCGCTGTCGTTCCTGGAAGGGGGCGTCCTCGCCTGGGAGTCCAGCGGCTTCCGTCTGGCGCGCCCCGATTGACCCCAGAGACGCTTCAGGGCGCGCCGGGCGTCGAGTCACGCGCGCCCTCGAGCCACTCCTCGGCGGCCCGCGCCGCGGCGGCGAGGACGTCCCGGAGAGGGACTCCGCGCTCGCGGGAGAGGCGGACGCAGACGTCGAACTCGGGCTTGGCTCGCAGGGGCGGTCGCCCGCTGACCTTCACGGGCACAGGCCCCCAGGGAGTGAGCACGTCCACCACGGTTCGCGGCAGCTCCTGACGACTCACCAAGGTCTGGCGCACGCCGATACTCGGGGTCTCGCGCAGGATGAGCTCGGAGAGGCGTCCCGCGTCGCGGGTGGTGCTCAGGGCCGTCAGGACGATCCCCGGGCGCCCTTTCTTCATGGTCACGGGCACCACCCAGGCGTCCAGCGCGCCCTGCTCGAGGAGCGTCACCACGGCCTGAGCTGCGACCTCCCCAGTGACGTCGTCGAGGTTCGCCTCGAGGAGCGCGTGCGTCAGCGGTGGGGCGTCGGTCGCCTGGCGCGGATCTCCGAGCACGAGGCGCAGCGCGTTGGGGCGATCCTCGAGGCGCCGGGTCCCCGCTCCCCAGCCCACCGCCTGGGGGACGAGTGAAGGCCAGCGCGCGAAATCGCGGGCCACCGCGGCCACGATCGCTGCCCCCGTGGGCGTGACGAGCTCCACGTCGATGCCCGCGTCCTCCGTCGGCACGCCCCGCAGACACAGCGCGGTGGCCGGCGCCGGCAGCGGCAAGCGACCATGCTGACACTCCACGAAGCCTCGACCCAGGGGGAGCGGCGAGCTGACCACGTCCGCCCCCAGGTGGACGAGCCCCGCCGCCGCGCCGACGATGTCGACGATCGCGTCGACGGCGCCGACCTCGTGGAACGCGACCGCCTCGAGGGGCATGCGATGCACCTCGCTCTCCGCCTCGGCGAGACGCAAGAAAATGCGTTGGGCCAGATCCCGCACGGCCGGTTCGAGCCCCTCGGCCCCTGCGATCAGCGCGCGGATCTCTGCGTAGGTGCGCTGGGGCTGCGGGCCCTCGACGTGCACGTCGAAGTGGATCGCTCCCAGAGCGCCCACGAGCACGGGGCGGAACTCCAGGCTCACCCCCGGGAGCCCTAGCGCCTCCACCGCGCCCTCGATCACCGCGGTCGGCACCCCGAGATCGACGAGCGCGGCGATGGTCATGTCGCCGGCGACGCCGCTGAAGGCGTCGAAGAACAGCGTCTTGCCTCGCCCGGCTCCGAAAGCCAGCTCCGGTCGACGGGGCCAGGGCACCGCCTCTCCGTGGGAATGCCCGCCGTGGGAGTGTCCGCCGTGGGAGTGTCCGCCGTGGGAGTGTCCGCCGTGGGAGTGTCCGCCGTCCTGGCTCATCGTTCCGCCGTCTCCC
>JAAZAA010000362.1 GCA_012514535.1 Myxococcales bacterium | reverse complement strand
GACGCCGATCCGAGCTTCGTGACCCTCCTGGAGAGCTGGATCAACGGGCTCTGAGGTTTCCGGGGGAAAGAGACCGATCGGTCGCTTTTCACAGCCCGTCCTGCGCGGCGCAGATGGCGTCGCCGGGACCCCGACTTCGTTCTCGAGCCCACGCGAGCGCCCCCGTGGGCCAAGGACCGGCTGACGACATCGAAGCCGCGACGAGCGCCCCGTCAGGCGGCGGACGGCTAGAAGAGACCGATCGGTCGCTTTTCGACGCTCTCCGGAAGCCCTATCCGGCAGGCCACCTCGAACGCGCGAACCGCACTTCGGAACTCCTCGGGCGACAGTCCCCCGAAGAGACCGATCGGTCGCTTTCTCCCTACGGCGCGATCACGTCGCAAGCCCCCGGAGAGCTCACGCCCCGGCAGACCACCTCGACGCCGCCCGACTGTGCACGCGACGCCCACCTCAGTGGACGGTCGGCCCCAAAAGAGACCGATCGGTCGCTTCTCTCCCCTCACCCGGTCCGTCGCACGTCGCGCTGGTCGCGCGTCGCGCGGGCTCACATCCGCTCGAAGATGCCCGCCGCGCCCATGCCGCCCCCGATGCACATGGTGACCAGGCAGTAGCGCTCCTTGCGACGATGCATCTCGTGGATCGCCGTCGCGGTGAGCTTGGCCCCCGTGCACCCGAGGGGGTGGCCCAAGGCGATGGCGCCCCCGTTGACGTTCACCTTCTCCGGATCGAGCCCGAGCTTCTTGATGACGGCGAGGCTCTGGCTGGCGAAGGCCTCGTTCAGCTCGATGACCCCGATGTCCTTCAGGGACAGGCCCGTCTGCTTCAGGACCTTCGGGATCGCCTCGATGGGGCCGATGCCCATGACCTCGGGCGCGACGCCCGCCACCGCGAAGCCGACGTAACGCGCCAAGGGCTGGATCCCGAGCTCCTTGGCCCGCGCTTCGGACATGACGACGGAGAAAGCCGCGCCGTCGCTCGTCTGCGACGAGTTGCCGGCGGTCACGGAGCCGCGCGCCATGAACACGGGCGGGAGCTTGCCGAGCGCCTCGATGGACGTGTCCGCGCGGGGTCCCTCGTCCACCTTGAACACCTTGCCTTCGCTCGTCGTGACCGGGACGATCTCGGCCTCGAAGCGCCCCTGGGCGATGGCCTCGAGGGCACGCAGGTGGCTCCGCAGGGCGAACTGATCCTGCTCCTCCCGGCTCACCTCGAACTGCCGCGCGACGTTCTCGGCCGTGATGCCCATGGAGACGTAGATCTCCGGGCGCTGCTCGACGATCCGCGGGTGCAGGCGGGTCACGTTGCCCCCCATGGGCACCATGCTCATCGACTCGATGCCGCCGGCGATGGCGACGTCGAGGGCCCCGACCATGATGCGCTCCGCCGCCATGGCGATGGTCTGCAGTCCCGACGAACAGTACCGATTCACCGTCACCGCCGCGGAGGCGTCGGGGAGCCCGGCGTACAGCGCGAGGTTCCGCGCCACGTTCAGGCCCTGCTCGGCTTCGGGCATCGCGCATCCCACGAACACGTCCTCGACCTGATCGATGGGCAGCTGCGGCAGCCCTTCGAGGGTCTTCCGGAGCACCTGCGCTCCGACCTCGTCCGGTCGGGTGGTGCGGAGCGCACCTCTGGGTGCTTTGCCTACGGCGGACCTGCGGGACGCGACGACGACGGCTGTACGGAGCTCAGGCATGGTGATTTCTCGGGGCGCGGGTCGATGGGCGGTTCAGTTCCTCAGGGGCTTCTTCGTCTCGAGCATGTGCTTGATGCGCTCGAAGGTCTTGGGCTCTGCGGTCAGGGACAGGAACGCCTCGAGCTCGAGATCGAGGAGGTCTTGAGCCACAACCGTCTTGGGGGCGACGGGCATTCCCCCGGTGAGCACGTGCACGATCTTTTTGCCGATGTGCTTGTCGTACTCGGAGGCGTAGCCAGCCCACTCGAAGAGCTGCACCCCGAGCATCATGGCAGCGCCGCCGGGGGCTCCGATGACGCGGATGGGCTGGTTTCGATCCGGGGGCACCCAGCCCTTCTCCGCGAGGGCGATGCAGCGGCGCTTCGCGTCGGCGATGACCCGGCTCTTGTGGAAGGTGACGCCATCCTGCGCGGACAAGAAGCCCGCCTCTCGGGCCTCGAAGGCGGACGTGGAGACCTTCGCGGTGGCGACCGCCTCGAAGCCGCGTCGCACCCAAGGGTACGGATCCTGGTCGGGGACCTGGGACGCCCACTCGGACGCGCGCCGGGCGATCTCCTTGAGTCCCCCTGCGGCGGGCAGCAAGCCGACCCCGACCTCCACCAGCCCGAGGAAGAGATCTGCCCCCGCCTGGATTTCGGCGCAGTGGAGGCAGACCTCGGTGCCACCGCCGAGGGTCTGGCCGATGGGCGCAGCGACGACCGGGATCGGGCCATGCCGCAGGTTCATGAAGCCGTCCTGGAGCGCCTTCACGGCGCCCTCGATGGACTTCCAGTCCTTCTGCACGATCCAGCCGGCGATCTGCATGAGGTTCGCCCCACGACAGAAGTGGTCGGCCTGGTTGCCCACGACCAGCCCGCGGAAGCCGGCCGCCGCCAGGAACTCGGGCGCCTCGTTGATCATGGCGACCACGCCCTCGTCGAGGATGTTCGCCTTCGACCGGAACTCGAGACAGGCGATCCCATCGCCGAGATCGATGAGCCCCGCGGTCGCGTTCGCCTTGATCTCACGACCCGCCGCCTTCAGCCGGGCGAGCTCGATGATCCCGGGGCGCGTGGCGACGGGTTGGTAGCCCGCGTGGGGCACGTACACCGTCGGCTGCGCCGCGTCCTTGCCGTACCAGGTCGCCTCGGATCCCTGCCGCGCGACCTCGCGGAGCGCCTCCGCCGGCTCGATGCCCGCGCTTTCCATGGCCGAGACGACCCAGCCGATGCCTGCGGCGTCCATCAACGCGAACGGGCCGAGCTGCCAGCCGTAGCCCCAGCGCATGGCCTCGTCGATCTGCTGGGGCGTGTCGCAGATCCGTCCGACGAGCGCGGCAGCGTAGTTGAACAACGGCAGGTAGACACGCCGCAGGAACTCGCCCCCCCGCCCCTCCGAGCGCAGCGCGTCGCCGACCCGCGCGGGGAAGCCCACCAGCTTGGCCAGCCGCGCCAACTCCTCGAACTTCGGCTCCTCCCGGGGGCGGTACTGGAGGGTCTTCAGGTCGAGGGACAGGATCTCCGTCTTGCCGCCCGCGCCTTTCGTCTTCTTGTAAAAGCCGGCGCCCGTCTTGTCGCCGAGGCGCTTGTCTCCCACGAGCTGGGAGAGCAGGTCGGGCACCTTCATGAGGTCGTAGAGCGGATCGAAGGCGGGTGACGTCGGATCACCGTTCAGGTTCTCCTCGAGGTTGCGCACCACGTGGGCCACGACGTCCAGCCCCACGAGGTCTCCGAGGCGGAAGCTCCCCGTCTTCGGTCGGCCGAAGAGCGGGCCGTTGAGGAAATCCACCTCCTCGACGGTGTAGCCCCCTTCGAGGGCCGCCCGGAAGGTGAGCAGCATCTCCGCGATCCCGATCCGGTTCCCGATGAAGTTCGG
>JAAZAA010000060.1 GCA_012514535.1 Myxococcales bacterium | reverse complement strand
TCGTAGGGCCCGCTTCGTAGAGCTCGGGAGCTTCAGTAGAGGATGCGCGTGCGAATGCTCGTCTCGAGCTCCCGCACCCTTGCGCTCACCTCGTCCGATACGGTCTGATCGAGATCCATCACCAGGTACCCGATGTTCGGATCCGTCGCGAGGACCTGACCCGCCACGTTGGCCTTGACGCCGGACACGATGCTGTTGATCGCGCTGAGGACGCCGGGCACGTTGCGGTGGACGTTGAGGATGCGGTGGGAGCCGGCCAGGGGCGGCGCGTTCACCTGCGGGAAGTTCACCGCGCCCGTCGTGATGCCGGCGTTCAGGAACTCCAGGAGCCGGGCTCCCACCTCGCGCCCGATCGCCTCCTGAGCCTCCTCCGTGGAGCCTCCGACGTGGGGCGTGAGGATCACATTGGAGAGACCTCGCAGGGGCGACTCGAAGCCCGGGCCGTTGGTGCGTGGCTCCGTGGGGAACACGTCGATGGCGGCCCCGGCGAGGTGCCCTTCCTTCAGGGCGGCCGCGAGCGCGTCGATGTCGACCACGGTGCCGCGGCTCAGGTTCAGGAGATAGGAGCCGCGCTTCATCATCGCGATCTCCTGCGCCTTGATCATGCCGTGCGTATCCGGCGCCGCGGGCACGTGCAGCGTCACGAAGTCGGACTGGGCCAGCAGCTCCTCGAGAGTGCTCACGCTGCGGTTGTTCCCCATCGGCAGCTGCTGCTCGACGTCGTAGAACAGGACGCGCAGCCCCATGGCCTCCGCCAACACGCCGACCTGCCGCCCGATGCGCCCGTAACCGACGATGCCGAGGGTCTTGCCCCGCACCTCGAACGAACCGCGTGAGCTCTTGCGCCACACGCCCTCATGGACCTCGCGGATGTGGTCGGGCAGGTGCCGCGAGAGCGCCACGATCTCGGAGATGACGAGCTCCGCCACGCTGCGCGTGTTGGAGAACGGCGCGTTGAACACCGGAATGCCGAGCTGGTTCGCCTTCACCAGGTCGACCTGGTTGGTGCCGATACAAAAGCAGCCAATCCCGAGGAGCTTCTTGCAGTGCTCCAGCACCTCGCCCGTGATTTGGGTCTTGCTGCGGATACCGATCAGGTGCGCGTCGCGCACCTTCTCGATGAGCGCGTCGCCTTCGAGCGCTCCGGGGACCGTCTCCAGCTGCAAACCGTCACCGGCGATGAGCTGGTTGGCGCTCTCGTGGATGCTCTCGAAGAGCACCACCTTGATCTTGTTCTTCGGATAGGACGTCGTGGCCTGGTCGGGCATCGCGGCGCGGACCGTAGCACCAGGGACCCGGGTCGTCACCCGTCATCGGCCACCTTCGTCGGGCCCCGCCAGCACCGTCGTTTCTCGGCCGTTCTTGCGGGAAACCCGCCGACCATGGGAAGGATGGGGCCGAAATGCCGCCCCCCCCGCGTCTCCCTTACCGGGTCGTCCACTACGGCCGGCACGACCCCCTCACCCACGTGGGAGGCGTGGAGACCTTCGCCCGGAACCTCGGCCTCGTCTTCGAGCAGGTCGAGTTCATGACTCCAGCCACCCTCGACGTCGAACGGGTCCGTCGCGAACGCCTCCCGGTCATCTGCGACAACCACTGGGTGCTCGACTTCCCGGAGGACGTCCCCGTCATCGGGTTTCAGCACGGCGTCGCGCGCGTCAAGTGGGGTGAGACGCGCAACTGGGGCGATCTCCGCCTCCTCCGCGCCCAGGCGCGGGCAGCTCGTCGTCCCAACACCATCTGGGTGGCGTGTGCCGAGTGGATCTCGTCCACCTTCGCTCGTCTCCACGGCAACCGCGCTCACGTCGTCATCTATCATCCCGTGGATCTCGAGCGCTTCGACGGGCGGCTGACCGGAGAGCGTCCGCGGCTCATCCTTCACGACGCGCGGACCGATCACAAAGGGAAGCGCGCGATCGAACACCTCGCGCGGACGTTCCCCGCGTGGGAGTTCGAACCGCTCGCCTGCTCCCCAGAGCAGGTCCCGGATCGCCTGCGGAGCGCGCGCGCCTTCGCTCACCTGAGCCGCTACGAAGGCAACAGCATCGTCTGCAACGAAGCGATGGCGATGGATCTGCCGTGCTTCTTCACGCGCGTGGGGCTCATGCAGGATGCCTCGGGCCCCACGGACGTCTACCTCGTCGATCCCAAGGTCGCGCGCCGCCGGACCAGCGGGCTCGTCGAGGCGTTCGCGGCCTTTACGGCTTCACTCGACACGCGTCGATACAACCCTCGCGCCTGGAGCACACAACACGCCTCGCCCGACGCCAGCCGCGCAGGGTGGCAAGCCGCGATGCACGCGTTCGAGCAGCTACGCGACCGGTACTGACATGTCCGCGGAACGCTTCCCCTTACTGCGACGCACGCTGGTCCTCGCTGCCGGGCAGAGCGCCATGACGCTGGTCGAGTTCCTCGCCGTCATTCTGCTCGTGCGCTTCCTCGCACCGGAGATCTGGACCGTCGTCGCCCTGACACTCACCGTCTACCTGACCGCCGTCGGGATCGGAGGCCTGAACATCCAGGAGGGCATCTACTTCTTTTATGGCAAGGTCGATGGCCCGCGACGTCGCGGCGTCGTGCTCCAGACGGCGGCGATGTTGGCCACGTCCGGCTTGATCGTCGGCGGCCTGGTGCTCGCGGCGCGCCCCTGGCTCGGCGGGGTCACCGACCAGGCAGCCCCGCTCCTGCCCTGGATCGCCTTGACCGTCCTCCTTGAACTGCCGTCGACCTGCACGCCCCAGGCGCTCGTCGCCGCCGAACGACCAGGTTGGGCCAGTGTCTACGGGACCGCGATGAGCGGCCTCAAGGTGGTGTGCCTGAGCACACCCCTCCTCCTCGGCCACGGCCTGATGGAAGCAGCGCAAGGGCTCGCCGCCTATGCCGCGCTGCGCCTGTGCGTGTCGGTCTACCTGCTCGCGAAAACGATGCCTCCGGGGCCGCTGCGCATCGATCTCCGCCTCGCGTGGGAGCAACTCGTCTACACGGCGCCTCTCGCCCTCTCCATCGGCTCGACCGTGCTCAACCGGCACGCGGACAAGTGGATCGTCGCCGCCCTCATCCCGAGTGCCTTCGGCGCGTACGTCTTCGCGGGACAGGAGGTCCCGCTCGTCCCGGTCCTCGGGAACGCCATGGGGACCATCCTGGCGACCCGCATCACACATGCTTTCCACTCCGGTGACCTCACCCGAGCCCGAGCCTATTGGCTCGCCGCCACGAGCCGCGGCGCGTTGCTGGTGGGGCCGGTCACCGTGGGCATCATCTTGTGCGCACCGGAGGCCATCCGCTTGTTCCTCGACCCGGTGTACGTCGTAGCGATCCTGCCGTTCCAGATCTACAGCGCCATCCTGCTCCATCGCATCATGGCCTACGGCATGATCCTGCGCGCCGCCGGGAAGCCACGAACGCTTTGGTTCGCCAGCGTGTTCTTGCTGGTGATGAACGTCGTGTTCAGCATTCCGCTCACGTACCTCCTCGGCTTGCCGGGAACCGCCTTGGGCACGCTCCTCGCGTACATCATCAATGTCGTCTTCTTCCTCTACTGCGTCGCGCAAGTCATGCAGTCCCGCCTTGCCGACGTCTACCCATGGCGCCGTTATGGACTCATTCTTTGCGCGGCCACCGCGAGCGCCGGTACCGCCTGGTTCGTCGCATCCCTGGCCCCCGATCTCGCGTCACAACTTGGTGTGAAGCTCATCGTCTACGCCGTCGGCTACTGGCTCCTCGCGCGCGCCCTCGGCGTTGCCCGCGCCCTGCCTGAGGTTCCGGACGACGCCCCGTCGTTCTCCTCCGATCTCGGCGCTCCGTTGAACGCCGCACGCTGAACTCACATTCCGCCGCCCAGGAGCCAGCATTCGGCTTGGCCCGGCGCTCCTCCGTCGCCTGGCGCTTCTGCGGCCGGTCGTGCTAGACGCCGAGGCCAATGGTCGCCCGCCAGCTGCCCCAAACCTTCAAGGCGTGGACGCAGCGGTCACGGAGCGCCCTTTACATGATCGGCCCAGCGCTCGCGCAGTGCATGGTCCTCACCAAATCATCGTCATGACCGAGCCTCTCGTCAGCTGCCTCATGGTAACCAAGAACCGCGCGCGCTTCGCGCGCCGGGCCTTGCACTGTCTCGCGTCACAGACGTGGGGCAACAAGGAGCTCGTCATCATCGATGATGGCGACGAGGACTATGAGCCGGTCCTCGCCGAGTATCGGCACCTGTTCCCCATCCAGTACCACAAGCTCACCCCCGATCCCGCTGTCCGGCTCGGGCAGCTCCGCAACCTCTCCCTCGAGCGCGCTCGCGGAGACTTCCTCATCCAGTGGGATGACGACGAGTGGTACCACCCCGAGCGCATCGCGACGCAGATGGCAGCGGCCGCCTCTGGTCTCGACGTCGTCGTCCTGCAGAACACGTTGTGTCACCTCGACACTCCGGGCTACGCGGAACACCTCTTCCACACGAACATACCGCGGGGCACGACCCCAGGCACCGTCCTGCACCGTCGCTCCAACGTGCGCTATCCCAATCTCGGTCGGGCCGAAGACACCGTGTATCTCAAGGAGCTTGCTGCCACGGTCCGCTTCGGCGTCCTGGAGGAGCCGCACAGCCACCTCTTCATTCGCTGCTTCCACGGGGCGAACACCTGGGATCTGCGGCACTTCGAAGGGGCGCTCCAGCACAGCTTCTCGCAGAAGGTTTGGTACCGAATCTGCAAGCACGTCTTCCGTGACCTGAAGAGGCACCCTGCGTTCCGGCTCACCGAGCTCGAGCAACGAGCCGCCGCGCAGTTCCTGGAGGACAGCCGGCTCTTGGGACTCCTGCCGCGATCGGCATAAACGGCGCGGTTGCTCTCAGGGTCGAAGCCTCCCGCGCCTACCCCGCCGCGACCGCCGACCTCCCGTCTCCCGGTTCGGGTTCGCCTACGTTTCGCCGTGCCCCAGCGCGCGGACGCCCTCGAACGTTCGCAACGCCTTCGGCGCTCCTCTCCCCGGGCGACGATCGCAAGGATCCGTGCACTTCGTCCCGCGATGGGGCATGCGCCGCGACCACGTGCCCTGCGGCATGCGCCCCCACTCCGCTCGTCACGGGCTCATCACGGGCTCATCACGGGCTCGTCGCGGGCTCGTCTCGGGCACAGCTATCAGAGCACCAAATCGATTCGCCGTCCGGCGTGCTCGCCCTTTGGCCCACAGCCCGCGGGGTCATGAGCGATCACCGAGCTCAAATCGGCCCAGCAGCCGGGACCCCAAGACTGACGAACGACTGACGAACGTCATTCGTCCTCGCCCACGATCAAGCAACATATTCGCCGCTAGACCGCATCCATTCGTGTCCTAACCTTCGATGATGCCGTGGAACACTCCCTGCGCATTCACGCGCCATTTGGGGTGTCCGTGAAATGGGGGGAGGCTCAGATCCGCGCTTCTATTCATCGACTCGCGCTGTCGAGTCGATGAGTCGCTCCACTCGAAAGCTCGTGTGACTCGAAGGCGGTATCCAAGCCCGATACCTCGAGCGCGCCACTCCGGGCGAGGAGGTCTCCCGCGCGATTACGCGTGACGTCCCCCTCGCTTCTTCCCCCCGTCAAACTGCCGGCGGATCGACGGGCTCGAGCCGAGCCTGGTGCTACGGTTTAGGGAGACCACCACCCGTCGCACCGACGGGTGACGATCCTGAGGGGGATGAGGGGATGGAAGAGGAACACACGGAGAAGCTGAAAAGCACGCTTTCCGACGTTCGGAGTGGCGGAGAAGCCGCCAAGGACACGGCGAAGCGCGAGGGGCATCAGCTCGCCGCCGAGGCGAAGGAGCGCCTCGACTCCGAGGTCTCGGCGCGAAAGGGCATGGTCGCCAAGGAGCTGGGCCATTTGGGTAACGCGCTCGAGGTCTCCGCCCATGAGCTCGAGAAGAATGACAGCGCCCTCACCGACACCGTGAGGCAAGTGGCTCGTTTTTGCGATCGCTCGGCGAAGACCATGGAGCGCAAGGGGCCGCGGGAGCTCCTCGCCCAGGTGGAGACCTTCGGGCGCGAGCAGCCGCTCCTGTTCTTTGGCGCGGCCATCGCGGCGAGCTTCTTTGCGACACGCCTTTTGCGGAGCGACAGCGGTCAGGCGCAAGCGGAGCAGGAGCTGGACGTCGCAGGCGGGGAGTCCGAGCGCCCTGCGTTCGAACGCCAGGAGCACGAGTTCGAACGCCAGGAGGGGGAAGCGACGGCGCTGGCGCCTCGTCCAGCGATCCCCACGACGGAGACGCTGAACTTGACTGGACCGGAGAGTGAGAGCGAGCGCCCATACGGCACCACGTGAGGGGGGAGAAGGTGGAACCACAAACTGAGGCAAGGGATTGGCGCCGGGAAGCGGCGGGCGCCGAGGAACGCATCAGCTCCGAGAGGCGGGGCGATTGGCCAGTGATGACGCTGCTTCGCGACCTCGGGCGCGAGTCGCAAGCCCTCGTGAGAGCGGAAGGGCAGCTGCTGCGCGCGGAGATGTCCGAGAAGATCGCCCAGGCGGAGCGCGGCATCGCGTCCATGGTGGGCGGCACGGTGGTGCTGCTGACGGGAATCATCCTCCTCTTCTCCGCGGCGGCGCTGGCGCTGAGCCTCGTGATGGACACTTGGCTTGCGTTCCTCGTCGTCGGCGCCATCGCGGCGATCATTGGTGGGGTGATGGTCTCCGCGGGCAAGAAGCGCGTCGAACCACAGAACTTGAAGCCGAACCGCGCGATCGATGAAGCGAAGGCCGACGGCCGCCTCATCAAGCAACGGCTGGCATCATGGGGGGAGGACTCATGACGTACGAGCAGTACACGAACGGCAACGCGGTGGCTCGACGCAGCTCGCAGGAGATCCAGTCGGATCTCCGGGAAATCCGCGGTGAGATCCAGGGCACGCTGCAGGCGCTCGGCAGCCAACTGCAACCAGGTCAGCTATTGCACCAAGTCTGGGAGTCGCTGCGGGGCGGGGGCGGCGCCGGGCGCTTCTTCAAGAACTTGGGTCGTACGGTCGAGGAAAATCCCCTCCCCGTCGTCCTCATCGGCGCGAGCTTCGGGTACCTGATTTACGCGGACTCGCGACAGCGCCACCCGGAGAGCCATCGCATCGAGGTCGAGTCGACCGAAGGCTCGGAGAAGGGCGCTCGCGCCCGGAGCATGGCGCACGAGGGAGCCGAGCGAATGCGCAGCCTCAAGGAGGGTGCGCAAGGGAGCGCCCGGAAGCTCCGGTCCGGAGCCCACGACCTCGGCGAGAACGTCCGCGGCAAGCTGCAGGCGACGCGGACCAAAGCCCGAGAGATGGGCAGCTACACGCAGGAAGAGTGGCGGCACATGGGCGCGCGAGCGCGCCAGGCCGGAGAGCGGGGGCGTGACCTCGTCCACGAGCAGCCGCTCATCCTGGCGGGCCTGGGTCTGGCTCTGGGCGCCGCGGTCGCGGCCATGGCGCCGATGTCCCGCAAGGAGCACCAGCTGCTCGGGACGAAGGGCCGTGAGCTCAAGGAGCAAGCTCGCCACGCTGCCCATGAGGCCACGGACAAGGCCAAGGCCATCGGCTCGGAGGCTCTCCGCAGCGCCAAGGCAGAGGCGAGCAGCCAGACCGAAGCCGAACACACCAGCGAAGGTGGCGGCGAAAGCGGCATCGGCGAGAGCGGAACCCTGGCCGCGAACGCTCCCGAGGACGTGCCGCGGGGAGTCGAGACCTTCGATCCGGGGGAGCCCGAGAGCCTCCGGGGCGACGACGTCTGAGCGTCGCCGGGGCGAGCGCAGGCGGCGCTGCGGCCTGAGACTGAAGCCAGGAGCAAGCGAAGGGCGCGTGGGGAGAGTAACCGGGGTTGTCGCGGAGCCGGGCAGAGCGCGATAAGGTGGCCGCCGCGGGGACACTCCCCTCCCGCCGCCCTCATCCCGCTCCGCCGCGCCCCCCTGCCCCGGATTTCGATGCGCCTCCTCTTCGTCGCACCCAACATCTCGGTACCTGGTACGAACGGCGGCTCGACCCATGTCACGGAGGTCGTCGCCGGTTTGCGCAGACACCACGACGTGCTCCTGGCGGCGCGCCGGGGCTCGCGAGGCCCGGACACATTGGGGATCGGCCTCGGCTCCGCCGCCGTGCTGGCTCCGCTCCACGCCGCGGCGATCTACCCCGCCGCGCGGCGCTTCCGGCCCCAGGCCGTCTACGAGCGCTTCAGCGCCCGCGGGGCTGGGGTGTTGCTCGGTCGCGCCCTCGGCGTCCCCGTGATCTCGATGGTCCTCGACACGGACGTCTCGCCCCTGACCTGGCGTGGCGCGGCGCGCCTCATCACCACCGCGCCCCACCTCGTCCCCGACCAGTACCAGCACAAGGTCGTGCGTGTCTCTTGGGGGGCCAACATCGAGCGCTTCCGTCCGGACATCTCCGCGCCCGATCTGCGCGAGCGGCTGGGCTTCACCCCGTCGGACTTTCTGCTCGTCTACACCGGAGCTTTCTACCACTGGCACGGGCTGGACATCCTGGTCCGCGCCGTCGCCGAGCTCGACCGCGCGGGCGCAGCCGGCCCCCTCAAGGTCCTGCTGGTCGGCGATGGGAAGACGCGGCCGGAAATCGAGCGCCTCACGGGCGAGCTCGGCCAACGTCACCGCATCCGCTTCGCGGGCGTGGTGCCCTACGAGGAAGTGCCGAACTACATCTCGATCGCGGACGCCTGCACCGCGGTCTACGACCCATCGCGCCACGAGGCGCTGGCCAGCCACGGCATGTTCTTCGATCCGCTGAAGATCTTCGAATACCTGGCGTGCGGCAAACCAACGTTGATCCTCGACACGGAGAACATGCGCGCCATCTTCGAGCAGGAGCGTCACGCGTGCCTGGTGACCACGGGCGACGTGCCGGCGCTCGCGCGGGCGATCGAGCGGCTCATGGCTGATCCCGCTCTCCGCGCGCGCCTCGGGGCCGAAGGGAGGCAGCTCGTGCAGGGGCGCTACTCCTGGCAGGCCCACGCCGATCACCTCGGCGAGCTCTTCGAGGAGTTGGTCGCGGAGCGCGGTCGCGCGAAGCCCGAGAGCGCCGTTTCTTGACGAGCCACCTGGTGCTCGCGACGCGGAGAGGTTTGACCGACTCGACACCTTGAGCGATCGTTCAGGGGAGGGAGGGTGTCCGTGATTCCACCATCGTCGGGCCGCATCCTGCTCGTGGATGACGAGATCGCGATCACGACCGCGCTGCAGAAGCTGCTGGCCACCCATGGGTTCGTCGCCGAGGCGTTCAGCAACGCGAAGGACGCGCTGCGCCGTGCTTCGGAGGTCGACTTCGACGTCATCGTGACCGACATCAGCATGCCGGACATGGATGGGGTTCAGCTGCTCCGCCGTATCCGGGAGCACGATCTCGACGTGCCAGTGATCCTGTTCACCGGGGCTCCGACGCTCGAGAGCGCCACCGAGGCAGTCAACTACGGGGCCCTCCAGTACCTGCTCAAACCGGTCCCCACCAAGGAGTTCCTGGACGTGATCCGTCGCGCGGTGCAGCTCCGTCGCTTGGCGGCGACGAAGCGGGCCGCGCTGAACGAACTGGGCACCAACGCAGGAGAGGGCACACGCGCCGCTCTGGAGGCTGCCTTCGAGCGCGCTCTCGAGAAGCTGTGGATTGCCTTCCAGCCCATCATCTCCGCGGGGAGTGGGCGGCTGTTCGGCTACGAAGCCCTCATGCGCAGCGGCGAGCCGTCGCTCCGTCAACCCGAGGCGCTGCTGGACGCGGCGGAGCGTCTGGGCCGCCTCGGCGACTTGAGCCACCGGGCGCGGCGCCTCGCCCTCGCGGCGCTCGCGGAGGATCAGGACTGGACGTTGTTCCTGAACCTCCACCCCCACGACCTCTCGGATGACGCGCTGCTCGACGATCTCCTGGAGTGCCCCGATCGTCTGGGGCGCCTCGTCCTCGAGGTGACCGAGCGCGCCTCGCTGGACTCGGTCCCCGCCGCCCGCACCAAGATCGCCTCGCTGCGAGAGACCGGATGTCGCATCGCCATCGACGACCTAGGCGCTGGTTATGCGGGATTGTCGAGCTTCATCCAGCTCGAACCCGACGTGGTGAAGATCGACATGTCGCTCGTGCACGACGCCGACAAGAGCGGCGTCAAACGTCGCCTCATCCGCTCCCTGACGGAGGTGTGCCAGGACCTCGGCTACTGCGTCCTCGCCGAGGGCGTCGAGACCACACAGGAGCGCGACCTCCTCCTCGACGTCGGCTGTGACCTCCTCCAAGGCTACCGCTTCGGCCGCCCCGACCGCCGCTTCGTCGCACCGAGCTGGTGAGCGCCCATCCAGCGGCTACCTTCCCGCCCGGGCGTTCCCCAGGACGCGAAAAGCCGGGCACTTGGCCCGGCTTTTTCAGCTGCTTTCTGGGAGGCGAGGACCGGATTCGAACCGGCGTGTGACGGTTTTGCAAACCGTTGCCTAACCACTTGGCTACCTCGCCCTGAGAACTCGACCGAGACCGTCCCGCGTGGGCAGCCCCGGGCCCGCCCTGCGGGAGCCGTGAGGCCTGCGGAGCGGGCCGGGACGTTGCCATGCGCCGACGCCAGAATCAAGCGGATGAACTCCGCTCTGCTCTGCTCTGCTCTGCGCCCCGCGCCCCGCGCCCCGCCGGCGACCACCGCCGAGCAGCGCCGGAGTGGAGACCGCTGCATCCCAGCAGCAGGCCTGACACGGGCATCCCCGGTCCGGCCCGGTGCCGATGGTACCCCCTCGGCTCCTCTTGCCTCCTCAGCGGCTGCCGTCCGCCGCTTCAGCGTCCTCGGAGAGGTAGCTGAGGATGGTCTCGTCGAGGGACTTCTCCATCACCGTCTCTCCGAAGAGGCTGTCCCGCACGGGGGCGTCCGCGAAAATGGTCGCGGGCCGGGGTGCGGCATAGCTCCGGCTCTCCGTGTCCGCCGCCCGCTGCACGCCGCTCTCGGGATTGTTCTTCGGGCGCTGACTCTTGCTCGTCGCCGGGGCGGGTCGCGAGCTCGGCGTCAACGAGCCGGCGACCGCGCGCACGGCGGCACCCACGAGGCTCGGCGGAGGGGCCTCGGGTTCGAAACCGATCAAGTCGTCGAGCTCGCCCCCACGCAGCGCCACGAACATCGCCTTGTGCTGCTCCTTCATGAGCGCGCGCACGGTGTCCACGAGATCGGGCCGCCCCAGGTGCTCCGAGTAGTCGGTCCGCGTCGATTTGACGATGCGCCCCCCATCCGCGAACAGGTGGGTCATGATGCGCGGGTTCGCAACGCCCGAGTCCTCCGTCTGAATATGGAAGACCCGGCCCCTGTGGCGGACGTTGTTATTGTATCCGAGGAGGGGTGGTGGCGGCATTCTGAACGAACCCGGGGGTGCTGCTCCATCAAGGTTAGCACGAGCATCCCTCGAGCGATAATCATTCCTCTTATCTCGGTTGTCGATCGCTTACCTCCTGGCGCCGCCTCCCGGCCTCGCGCCGGGCGCACCTTTCAGCACGAACAGCCCATTCCAACGACGCAGGCCCCATCGCTCCGCGCCGTCGTTCCACGCCCTGTCGCTGCCTCCCTACAGCGGTGCGCGTCCCTGCCGCGCTTCTCCCGGCCACACCGCTCCGGCCACGCGTTGCGCACCTTCCAGCACGAACAGCCCATTCCAATGACATAGCCCCTGCCGCCACACGTGCCGTCACGGCTTCGCGGGCTGGTGCGGCGCTCCGACGACGACGCCATCGCCTTTCACGTCGGCACGTTGCGGCGACGAGCGCCTCGGAGGAGGCGAACTGACGCGCGCTCGACGGCGCAGCGACGGGGCAGCAACGGTCGTCGGAGCAACTACGCGACAGCTCGGACCGCGCCCCACCCACTCCCCACCTACACAATACCACTTCAACTCACAGGCAATCGGCGATTCTCGGAAAAGCCAATCTTCGATCTGACGGCCGGACCAAAGCACACCTGCGCGCACACCCCATTACACCCCCCATTACACCCTGTCCCGACGACGCCTCGAGCCGCTCGCGCACGACGTCGTCGAGGCCTCGTCGAGGCCCCCTCCACGACATCGCCCCGCCTCGACGCGATGACGACGCGCCCGCCCACGGCCTCGCTCCTCGCGGCGCAGCGACTCGCCGGGCCTTCGTCCAACGACCAGGAGGCCCAGGAGGCCTCGCTCGATGCCGTCACGCCGACGCAGGCGCTCCGATCAGCGCCCTCCCTCATCCAGGCGCCGCATGCCCTCGAGGAGCAGCGCCTCCGGGCTCGCCTGGATCACCTGGGCGTCCGCCTTGAAGTTCGGATCGAGGTAGAACGTCCCGTCGGTCAAGCCCAGCATGGCGTAGAAGGCCTCTTCGCCGCGCAGAGTGCTCCACATCGCGTTCCAGATCTGGCCCTCCACGAAATGGATCTCGCCGGTCTCCTTGGCGGCGCGGATCTTCAGAGAGCCGGTCTTACGACCGTGCCAGAGGACCTGGACCATGTCCGGCAGCCCCATCTCCAGGAGCGAACCCGACACGCCGCGGCTCGTGCCCCGCGCGACGGCCTCGCGCTCCATCACCTGCTTGAGCTTCGCGACGAGGAGATCCGCCGAGAAGGGCTTGACCATGAAATCCGACGCGCCGAGCTCGAAGGCCCGACGGGCGTCTTCGCTGGCGGCCCGACTGGTCAAGATGATCCAGGGGAGCTTCTGGCCCCAGGCGTGCCTCCGCGCCTCCCCGAGCAGGGCGAAGCCATCGTGTGGCTTCAGGTCGAGCTCGCTGACCACCAGCTCGAACTCGCCGGAGCGGAGGTGCTGGAGGGCCTGATCCGACGTGCGCGCCTGCTGCACCTCGAAGCCCTGCTCCACCATGCGCAGCTCGAGCACCGTCATCTCCTCGGGATCGGAGTCGATGATGAGCGCGCGGTGGCGGTTGGCGAGGAGGCGCGCCTTGAGGTCCTCACCGGAGACCGTGTGCCGGAACAGGTCCACCAGGTTCGGATCCAAAACCGTGCCCTTGTAGCGCTCGAGCACGTCGCAGGCCTCGACCGGAGTGAGTCGCTTCCGGAAAGGATTTCTCGGGTTCTGAGTGAGATCCGCGTAGGTGTCCGCGATGGCCAACACCCGCGCCCCGAGAGGAATGTCCTTGCCCTTCACCCCCTTCGGCAGCCCCCCACCGTCGAAGCGCTCGTACATGCCCTCGACCGCGTGCCGGACTTCGTGAGGGAGGCCGACTGCTTCCATGAGCTGGACCGGTGAGTGGACGACCTTGCGCGCCGAGGCGGCGTGCCCCTCGTACTCCGCGACGTTGAGGGACGTCAGATGATACGCACCGGCCTTGCCGAGGTCGTGGATGTATCCTGCGATCTGCAGGCAGCTGAGCTGGCTCTCCGTCAGGCCGATGCGCTCGCCGAGCTGGCGGATGAGGCGCGCCACCTGCGCGGAGTGACCGCGGAGATCCTGCCGTGAGTTCTCGAGGAGGCTCACCAAGACGTTCAAGGTCTCCAGGTAGCCCTTGTCGTGGACGCCGCGGGCCGTCCCGCTCGCGCCGCCTTCCAGCTCCTCGGCGCTCAGCACCCGCTCTCGGGGGCGATCCTCGCGGGCGAGCGCCACCGCCATGCTCTCGTCCGTCACGAGGTTGCGCTCGTAGACGTCGAGCATCGACGTGAACTGCTGGTGAGCGTCTCTGTCGAGGGTCGCGAAGGCGTGGATGTCCCCGCTGTATGCCTTGGCGATGGCCGCCTTGACCGCCCGCGGACGAGCCACGAAGGCGCGCACCTCCCGCACCGCCGACACCAGCTTGATCTCGTCGAGGGCGACCGCGTTGTGGGGATCGGCCGTGACCACGCTGAGCACGCTCCCCTTCCCGTCGAACAGGACCGGGAAGACGCCGTGCTGCACGGCCAGCTTCTTGGGGACCTTGTCCAGGGTGAGCCGGTCGATGTCCGCCTTTGCCAGCTTCTCCGTCGACACGAAGCGCGTGCGGTAGACCCCCGCCAGGTACTTGAGCAGGTTGGCCTCCGTGACCGCGTTCGTGTCGAGTAACGCCTCCTCGAGCCGGTCGCCGAAGGCTTGGAGGTGGTTCAGCGTCGCTTCGCGCTGCTCGGGGGTGATGAGGCCGTCGGCCACCATCTTGTCGAGGAGTCGAGTTTGCGGACTAGGAGGCATGACGAGGAAAGCTCGCTACGCAAGCCCTTGGAATTGTGCAGGCTTTCGTTGGCTAGCGCGACCCCTCCACCAGGAATTCGCCCAGCGAGGTGCTGGAGGCGCCCGCGTGTCGCTCCGGGAAGCCCGCGAACGAGCCCGCTAGACCGCCCCCGCAGGGGCGTGTACCTAGGCCAAGGTTCGCGCCAGCGGCTCGATTCGTTCCCCTCGTCGCACGAGCCCTCCGAGGGCGCACGACCTTGGAAGGCGTACGAGTAGAGCGCACGGACGGGGTGCGGGCGCCCGGTGAACGCACAGGGTGGGTTCCGTGGCGGCGTTTCTTGACGCCACGGACCTTCGAAGCTACGACAGCCGCCCCCCGAGTCCTGGGGACCGGTCGGCGTGGTGCCCCGGTTTCCGGAGTCGAGGGAGACCCGCCCGGCGGGCAAGCGAGCATTTCGCCCGCTGCGCTCCCGGGATGGGGCCCACCCGAGCGTCTCCCACCAGCAGCTCCTCGGAGCCCTGGTCAGCCGCTTGGCGGGCCCTGCTGAACCTCAGAAACGGACCCGTCATGCGAACCTACCAGGCCAAGCCTGCCGAAGCCTTGCCCGCACGCAAGTGGTGGATCGTGGATGCCGCCGGCCAGCCCCTCGGGCGCGTCGCTTCCCGTGTCGCCACCGTGCTGCGCGGCAAACACAAGCCGACCTTCACGCCGCACGTGGACACCGGTGACTTCGTCATCGTGATCAACGCCGACAAGGTGAAGGTCACGGGCAACAAGGGTGCCCAGAAGAAGTACTACTCGCACAGCGGCGCGCCCGGGCACCTGAAGGCCCAGACCTTCGACGACGCCATCGCGCGCAAGCCCGAGCTGCCCATTCGTCACGCCGTGAAGGGCATGCTCCCCAAGAGCGTGCTCGGACGTCAGCTGCTCAAGAAGCTCAAGGTGTACGCTGGCACCGATCATCCTCACGCTGCGCAACAGCCCCAGTCTTTGACCCTGTGATCTTGGTGAGCCACCATGAGTGAAAACGCAGTTTACGCCACTGGCAAGCGCAAGACCGCGGTCGCGCGCGTTTGGATCACCCCGGGTTCGGGCGTGATGACCGTGAACTCCCGCAGCGCGGACGAGTACTTCGAGCGCGAGACCTCGCGCATGATCGCGCGGCAGTCACTGGAGCTCCTCGAGCTCTCGGACAAGTACGACGTGAAGGCCACCGTCGCTGGTGGCGGCCACGGCGCTCAGGCCGAGGCGGTGCGCCACGGTGTGGCCCGCGCGCTGGTG
Organism: Myxococcales bacterium; assembly: GCA_012514535.1. Classification (GTDB taxonomy): domain Bacteria; phylum Myxococcota_A; class Polyangia; order Polyangiales; family Polyangiaceae; genus NIC37A-2. Next base: position 93,944 of record JAAZAA010000060.1, on the reverse strand, counting down.
CGCGAGGACGCCGAGCGACGTCGTACCCTGAAGCGAGCCGGCTACCTGACGCGGGACTCCCGCGAGAAGGAACGAAAGAAGCCTGGCCAGCCCGGGGCCCGCAAGAAGTTCCAGTTCTCCAAGCGTTGATCGCACGGTTACCCGAGCTTCTCACGACGCGGCCCCCACCAGGCGGGCCGCGTCGCTCATTTCGCCCCCTTCCACCGCTCCCCGCTTCCTGTCACTCTCCACCGCTGGGCATCGTCCGAGCGACCGTCCGGCAGCTGCCCCACTCACAGTCATGACCCGACTTCGCGCAGGCATCGTTGGCGCTGGTGGCTACACCGGTGCCGAGCTGATCCGGTTGATCGACGCACACCCGCACCTCGAGCTGGTCTATGTCGCCGCTCGCGAAAACGCCGGGAAGCCCCTGCGGGAGGTCATCCCCTCCACGGAGGGCGTCAGCGGGCTGGCGGACATGCAGCTCGAGGCCCTCGAGGTCTCCGACGCGCCAGAGGTCGCCAAGCGCCTGGACATCGTCTTCACGGCCCTCCCCCACGCCGCCAGCGCCCGCATCGGCGGCGCGCTGCTCGACGCGGGCGCTCAGGTCGTGGACCTGTCCGCGGACTTCAGGCTGCGCGACGTGAGCACCTACGAAGCCTGGTACGGCGAGCACCCGCGCCCTGATTGCCTGGAGCAGGCCGTGTACGGCTGCCCCGAGCTCCATCGGGAGGAGTTGCCTGGCGCGCGGCTCATCGCTGGTCCGGGGTGCTACCCGACGAGCGCCGTGCTCCCCCTCGCCCCGCTGCTGCGCGCCGGGCTGATCGACTCGAGCCAGCCCATCATCGTCGACGGCAAGAGCGGCGTCAGCGGCGCAGGTCGCAAGGCGAGCGCCACGACGCACCTGCCCGAGGCGGCCGAAGGGGTCCGCCCCTACAAGATCGCGGGCACGCACCGACACACGCCCGAGATGGAGCAGGAGCTCTCGCGGGTCGCTGGTGGCGACGTGAAGGTCACGTTCACGCCGCAGTTGGTCCCCATCATCCGCGGCATCCTGACCACCTGCTACGCGCGCGCGGCGCGGGGCGTCTCTGCCCAGCAGTGCCGCGAGGCGGCCCAGGAGATGTACGGAGCCGGGCTGGTGAGCGTCTTGCCCGAAGGGCGCCTCCCGGACACCCTGTGGGTGAGAGGCTCCGCTCGGGCGCACGTGGGCTACGCGGTGGACGAGCGGACGGGATTCGTCGTGGCGATGGGGGCGATCGACAACCTCGCGCGGGGCGCCTCTGCCCAAGCGATCCAAGCCCTCAACGTGGCGCGGGGGTGGCCTGAGGACACCGGCCTCCCCCGCATCGCGCAGTTCCCCTGAACGTCCCACTGCTCATCGCGGCTCGTGGCGCCCGCCACCGACACCACCCATGGATTCTCCGTTCCGCCTCCGCAGCGACTTTCAACCCAAGGGCGATCAACCAGCCGCCATCGAGGCGCTCACCCGAGGACTCCTCGAGGGCAAACGCCACCAGACGCTCCTGGGCATCACGGGGAGCGGCAAGACGTTCACCATCGCGAACGTGATCCAGCGCATCGGCAAGCCGACGCTGATCATGGCGCCCAACAAGACGCTCGCCGCCCAGCTGTACGGCGAGATGCGGGAGCTGTTCCCGGACAACGCCGTCGCGTACTTCGTCAGCTACTACGACTACTACCAGCCCGAAGCTTACCTGCCGACGACGGACACCTTCATCGAGAAGGACGCGATCATCAACGATCAGATCGATCGCATGCGCCACTCGGCGACCCACGCGCTGCTCTCGCGCTCCGACGTGATCATCGTCGCCAGCGTCAGCTGCATCTACGGCATCGGCTCCGCCGATAGCTACGAGGGCTTGCTGATCGAGATCGTCAAGGGCGAGGAGATCGCGCGCGACGATCTGCTGCGCCGGCTCGTGGACATCCAGTACGAGCGCAACGACGTCGACTTCCACCGCGGCACGTTCCGGGTGCGCGGCGACGTGGTCGAGATCTTCCCGGCCTACGAGGAGAAGACCGCCGTTCGCATCGAGTTCTTCGGGGACGAGGTCGACGACATCAGCGAGGTGGACCCGCTGCGCGGCAAGGTGCTCGGCAAGCTGGATCGCTACGCCGTGTACCCGGGCTCCCACTACGTGACCCCCAAGCAGCAGCTCCAGAAGGCGATCGAGGCGATCCGGCAGGAGCTCCAGGAGCGCCTGAGCTTCTACGATCGGGAGGGGCGCTTCCTCGAGAAGCAGCGCATCGCCCAGCGCACCCAGTACGACCTCGAGATGCTCGAGCAGATGGGGTTCGTCCAGGGCATCGAGAACTATTCGCGGCACCTGACCGGTCGTGCGCCGGGGGAGCCGCCGCCGACGCTCATCGACTATTTCCCGGACGACTTCCTCCTGATCATCGACGAGTCGCACCAGACGATCCCACAGATCGGCGCGATGTTTCGGGGAGATCGCTCCCGCAAGGACACCCTCGTCGAGTACGGCTTTCGCCTGCCGAGCGCCGTCGACAACCGCCCGCTGACCTTCGAGGAGTTCGAGAAGTACATGCGGCGCACGGTGTTCGTCTCCGCCACCCCGGGAGACTACGAGCTCGCGCACTCGGAGGGCGGCATCGTGGAGCAGCTGATCCGCCCCACGGGCCTCCTCGATCCCGAAGTCGAGGTGCGCCCGGTGGACGGCCAGGTGGACGACCTCCTCGCCGAAATCCGGCTGCGCGTGGCGCAGAACGAACGCGTCCTCGTGACGACCCTGACCAAGCGCATGGCCGAGGATCTCACCGAGTACTACGCGGAGCTCGGCATCCGGGTGCGCTACCTGCACTCGGACATCGACACCATGGAGCGCATCGAAATCCTGCGGGACCTGCGCGCGGGAGAGTTCGACGTCCTGGTCGGCATCAACCTCCTCCGGGAGGGGCTCGATCTACCGGAGGTGAGCCTCGTCGCCATCCTCGACGCGGACAAGGAGGGCTTTTTGCGAAGCCCGCGCTCGCTGATCCAGACGATCGGGCGGGCGGCGCGCAACGCGCGCGGAAAGGTCCACATGTACGCGGACCGGATCACCCCCGCGATGGAGTACGCCATCAACGAGACCGAGCGACGCCGCGCGGTGCAGATGCGTTACAACGAGGAGCACGACATCACGCCGGCGACGGTGCGCCGCGCGATCCTCGACATCAACCCCGCCAGCGGGCAGACGGACTACTACGCCATCCCGAAGGGCTCGACGGCGGCGACGAGCTCCCCGGGGGCCAAGGGCAAGAAGCCCGTGCAGGACGATCCGGAGGCGATCGCCGAGCGGCTGGAGGCGCTCCGGCAGCAGATGTTCGCTGCCGCGGAGAACCTCCAGTTCGAGACCGCCGCTCGGCTTCGTGACGAGATCGCGAAGCTCCAGGGCACCGCGGGGAGCTCCGCCGCGGCATCGCCCCCTGCCCCCACCTCCCGGACACGCGGCGCCGGCCGGGGCCCGCGGCGTTCACGCCGCTGAGCTGCGGTTCGCCTGCTGGTTCGCCGATCGCCGCCCCTCGATGAGCCGCTCGATGGGCCGAGTCGACGCGCTCGTCGCCCCCGAGGGAGACGTCCCGGTGCGGCTCAGGTCCGATCCTGCAGGTCGCGACGCTGGAGCTCGGCCACCACCTCGCGCACGTCCTGCGAGCGCTCGCGTTTCATCACGAGGAGCGCGTCGCCCGTGTCGACGACGCACAGATCGTGCACGCCCACCAGGGCGATGACCTTCCGGCGTTCCTGCGCGCTTGCCGTTCCCAGATCGGCGACGAGGTTGCCGCTCGAGTCGACGAAGACGGTCTCCGCCGAGCCCACGTTGCCCGCAGGATCCTTGTCGGCGACCTCCCAGGCGCTCTCCCAGCTGCCGAGATCGTTCCACCCGAAGGCCCCGGGCACCACGCTCAGGTCCTCCTCCCGCTCCATCACGCCGTAGTCGATGCTCACCGCGGCGGCCGACTCGAAGAGGGCCGCGACGGCGGCGGACTCTTGCCCGGTGGGCGCCTCCACGACGCGGTCCACGCCCGCCGCCAGCTCCGGCAGATGCCGGCGGACGGCGTCGACCATGCGTCGCGCCTGGAAGAAGAACATCCCGCTGTTCCAGAGGTAGCGCCCGCTCTCGAGGTAGCTCAGCGCGGTGGCGGCGTCGGGCTTCTCCACGAAGCGGGCCACGCGGTGCGCCCCATTGGCGCGCGCTTCGCCGACCTCGATGTAGCCGTAGCCCGTCTCGGGGCGCGTGGGCACGATGCCCACGGTGGTGATCGGGCCCTCCGCCGCGGCGGCGACGGCTCGCTCGATCACGGCGCGGAACTGCGCCTCGTCGGCGGCGTACTGATCGCTGGGGAGCACCATCACGAGCGCGTCGGGATCGCGGCGGGCGATCAGCGCGCTCGCCCAGGCGATGCACGGCGCCGTGTTCCGGGGGCGGGGCTCGGCGAGGAACGAGGTTTCGGGGAGCCACGACAGCTCCGCGCGCGTCGCCTCGACCAGGTGAGCCCCCGTGGCGATCAGGGTCCGCTCGGGCGCGACGAGGGATTCGATGCGTCGCACCGTGGCCGCGATGAGGCTCGAGGGGCTCTTGCCGAGGGCGAGCAGCTGCTTCGGCCGGAGCCGGCGTGAGGCGGGCCAGAATCGCGTCCCGCTGCCTCCCGCGAGGACCACCGCGTAGAGGTTGGGCGAACCGTTGACCGACATGGCGCGAGTCAAGCAAGCCACCCGAGCGATGCAAGGGTAAAGCAATGCGGCCTGCGCGAGGGCGCAGTGCGGGGCAGCGTCGCGAGGCGGCGTCGGCGCCGCTCAGCGTCCGGGCCAGACCCGGGCCATGGCGAGGGTCGCGATGGCCAGAGGTCCCACCCAGAGGGCGAACCACGGAAACCAGGGGCTCATGACGGCGCGGCGCAGCAGCCCCAGCGAGAGGGACGTCCCAAGGAACGCCGCAGTTCCCCCGAGGAGGGCGGCAGACCACCCCGGGGAGCTCCCGAGCACCTCACGCAGATGGAGCAGGGCGACGCCCGCCAGCAGGGGCAGACTCAGCAGCATGCTGAGCTCGAAGGCGCGATCGCGCCGCAGCCCGAGCCAGAGGGCGATGGCGATCGTGACCGCGCTCCGCGAGACCCCCGGCGAAAAGGCCAAGCCTTGCCCCATTCCGATCAGCAGCACCGTGCTCCACCCAGGGAGCTCGATCTGACCGCGCCCTACCCACTGGGTCGACAGCAACACCAAGACGGTGAGGGCGAGACCGATGCCCAGCGCAAGCGGAGACGATCGCCAGGGAGCGACCACCTCCGAGAGGGCCACGGCGAACAGCGCCGTGGGGAAGGTCGCGAGCACCACCGCGAGCACGTCCCTTCCCCCCGGGCTGGACACGAGGCGACGGGGAGTCTCGAGGGCTCGTAGACACTCAGCGCCCATTTCCCGGAGGCGGCCTCGCAGCGCGAGCGCCGTGGCGGCCAGGATGCCGACCTGCACCGTGAAGACGAGGGTGGCCGGCGCCGGGCCGACACCGAACAAGAGCCGGGCCAGAGCGGAGTGGGCCGACGCGGACACCGGGAGGATCCAGGTGACTCCCTGCAGCAAACCGAGCACGAGGGCGTCTCCGATCGATCCCGACATGCTCGCTCCTTCTACAAAGGATGCCGGAGCAAGCCCAGGGCCCGACCGTGAGCGCTCGGCGGTCTCAGGAGCCCGCGAGGGTGGCTCGGATCAGCTCCGCCAGCTCTCGCTGGCTCACCACGCGCGCCTCCGCCTCGACCACGCGCCCCGCTCGATCGACGACCACGACGGTCGGTAGGGCCGTCACGCCGTACGCGTTGGCCACGGCGTTCCTGTCGTCGAACCCCGAGGGATAGCTCACGTCGTGAGCGGCGAGGAAACCGCGCGCGTCGTCGCGGGAGTCACTCGTCGCCACCCCCAGGACGTACACGTCTTGCCCCGCGAACTCCTTCGCGACCTGCTCCATGATGGCCGCCTGCTCCTCACAGGGCTTGCACCAGCTCGCCCAGAAATCGAGCACGACCACGCGGCCGCTCAGATCCGAGAGGCGCACCCGATCCCCCGGCTCTCCGCCGGTGAGCAGCTCCAGCCCGAACTCTGGCGCGGGTCGACCAACGAGGGAGGGCTTCTTGGGATCGAGCTGGGGGAGGATCACGAAGGCGAACATGAGCGTCACGGCGGCCGCGACCACGCCGAGGAACCACGCTTGCTTGGGGTGGAGGGTCTTGCTCTGGCTCATGGGGGCGGGTCGTTGGCTCATGGGATGTTGGAGGTGAGGGGCGCGGCTCGTCGAAGCGACGCGGAGGCTCGAGGGGGGGTGGGTTCGAAGCGGCTGGCCTCGAGGGCCGCTTCCGAGCTCGGGGTGCCCAGCACCGGAAGACGCACCCGGATGCGGGCCCCACCCCAGGGTGAGGTCTCGGCAGAGACGAGGCCACCGTGCTCGACGACGATTTTCTTGACGATGGCGAGGCCGAGCCCCGTGCCGTCGAGCTTCGTGGTCACGTACGGATCGAAGACGGCGCCGCGCCGTTCGGGCTCGATGCCCGGCCCATCGTCGTCGACGTCCACCATCCAATAATCGCCCTCCCGACTCAAGCGGAGGCCCAGTCGTCGTCCGGCGGCGCCTCCGGGTCGAGCGCCCTCCTCGCCGCCGGATCCCGGCGGGACGCCCTCGGAGAGCACCTCGACGGCGTTCCGGGTCAGGTTGGCGAGCACACGCCCCAGCATCTGCCGATCGAGGTACGCGGGCGCCTCTGCCTGCGGCACGTCGAGCTCCAAATGCACGTGCGCGGGCAGGCGGCCGGTGGACTCCGCGGGGGAGGCCTCCGGATCGTCGGAGCCCAGACGCAAGCGAGCGGCCTGTTGTCGCAGCAGCTCCGCCAGATCCCCCGGCTCCAGCTCCGCGCGCGGTAGGCGCGCGAACCCGGAGAACTCGCTCACCAGCCGGCGCAGGGTGCCCACCTCGTCCTCGACGATCTCCCGCGTGGTCTGGAGCAGACGCCGAAAGCCGGCGTCCTCCCCGCCATAGCGCCGCTCCACCTCCTGGACCGCCAACTGGATGGGCGTCAGGGGGTTCTTGATTTCGTGGGCAAGGCGCCGCGCCATCTCTTGCCACGCGCCGATGTGCTGGAGGTACTCGATGCGCGCGCGGCTCGACTCGACCTCGGCGACCATGCGGTTGAATGCTCGAGCCAGATCGGCGAGCTCGTCGCTCCCGCCCTCGTTGACGCGGACGCGCAGATCGCCGGCGCCGACCTGGCGCGTGGCCCGCGCCAGCTCGCCGATCCGCCTCGACACCCCCTGCGCCAGGAAGACGCCCATGCCGATGGCGGCGAGGATCGTGATGCCGAGCAGCGCCGCGAAGGCGAAGACGTAGCTCTGCTCGTCCGCCTCCCGACGCTGCTCGATGCGACGATAGGTGTCCACGAAGCCGCTCATTTCGTGGTGCTCGTCGAAGGGAGCCCGGGCGGTCGCGAACACCGCGTGGAGCTCGTGTCGCGGTGGGCTCGTGAGGTCGTCGAAGAACCCTGGAGGAGGCTCACCCTGCAGGCCCGCGGGGTGCTCCCCCTCCTTGCCCTCGAGGGCACCTTCGACCGGATCTCGCTCTGCGTCCGAACGCTTTGCGTCCGGAGTCTGCGCGTCCGGGCCGCCCTCTGCTTCTGGGCCCGTTGCTTCTGGGCCCGTTGCCTCTGGCCCCGTCGCGCCTGGGCCCTGTGCACCCGGGCCCTCACCGTCCAAACCGTCGAGGCCCTCTGCCTCCTCCGGGCCAGGGTGACCTCCGAGGGTGCGGCGTACCGTGAGCTGTTTCTCGGTGTTCGCGTCGACGGGCGCGCCCCGATCCACGCTGACGAAGACCTCGCCCTCGGCGTCGACGACGACGAGGGAGACGGCGTCGTCGTACACTTGGAGGTATCGCTCCAGGTGCCCCCGAGCGGCCCCGACGTCGCCTGCCTCCACCGCCTCGCGCAGCGCAGGATCGAGGGCCATCGCCGTGGCCCGCGTGCGCATGCTCGCTTTGATCGCGTCCGCCAGCTCCTGATACAGCTCGAGGGACTGATCCAGACGCTGCCCCACCTCGGGCACGAAGAAGCGGGCCGAGGTCTGGCGCACCGTCGTCTCCACGAGGCCGATGGCGACGAGCATCGGCAAGAGCGCGGTGAGCACGATGGCCAGCGCGAGCCGGCGACGGATTCGACCCCAGGGCCTCACGCGGGCATCTTACCCACCAGCGCCAGCAAGAGGAGCGAAGGAGTCGCCTCCCAGAGGATCCCCCTGGGCAGCGGTCGCCTGCTCGAGCAGGGAAAAGGCGTCCACCCCGAGCAGGTCACGCAGATCGGGGCGGTGGGCCTCCGACTCGAACAGGGGCCCGAGCTCCGGGGGGATCCAGCCGCCGAACCCTCGCCCGCTGACGAAATCGCGCGCGCGGCGGAGTACGGTGCGTCCGAGATCCACCCCCAGGGACAGCGCCATGCCAGCGCTCATGGGTGACACGATCACGTCCCGCGTCGCCACCGCGCGCGCCCACGCCGCCGCGTCGCCGCGCCTGCTGAGCTCCCGCGCCGCCGCCTCTTGGGCGAAGAAGCCCAGACCCAAGGGACCCAGGTGGCGCTCCACGGCCTGAGACAGGTAACGGTAATCCCGCGTCCAGTCGCCCGACACGAGCCCCATCGCCTCCTGGAGCACCGCGGGACCGACGATGCGATCGATGCGCCCCCTGCGGCGTCGGAACGCCAGGGCCGTGGACAGCCGGGTCCCTCGCCAGATGGCGGCCACCGCCACGTGGTCGTCGGGGCAGAGGGACGCGAGCCCTCGGGGCGCCAGATCGACCAGAGCGGGCCAGCGGTCGAGGCGATGCGGGAAGCTCTCGAGGCGCCCTTCACTCTGCAGGTCCTGCAATGCGCCCCAGAGCGACAACAAGCGTGCGAGGTAGTCCTGATCGGAGCGCCGCGCCCAGCTCTCCGCGGCGAGCGCCTTCGCGTCCTCCATGCTCAGCTGCAGCAGCCACGAGCAGCCATGATCGGAGGCGATCTGAGCGAGGGAGCCCGGAAAGCGGACCCCCTGCGGTGGCAGGGGGCCCTTGCGGGAGTGGAGGAGCCGCAGCAGGCGCTCGTCCCCGTCCGTGATCAACACGAGACCATCCGCGCCGGGCGCGGAGGGACCGACCCCGAGCGCCTCGCCCCACCGCGTCCAGTGAACCTCTTCGAACCCTTCGATACGACGACCGCTGTCAGGCAAGGGTTGCCTCCGGTGGGGCTTCTAGCACCCCACCTTCGATTGTCACTCCGATCGAACGACCCCGCATACGACCGTCGCCCGCTCCGCTGAAGACGGGCCCTAGCGCTCTCCGAGCAATCCGACGAGCGTGACGAGGGCGAGCCCGAGGGCGAGGCAGAGCAGCGCGACCCAGAGGCGCCAACCCGCCGTGTCCCCGACGCTCGCGGCGTCCGCGACGCGCTCCTCCTCCGAGAGCTCCGAGAGCCGATGCACCGCCGCGAGGCGGTCCGCGCGCACTCGCCCCGCGAACAGGACCAGGACGACGAACGTCGCGAGGGCACCGGAGCTCCCGATGACCCAGCGGAGACGGGCCCGCTCACGGGCGGCCCGCGCCTCTCCGTCAGCGGCCCCATCCAACAGAACGTGCTCGGGCACGTCGAGGGTCTCGGCTTGCTCGCCCAGCGGCCACCCGACGGCCGCCGGAGAACGGGCGTCCGGCTCACTCGAGAGGACGATCCACGCCTCCTGCGCCGCGGCGCGCTGTCGCAGCTCCTCGGGGACCGCGATCTGGCCCACCGCCCCGCCCGAACCATCCGGTCGTAGGGACACGCTGCCCCCGCCCAGCCGTCGCCCCCCGATCACCCAAGTATACCACGCCCGCTCACGCTCGAGGGGCGAGCGGATGTGGAGCTGGTCCCCCGCGCGCTCCGCTCGCATCGCCCCGGGCACCACGGGGAGGGTCGAAAACCAGCGACCGCTGCGGCCCGAGGGTCCTTCGGCGCGGAGCTCGAGGGAGGCCGTGTGGCCGCGAGGCACCACGACGAGGTGCGCGCGCCCCGCCTCGTCCGTGTGGAGCGGCTCGACCGCGGCGACCTCCAGGTGGCTCCCCGACCAGCGCAGCTCGACATCCCGGGCGGGGCCCTCGGCCCCCTGCACATCGATCTCCAACTGGCCGGCGAAGGGCACCGCCAGGCCCCCTCCCGACACGGTGACGCCCACCCGGAGCGCCCCCTCGGTCCGTCCTGCGAGGCGTCCCGAGCGACGCCGCGCAGAGGCGAGCCACTCCTCCGCCGAGAGCTGCACCCGACCGCGCGCGATCGCCTCGGGCCCTTCCCCCGCGAACACGTCGACGGCGAGCTCTCGCGCGCCCGACGGTCGATCGAGCTCCACGTCGGCCCACCCCTCGTCGTCCGTCGAGCCCCGCCACTCGAAGGGCCCCCCCAACCAGGCGACCCGCACCGGAGTCCGGGCCGCAGGCCGCTCCACGCCACCGTCGCGCTCGACCACCTGCACCCGGCCCGTCCAGGGGCCCTCCGCGTCCGTGGGACCGCCGATCAGGCGCGCGTACACGAAGGAGCTCGGAGCGGCGGCCACGAGCCACGCGAAGCCGACGAGCAGCACCGTCGCGGCGGGCAGGACGAGCAACGTGAGCCAGGCGAGCCTGCCGCCCAGCGGTCGGCGCGTCGTGCCTCGGGGCTGCGCTGGGGATGGCACGGGGCCAGTGTGTGGCACGGGGCCAGTGTAGCGCCCCACCGCGCCCCACCGCCCAGGGCCCCGCGCTTGTGAGACCCGGACACCGACAGTAGTCTCCCGCGACCCATGTCGCAGAAGACCAAAGCGCGCGCGTCGAAGAAGCGGACCGTCCGCAAGCGCAAGGAGCGCCGGTTCGCCACTCACGGCAACTACATGGCCCCCTGGGTCGCTGCCATCGGCCTCCTGGGTGCGTTGCTCTTGGGCGGAGGCGTGTTCGGCCTCTGGATCAAGGATCCTCCGATCGAGTACGCGTCCTATCTGGTGGCCCTCGGCGGGCTGGGGCTCGGCATCGCCCTGTGGTTCGCTCAGTCGTCCTTGGCCGCCATCTACGTGGGAGATGGAGGCGTGGCCCTGGAGATCGGCACGGAGATCGAGCGCTTGCCCTGGTGCGACATCGAGTCGATCCGCGTGGTCAGCGGACGCCTGATCATTCGGGCCATCCCCGGCCTGGGCGGACCGCCGACCCTCTCCTTCCCCCTCAAGGCCCACCCCGCGGCAGCTGCCTGGGTGCTCAAGGAGGCCGCCGAACGGATGCCGGACGCGCTCGACGTGCAGAAGGAAGTCCTCGGGGGGCTCCCCGCTCCCGACTCCAGCCCGAGCACCGAGCGAGAGATCGAAGACGCTCAGGTGGCGGGTCGTCGCTGCGCCTCCAGCCGCAAGGTCATCGCCTTCGAGAGCGACGCCCGTCTCTGTCCCCGGTGCGGGCAGGTCTACCACAAGGATCACGTCCCCTCGGCGTGCGTCACCTGCGAAGACCCGCTGAGCGGCCGGACTTTACAGCCCTGAGCCGCCGGCGGCTCCGAAGCGCGCAGCTTCTCTCCCGGTGCAGCCGCTCCGTAGCGTCCGCAGTCCGCAAGCCATTCCTTTCCGCATCCTCCAGAGCCCGGCTTCCCGTCGGACCTCTGTTTTGTCCCGCGTATTCGCGAAACGATTGGAGTCATCATGCAGTTTCCCGCCATCGACGTCCCCGGCACCGGCCAACTCTACGCCCGCCTCGCGACGACGCAGGGGTCCCTCGTCGTCCGCCTCGAGGAAGAACGAGCCCCCAACACGGTCAAGAACTTCGTCGGTCTCGCGACGGGGACGATCGATTGGAAGGATCCGATCGACGGGAGCTCCAAGAAGGGCGAGCCCCTGTACCAGGGGGTGAAGTTCCACCGGGTCATCCCCGGCTTCATGGTGCAGGTCGGCGATCCCCTGAGCCGCAACGACGATCCCCGCTCCCAGGCTCGCTGGGGCACGGGCGGCCCCGGCTACCGCTTCCAGGACGAGTTCCATCCCGAGCTGCGCCACGACGGCCCCGGCGTCCTGTCCATGGCCAACGCGGGCCCGGGCACGAACGGCTCCCAGTTCTTCATCACCGAGGGGCCGACGCCGCACCTCGACAATCGTCACTCGGTGTTCGGCCGCGTCGTGGTCGGGCAGGACGTGATCGCCCGGCTCGCGAACGTGCCCCGTGATTCGCGCGATCGCCCCAACGAGCCGCAGGTGCTCGAGTCGGTGGAGCTGTTCCGCAGCGAGACCACGCCCACCGCTTGAACCGCGCGCGGGGGCCGCGACGTCGGCTCCCGGCTTCCTTGCCCCGAGCGTCGTCGCTGCCCGGCGACGGCGCTCCACCGCATCGGGATCACGGGCGCAGGACGCGGACCTGATCCCCCCGGATCTCGAGGGCCTCGGTCCTGCCTCCGTAGTGCTGCGCCAGGCCCACGTCGATGCGCCACACGCGCTCGTCGCAGCCAGGGGTCACGCCGCCGCTCTGGACGTTGTGCCCGACCACCAGGCGACGCGCCCCCGCCTTGTCCAAGGCCCGCGCGAGGCTCTGACAGGTGGCCTCGTCGAGCACCTCCGGGGCGTACGCACGCGTCCACACGGGCCCCTCGGAGTCCACGATCAGGCGCGGGGGATGTTGGGTCTCGCCGCGCATCCAGGCTCGCGTCTCCGCGTTCAGCTTCCCGAGCCCGTGATCGACGTGGGGAGCTCGGATGCCCGCGTGGGCGAACACCGTGTCCCCCACCACGATGACGACGTCCCGCTCCGCCAGGAGCCGGGCGAACTGCCCTCCGGGCAGGAACGCGCCCGCTCGCCCCTGCCACTCCCGCGGATGACGCGCCGCCCACGGGGAGCGGGGCTTCGCGTCGTCGAAGGCGTTGCGAGCCCCCGGGGTCACGTAGCGGAAGTCACCGAGCACGTTCATCGTCTCGTGGTTCCCGTTCAGCACGTGGAGCGCGCCGCCCGCCGCGCGCGCCTCGTCCTGGAGCCTCTCGAGCAGCTCGAGGATCTCCCGCTCGTCGTCGCCGCGATCGAGCTGGTCCCCCGTCTGCACGACGACGAGCTCACCCCCGACCCATCGGTCCTCCTCGTCGATGGCCCCGGCGAGCCGCAACACTCGGCGTGTCGCTGCCAGATCTCCGTGGAGGTCTCCGATGGCGACGAGGCGCTCGGCAGCAGGGAAGCGAAAAGGCCGCTCGGCAGCAGCGACCTCACGACGACCTTCACTGGCGCTCTGGGGCGCCGCGGTCGGGGCCTCCTCCCGCGCGGGCACCTGATTGCGCGCCGGACCAGAGGTCTCCTTCTTGTCACAGGCAGGAGCCAGGGCCAGGAGCGCCACGAGCCCGATCTGGGCCAACCGCCGCCACGGGGTCGAGCGGACCCCGGACGTGCTCTTCGACTTCAACGCCATCGTCCGATCAGTCCTCGTCCGCTCAGTCTTGTTCGATCACGTGCACTTCGACCACGGGGCGCGTCCCCGTCAGCTCGAACAGCTCCCGGCGCACCGCCCGGCGGATGGGCTCCTCGAGCCCCTCCATGCGGTAGTCGCGGTTCCTCTCGACGGCCTCGGCCGCCGCCCTCCGCAGCCGCTGCAGGGCCATCCGTTCCTCGTCCACCACGGGGACGCCTCGGGTGGTCACCGCTAGAGCACCCACGAGGCGACGTTTCCGAGTGACCTGGACGGTGACCATCGCCAGGCCATTCCGCGCGAGCTCGACCCGTCGCCGCCGCGTCTCCTCCTCGAGGGCGTGCCCTCCCCACAGCACGCGCACCCGCCCGTGGCGCACGGGTGTTCCTGCGCGGAGCGGTCCCGTGGCGCTCAGAATGACGGGGGTCCCGTTCTCCACGACCAGGGTGTCCTGTACCCCCTCTTGCCGCGCGAGCGCCGCGTGCCGGCGGAGGTGGTGCAGGGTGCCGTGGACGGGCAGGAAGCTCTGCGGGCGGGTCCATTGGAGCATCCGACGTTGCTCGCTGCGCCCCGCGTGACCGCTCGTGTGCACTGCGGGATCCGAGAACCGCGTGTGGACGGTCGCCCCCAGCCGCAGCAGGTCGTTCACCATCTCGAGCACGGGACGATCGTTGCCGGGGATGATGCGCGACGAGAAGACCACCGCGTCCCCCGGCTCCAGCTGAAGGTGTTGATGGGACGCCGAGGCGAGGCGTCGCATCGCCGAGCCTTGCTCTGCCTGGGTCCCTCCCGCCAACACCAGGAGGTTCGAAGCCGGGACGCTCGCGACCTGCTCCGGTGCGACCAGGAGATCGCTGCGCCAGGAAATCCTGCCCAGCGCGGCGGCGGCGGCCTGCTGCTTCACCAGGCTCCTCCCGAGGAGACACAAACGCCGGCCCGTCCGCTGCGCGATCTCGCCCAGCATCTTCATGCGGTGGATGTTGCTCGCGAACAGCGCGATCACCACCCGCCCCGTGGCGCCCTGCACGAGCTCCTCGAGGGCCCGCGCCACCGAGTCCTCGGAGCCGGGCCGTTGCTCGGTGTCCACGTTCGTGCTGTCGCTGAGGAGCAGGCGCACCCCCTCGTCTCCGAGCTCCTGGAACCGCTCCGCGTCGATCGGCTCCCCCGCGGGCTGACTGGGATCCATGTCGAAGTCCCCCGTGTGCACCACGAGCCCCGCGGGAGTGCGGATCGCCAACCCGGTGGCGTCGATGATCGAGTGGGACACGCGCACGGGCTCGATTTCGAACGGGCCCACGGGATAGCGGTTCTTGGGCAGCGCCTCCACCAGCAGGTCCCACTCGAGCTCGTGCTCGTCGAAGCGGGACTGGAGCAGCTGCACCGCGTGGGGAGGCGCGAACACAGGGACGTCCCTCCCCAGGTGTCGCAACAGGTGCGGTACCGCGCCGATGTGATCCTCGTGCCCGTGGGTGACGAACACACCGCTCACACGTTCGCGTCGCTCGATCAGCCAAGAGAAGTCGGGGTGCTCCAACTGCACGCCGAGATCGTCCTGGGGAAACCCGATGCCGGAGTCCACGACCAACACGCCGTCGCGGTGCTCGATGGCCAGGCAGTTCATGCCTATTTCACCCAGCCCTCCGAGCGGCACCAACTGCACGGTATCCGAATCGAGGTAATCCGACACGTCTTCCGGACGATCCATATCACAGAGTCCGAGGCGCGCTCCACGCCTGCGCACCTGGTTCGAAGGCGAGCGGGAGAATGTCCGGAGAGACCCCTCCACGAAGCCAGGCGGGTCCCCACGCGACCAGCACCGCGCACAACGCTCGCTGCAGCTCCTCCGCCGAGGCGAACCGATCCTCCGGCGATTTCTCCAGGCAGCGCGCGATGACCTCCTCCAGCTCCACGGGGACGACCACCCCTGCCGCCTCGGACACGGGCGGCGGGTCCTCGCGAACGTGCGCCACCGCGAGCGCGGTGACCGAAGGGCGCTCGAACACGAGGCGGCCCGTGAGGAGATAGAAGAGGACACAACCGAGCTGATACAGATCGGAGCGCGCGTCCCCGCCCTGCTCCAGCAGCGTCTCGGGCGGGATGTACCCCGGCGTGCCCACCACGCGGGGGTGTCGGTCGTCGTCCCCCCGCATGTGGCTCTCGAGCTCGGCCAGACCGAAATCGAGCACTTTGACGAACTGTGGATCGCGCCCGATTCGCGCCAAAAAGACGTTGGCCGGCTTCAGATCGCGGTGCACGAGGCCCAGGGCGTGGGCCTCGACGAGCGAGTCGCAGATCTCCAGAGCGACGAGCAACGCCTGCTGCCACGGCAGCGGCCCATGACTCTCCACGAAGTCCTGCAGATCCTGACCTTCGAGCAGCTCCATCACGTAGTAGTAGGTGCCGTCTTCGGAGACACCGTAGTCGTACAGGGTGACGGTATGCGGCGACGTCAACCGCGCCGTCACTCGCGCCTCCCGCTCGAAGCGAGCGGAGAGCGCGGCACCTCCGGGGCGGCGCACCGTGCCGGGTGCGATCAGCTTGATGGCCGCTGGTCGGGCCAGGAGGTCGTGTTCCGCCCGCCACACCTCCCCCATCGCGCCCTTGGCCAGGAGCCGCGTGAGTCGATAGACGCCGTAGGTGTCCCGGGTCACGGAGCGGCGCAGCGCCTCCACCAGACGCGCACACGCATAGGCGCCGACCACCACCGTGACCGCGTCGATCATGCCCGCGATCAGCTCGCTGGTGCCCACGGGGCTCGCCGACGTCAGCAGGGCCACGGGGTGAGCGAGGGCACCGAGCAGCGCGACGATCAGGATCTGCGCGGGCCGCGCGGCGAGGAGGAAGGGCGCGATCACGAGGAGCACCAGGCCGAACGACATGCGCGCCGGGCCCGTCCCGAGCAGGTCGCCCAACACCATCGCGGTGGACGTCAGCAAAGAAGACCGCAAGACGAAGTACACGGCCCCCAGCCGGATGACCGCCTCGCCGCCGAGGTGGCGATCGCGCGCCGCCAACACCAGGACGACATCCAAGGCGAAGGAGATCCCCAAGAGGCCGGTGAGCGCGACGACGGCGGAGAGCTCGTACGGGTCGACGAACGCCAGGATCGGCAGGCTCAGCACCGTCGCCGCCGCCAGGAGCCCCGCGAACCGCTCGAGGCGATGCCGGGAGACGTCCATCGCTCGCGCCACGGCCCGCGAACGAGCGCTGAGCTCCGCGGTGCGCGGCGAGGTCCCACGGTCGACGCTCCGGGCGCTGGAGCGCGACGTGCCCCGCTCGTCCGGGCCCGAGGCGACGCCCTCGGGCGGCTCGAAGAGCGTCTCGAAGGAGGGCTCGAAGCTGGAGACGAGAGGCACGAGCTGCGCAGGCGTCGTCGACCCGCGCAGTTGCGTGCGCAAGAGGTCCCGGAGCGCCGCGGCGAAGGCGTCGATCGACGGGAAGCGCCGTGCGGGTTCCTCCGCCACGCTGCGCTCGAGGAGGTGCAGCCAAGCCGACGGCGCGACTCCCTCCAGTGCTCCGCGATGCGCGGACGGAGGCCCGCTCCGCCCCGTCAGCAGGTACTGGAGCACGCACCCCAACTGGTATTGATCCGAGCGAGCGTCCGCCACCCCGCGGGCGACGGTCTCCGGCGCGAGGCAGTCCTCGACGCCACACACGCGGCGCCCCTCCGTCCGCGGCACCGCGTCCCGCTCGAGGCGTTGTTCGAGGTCGATCAAGCCGAAGTCGAGGACCTTGACGAAGTCGTCACGGGCTCCGACGCGGCACAGAAAAATCTGCCGCGCGCTCAAGCGACGATGGGCCAGGCCGAGCTGGTGAGCCTCCCCCAGCGAGTCGCACACCTGCAGGGCGATACGTACGACGTCGAGGGGTGGCAGGGGACCTTCGCGGTGCACCCGCTGCTCGAGGGTCTCGCCGTCCAGGAACTCTCGCGCATAGAAGAACGAGCCGTCGTCCGCGATCCCGTGGTCGTAGACCGTGACGGAGTGGGGGGACGTCAGCCGCGTCGCGATCTGGGCCTCGCGTCGAAAGCGCTCGAGGTGCTGGACGAAGCGCCGCCCCACGAGCCACGGTGGGCGAATGATCTTCACGGCGGTGGGGCGGGCGAGGAGACGATGCTCCGCTCGCCACAGGGCTCCGGCGCTCCCTTGCGAGAGACGCTCAATCAACCGGTAAGCGCCCAGCTCGTCGCTGCGCGCCACGGCGGCGGAGAGCCCGTAGGCGACTTGACCGCAAAATACCGCGAGGGCGACCGACACCGCGGCGAAGGCGATCCCCTCCCCCAGGAGCGGCAGCGATGCTCCGTGGAGCCAGAGCACCAGCGGAGGCATCGCACCCGCCGCGAGCGAGACCACCAAGGTCTTGAGCGGCGGCGTCGGGACGAGGAGCGGGAAGGTCGCGATGGTCGCGCTCGCGAACGTGACGGCGGAGGGCTCCCAGCCGAGCAGCACCTCGAGCCGCACGGAGTAGAGGGCCACCGCGAAGGTGCGCAGCAGGTGATAGGCGAGGCCGAAGGAGACCATCGCCTCGTCACCGAGGCGTCGGCCTCGGCTGACCCGCAACATCGCCCCGTCGAGCACCAGAGCGAACAGCATGAGCCCCAGCACGTCCCCCAAGCGCGGCGGGACTCGCAGGGAGGGCTGGGTCAGCAGCCAGAGGGCACCGTTGCCGAGCGTGAGCCCCGCCATCAGCGTGGCGCCCAAGAACAGGCGCTGCCTGACGAGTGACAGCGCCCGCCGCGGGAGGCGACTCGTAGGCTGTCGCTTGCGCCGCCGCTGCCCGGCGACTCCCTCGGCCCCCAGGTGTGGCGCGACGAACGGACGAGATGTCGACATGGCGGACCGCTCGGGTCACCGCGGAAGCGCGGCGTCGCACCCCATCGATGACCGATCCAATCAATCTTGCCCGCCCTGCTTCGTTCGGATCCGGCTGACGCGCGCTAGCTCGATCGCGCCGCACCTCCGCTCCCGCGAGCGCTGCACCATAGGCGTTAGAGCGCTAGGGTATCGGGTGGGAATTGCTTGGAGAGACTCCCTCGATCGGGCGCTCGCTCGCCGCCCGTGGCTCACGTCGCGCTCCCCCCGTCCCGTGGATACGGATCCCCGGCGGGTGCGGGTCGTCGCCGAGCGACGTGTGTTACCGCGGCGCCGCGGCTTCGTGTCATCCTCCCTGCGCCTGGCGCAACGCAGGGCTGGCCTCATCGCCCTGGCCCTGTTGCCGCTGACCCTCGCGCATCTGGGCATGCTGCGCGTGATGCACGGCGAGAGCCCCCTCGGGCCCTGGCCGGCGCTCGCGGTGTTGGTGCTCCAGCTGGCGCTCGTCGCGATGTCGAAGCTCGACGCGGGATCCGCGGAAGCGGGGCTGCGGCGCTTCGCGAGCGTCAGCGTCGCGCTGGCGTGGGCGCTGGCCTTGCACTGGCACGCGCACCCCGGCGGCGGAGTGACACAAATCACACCGGCGGCGCTCCTCGTCGTGCTCTTGCCCATCGTGATCCCCCTCTCCTTTCGGTGGGCGATCGCGGTGGTCTCCTTGGCAGCCGCCGCGCAGCCTGCGACCGCGGCGCTCCTCCAGCTACTGGGTCTGCTGGATACGAGCTCCCGCGACCTCGCGCTCTCCGCCCTCGGGACCGCCTCGGCGCTGGCCGTGGGCCTCGTCTCTGCCCGGGTGAGCTCCTGGTCACGGACCGATCTCGCGCGCGACATCGGCGGTTACCGTCTCGTGCGCAAGCTCGGCGCCGGGGGAGCGGGCGAGGTGTGGGAGGGGCGACATCGGCTGCTCGCAAGACCCGCCGCGGTGAAGCTCCTCGCTCCGTCCAGCACGAGCCGCAGCTTCTTGGTGCGCTTCGAGCGCGAGGCCCAGGCCACGGCGCTGCTGTCCTCGGAGCACACGGTGAGCCTCTATGACTTCGGCATCGGACAGCAGGGAACTCCCTACTACGTCATGGAGCTGCTCACGGGATTCGACCTGCAGAGGCTCGTCGAGGAGCGCGGCCCGCTGCACCCGGCCCGAGTCGTGCACCTGATGCGCCAGGCCTGTGACTCCATCGGCGAGGCGCACGAGCTCGGTATCGCCCACCGGGACATCAAGCCGAGCAACTTGTTCGTCGTGCGGCGGGGATTGACCCGCGATTTCCTCAAGGTGCTGGACTTCGGCATGGTGTCCGCCCACGAGACGTCGGAAGCGGGCGGCGGACTCACGACGCTCTCCCAAGACGGGTTCCTCTACGGCACGCCGGCGTACATGCCCGCGGAGCAGGCCGCAGGGGAAACCGTCGACTACCGCGCAGACCTCTACCAGCTCGGCTGCGTGATGTTCTTCCTCATCACCGGGCGCGCGGTCTTCGAGAAGAAGAGCCCCCTGGCGCTGGCCGTCGCTCACGCGAGCGAGGCGCCCCCGCGCCCCTCACGAGTGGCCACCGGGCCAGTACCCGCGGATCTGGAGGCGGTGGTGATGCGGCTCCTCGAGAAGGATCCCGCCAAGCGTTTCCAGAGCGTGAGGGAGCTCCAGGCGGCCCTGGAGCGCCTCGCTTGCGCCAACCAGTGGACGCCGGAGGACGCGGCCAGCTGGTGGCGCTCCTTCGCGCCGCCCGCGACGGACGAGCGCACCACCATCATCCGCGCGCTCCGCAAACACGCCCTCTGACGGCACCCGCGGTGCTCCAGGGCCCCCTCGGCGACCCTCGATGACCCGTCGATGACCCGTCGATGACCCGGTCCACCGCGGCCCTTGTGTGACGCCCCCGTCTGGCGCAGATCCCGAGCGCCGACTAACTTTGGTCGCGAAAGGAACAGGACCATGACCGACGTCAAGATCGTCTCCCCCGAGGAGACGGCGGATCTCCTCCAGGCGGGCTACACCTACGTGGACGTGCGGAGCGAGCCCGAGTTCGAAGCGGGACACGTACCGGGGGCGCTCAACGTGCCCATCAGCCACCAGGGTCCTGCTGGCATGGTGCCCAACCCGGACTTCCTGCGGGTGATGGAGGGCCTCTTCCCGAAGGACGCCAAGCTGGTCGTCGGCTGCAAGATGGGAGGGCGCTCCGCGAAGGCCACCGCCACCCTGAAGCAGGCGGGCTTCGTCGAGCTCTGCGACATGAGCGCGGGCTTCGAGGGCAAGCGCGACCCCTTCGGGCGTCCGGTTCCAGGTTGGAAGGACGGCACGCGCGAGGTGGAGACGGGCGCGCCGTCGGGCCGCAGCTACGCGGACGTCAAGGCCCGCGTCGGGGGCTGAAGGCGGACGCCTACGGTCGACGGGTGGCGGCGCGGCGAAAGTCCGCCGCCGCCTGCTCCACCAGCTTGAGATCACGGGCCGCGTTCTCTGCCTCCGTGACGAGATCCGCGGTGAAGAGCGTGCTCCCCCAGATGCCGTTCGGCCGTCGTCGGAAGGGATAGCGGGTGCCCTGCACCGTCCGCACGGTCGCCCGCTCGCCGGCGATCTCGATGCCCTCCACCCCCGACATGTCGCGCCGCAGGCGATCGAGCCAGCCCCGTTCGTGCGCGTAGATGGCGAACACGTCGGCGCCGTCGGGGGCCTCGGCCAGCGCGCGATAGCGGGCCGTCCATTCGGAGCGCTGGGGCTCCGGGTAGCTCGCGCGGATGTGATCGAGCGCCTGGCGCCGATAATCCCGGATTGTGTAGCAGGCGTGCTGCGCCGCCTCTTCGATGTACGCGAAGAACTGCTCGGGGCGCCCACGGTTCACCGCGGTGACGACGCGGAGGTACGCTCCCCGTGGCGTCTTGTCGCTCGGATAGGTCGCCCAGCTCCACGCGTAGGGCCCCGCCACGACGAGCGCCACGGCCCCGAGGATCCAGCTCCGCCGACCGCTCCGGCGGGGGGCCTCACGGCTCTCCCGCGGCGGCGCACCGGACGGCTCCGGCGCCACGGCTGATTCTTCGGGGGAGCCCATGCCCGAGCCTTAGCGGAGGGCCCGACTCGAGGGCAACACCGAGCGAGCTCCGAGCCCACCCCCGCGGTGCACGGCTACCGCCACGCCGAACGACCGCGCACACCGCGCCGAGCCGCGCGGAAAACGTCTCCGCCTGCTGCGCTTGTCGGGACGTCGTCGCTGCGATAGCCATGCGTCCCGTGTGGAACGACCACCGCGTGGCGATCATCGTCCCCGCCTACCGCGAGGAGCACCTCATCGCGGAGACGCTGCGCCGTCTTCCCCCGTGCGTGGACGACATCGTGGTCGTCGACGACGCGAGCCCGGATGGCACCAGTGACGCCGTCCGCGCCGTCTCCGATCCACGCGTGACGTTGCTGCGACACCCCGAGAACCGGGGCGTGGGCGCTGCCATCGTGACCGGCTACCAGCGCGCGCTCGACCGAGGCGCGGACATCCTGGTCGTCATGGCCGGTGACAACCAGATGGACCCCGACGATCTGGCGCTCCTCCTCGAGCCGATTCACGCGGGAGAGGCCGACTACGTCAAGGGCAACCGCTTCCTGCACCCGGAAGTGAGGGCCATGCCATGGCCACGACGCCTCGCGGGCAGGTGGCTCGCCCGCCTGACCAGTCTGGCCTCCGGGCTCGACGTGGACGACAGCCAGTGCGGCTACACCGCGCTGACCGCGAGCGCGGCGCGGCGCATCCCCCTCGCCGAGCTGTGGCCCCGCTATGGTTACCCCAACGACCTCCTGCTGCTGCTCGCGCGGGCCGGATGTCGCGTCCGCGAGGTGCCCGTGCGGCCCGTGTATGCCAACGAGCAGAGCGGTGTCCGCCCCTGGCACGCTCTCGTCGTGGCAGGGGTGATCCTCCGCCGCTGGGCGGGGGTGACACCGCGCGGCTCCGCCGTCCTGTAGGCAGAGTCGTGCGCAGAGCAGTGCGCAGGGCTCACCCCGGGACCCCAGCGTAGCGCGCACCCCGGAGCACCGCGCAGCGCGCAACCCGGAACACGGCGTAGCGCGCAACCCGGAGCACCGCGCAGCGCGCAACCCGGAGCACCGCGCAGCGCTCGATGCGCAGCCCGGGCACCGCGCAGTGCGGCCCCCGGGACGCGGGCGGTATCGACAAAGGCCCGAGAGCTCACGGAGCGCCGCACCCTGCGCCCCAGGCTTCGCTCAGGGCGCGACGCCCCTCCCGGAGAGCTCTGGCGGGATCACCGCGCTCGCGTCGAAGCGACAGCTCATGGGACGCGCGTGGATCGTGCGCTCCCAGTGCGAGGCGGTGACCTCCCGGAAGAGCCAGGCGTGGCCGAGGTCCGCCGCGGGGAGGACGGCGAAGAAGCGATCGCTCGTCGTGTCCCAGCCGCTCGTGGTGGACGTGGAGCGCGAGGCCCGCGGGTCACGAGCGCTCGCACCGCTCGCCTCGAAGGCGGCCAGACAAGGTCGATCGGGGGTTCCATGCAGCACGGCGCGCGCCGTCGTCAGCACCTGGGGTGGATCCACGGTGTCCGTCACCAACACGGTGTAGGCCTCTCCGGGGACGGAAGGCGCGACCACCCGCGGCGAATCTCGTCGCTCGGAGGCGCCACAGGGCGGCGGAGGATCCGGGAGGTCGGCGAGCAGCGGCGCGGGTGCGGGCTCCCCGAACGGCACCGCCCCCCACTGAAACGGCAACGTGTAGGCGTGCCACCAGCCCCCTCCCGGCCCCACCTGCACCACGGCGAGGGAAGGGGTGAGCCCGGAGTAGGTGATGGACACCGCCTGGCCAAAGCCGGCTGGAGGTCGGGGCAGGCCGAGGAGAGACGCTCCCCAGCTCCAACGAGCGTCGCCCGACGCGCCCGCTGCGTCCGCGCTGGGACGGGCCCAGGAGAGCCACTGACCGCCCCCATGGAAGCCAATGGGGAGGGACCGCGCGCCGACGCGGACCATCTCGGTGCGCCGCGACTCCCGGGACGCGGGCCACGGCACCGCCGGGAGGGTCTCCACCGTCTTCCCCTCGGTGTAGTAGGTCGGTTGGCGATCCTGGGGCGACGCGTGGAGCCGCACGTGCACGCCGCGCCCCGCGATGCTCAGCAGCGCCGGCTGCGCGAGCAGGGTGCGCGGCGCGTGGTTGCGGTAGTCCCCGGGGCTGGGCTCGAACGTTCCCGCGATCTTGGCGTGCCCCACCAGATCCTGGAAGCGGTTGTCCCACGCCACCTCCACCGCGGTGATCTCCTTCTCGCCGCGGGAACTGTGAGGAACCCGGTAGCGCAGCGCAGCGCTCCCCTCGACCTGATCGACCACCGCGAGCGCATGGCGCGTCGGCTCGGCGAGCGGCCCGAACATCTGCTGGCGTCGCACGCTCCGCCCGCCCTCGTAAGCGTGCAGCGCCCAGACCGCGCCGGTCTCGAAATCCGCGCCCACCGCGAACCACGTCGTGCGCCCCACGACCGCGTCCGCGGCACCGGGCACGCCGCTCACGCCCTCCAAGGTCTGCCAAGGCTCACCGCCCAGTACACAGGCGATCGGCGTCCTCGGAGCGGGCGGAGTCGCCGGCCCGCTCGGGATGGCGCGCGGATCGCCGATGCGACCCGACTCCGCCTCTGCGTCCCAGCCGAGGCGAGACAAGGTCGCCCCGAAGAGGCACCCCGCGGGAGAGCAGCTCATCTCTACCTCACAGGGCTCGTCGCTCGACGATCCGCGCTGCCCCTCGCTCGAGCAAGGGGGCCGCGGCAGCGGCACGACCTCCCAGCTGCTCCCCCCGTCCAGGGACTCCCAGAGGCTCGGGCGCGCCGGATCGAGCGCCAGCGCCTTGAGGCCCACGGCGGCGACGGAGCGCGCGGGAGGCGGCGGTGCTCCGCGGGAGAGCACGTGTCCCTCCGGATCCAGCGCGACATGGCCCCAGCCGTTCGAGGTCCGCACCACCACGGCGATCGCGCCATCCTCGTCGATCGTCAGCCGCGGCACGAACCGCTCGCTCCCGTGACGCCGATCCCCTGCGCCGCCGTCCCCCATCTCCAGATCCCGGATCTGAAACGATCGCCCGTCATCCAGGGACGCGTAGAGGCTGAGGCGCTGATCCTTGTCCCGAGCTCCGACGACGTAGAGGCGATCGCGAGGCCCCACCGCGACCGCGTCCACCCGCCCCAGCCCCGGGAGCGCCAACGGCTCGAGCTCCTTGCTCCCCTTCGACAAGCGATACACCCCGCGGGGCGCGCAGCCGAGCTCCGTTCGATGGGGCGGACAGATCCCGGAGAGCACGACCGCGCCGCGCGGTCCGATGGCGAGCCTCAGCTCACTCCATCCCCCCCGCAGCGAGAGCTTCTGGCGCTGGAAGGTCGCCCCCGCGTCCTCGCTGACGTAGAGGCGAACCAGGGCGCTGGTGTGCTCGGCGCCCTTCGAGCCGCAGAGGACGGCGACGTGCTCCCCGCGCCGCGCGACGCGCACGTCGCGGCATTCCGTGACGGGCAAGGTCGCCGCAGTGCGCTCCTGCAGGCGCGCGCCCAGGGGACCCGACAGGACGCGCCACGCTCGCTCCCCCTCCTCCGTCACGAGCTCCAGGGCAAAGTAGCCCGCGTCATCGAGGACCGCCCGACCCTCTTGCACTCGCGCCGCGTCGGGGGAGGGCGCCGCGTCGGGGGAGGGCGCCGCGTCGGGGGCGGGCTCCACCTGCGTCGTCGGGGACGGCCGAGTCGGTCGAGATCGCGCTGGCGCCGGATCCATCCAGCGCCCCTGTTCGTAGCGTGCGCGGCGGAACAGGCCCTCGACGACGAGATCGCCCGCGGCGTCCCGTCCGATCCGGCGAGCGCCCAGCGGCGGCAGCTCCGTAGGACGCCAGCTCCTGCCCCCATCCGCGCTCGCCCACCAAGCCTCGGGGATGGCGAGGGCCAGACCCGTTCCCCGTGCCCCGAGAGCCACCTCGACGAAGCGGGCGTTCGGCACCTCCGCGGCCTCCCAGCGCGCCCCCCAGTCTGCGCCGATCCAGAGCCCGCCGGAGGGCTCCACGCCCGCGAGCACACCGTCCTGGGACGTCGCCGAGACGAACGGGCGGGGAGGGCGTCGCACGTCCACGAAGGGCCCCAGCGGCTCGTCGGCGAGGTACACGAGGCCCGACGCGCCCACGAATGCATAACGATCGCCGGTTCGCCCCAGATCGATGAGGGGCTCGGGTGCGACGAACGGTGCGACGTCGGCGTGCGCGCCCTCGCCTTCGAGCCAACGCTCTCCGCCTTCCCCGACGGCGAGCTCCCGCTGCCCGTCGAGCTTGAGTCGAGCGTTGGCCTCCGTCCGCGTCGACGGATGGAAAATCCAGCGCACGGGCTCGACGACACGTGGGGCGCTCCAGTCGGAGCCCGTCATGAGCGGTGGCCGGCGCGCGCCGCCCTGTCCCGGCTCGCCGCAGGCCGACACCGCCAGCGCCCCGAAGCAGAACGCCCCGACGAGTCGAGCTCCTCTGGACACGACCCCTTACCCGAGCGGTGACCGTGCAGGGGACGAGGAACCGGAGGTTGCCCGACGCGAGGGGAGAGCGGCGCACCACCCGCCCCGGATCCCCCCTCCACCTGTCCGTGGAGCCACGGCGCTGCTCGCCGTGCTCCTCTCAGCCGGGCTGGTGCTCATCACTGGTGCTCATCCCTGATCGCTCAGGTCCCGACGAGGTCCAGCAGCTTCTGCTTCGTGGTGAGCCCGATGTGCTGTGCCACCTGCTCTCCACCCTTGAACACCATGACCGTGGGCACCCCACGCACTCCGAACTTGCCCGCGGTGAGCGGCGCCTCGTCGATGTCGACCTTGCCCACCTTGGCCTTGCCATCGAGCGTCTCGGCGACTTGATCGATGATGGGGGCGAGCGCCCGGCAGGGGCCGCACCAGCTGGCCGTGAAATCGACCAGGACGGGCTGATCTGCCTGAAGGACCTCCTGCTCGAAATTCAGGTCGTTGAACACGTGGACTTTGTCAGATGCCATGGGATGACCAACATAATGCCGCGGGGGATCGCCGCAAGCCTGCCAACGGATCCCCGGGGTTTGGCGGCTTTCGGAGCCCCCCGCGCCGCGTCGCGCCACGGGGTCGCCCTCGTCCGCGGCTGCCCGTGACAGGGATCGAGCACTGTACTAGCGTGGCGCCGCGCCCGGTCCTTCTGCGGCACCCGTGCATGCGCCCCTCCTGCGCTCTTCCTACTCTCCTC
The DNA here is from genome assembly GCA_012514535.1 of Myxococcales bacterium. Classification (GTDB taxonomy): domain Bacteria; phylum Myxococcota_A; class Polyangia; order Polyangiales; family Polyangiaceae; genus NIC37A-2. The sequence continues at coordinate 67,472 of JAAZAA010000060.1, read as the reverse complement.
CCGGGTCCTCCTCTCCTCTCGGGCCACCCGGAGGAGCCCACGCCCCGGGAGGAGGCACGGGCGGGGACCGGCGCGCCACCACCTACTTCGTCACCCACGAGGACACCATGTCTTCCACCATCATCGCCTCCGAGCTCACGATCGAGGGAGACCTCACGAGCGAGGACGACGTGCACATCGAGGGTCGCGTGCGCGGACGAGTCACCACGAAGGGGAGCGTCGAGCTCGGCTCGCGGGGTGCCGTCGAGGCGGACGTGAGCGGCCGCACCGTCAGCGTGGCGGGGAGCGTGACCGCCAACGTGACGGCCACGGAGCGGGTGGACCTGCTCGCCGGAGGACGGCTGGTAGGCGACGTGAAGGCTCCGCGGCTGACCATCGCCGATGGAGCGACGTTCCGCGGCAAAGTCGACATGGGCGACTGAACGGAGGGAGTCGAGTGGCGAGAGTGTCGATCATCGGGCCCACCAGCATCGTCATCGGCGATGTCACGGGGAGGGGCGACTTGGAAATCATCGGGCGTGTCCAGGGAGACGTCGTCCTCGAAGGCACCGTGACGGTGGCGCCGGACGGTGTCGTGCTCGGCTCCATCCGCGCTCAGGGCGTGCGCGTGGCGGGGCGGGTCGACGGCAGCGTCGTCGCCAAGGAGAGCTTGAGCCTCCAGGCAGGCGCCAACGTGAGCGGAGACCTGGTCGCCGCGCGGCTGGGCATCGAGGAGGGAGCGCGGGTGCGTGGCACCGTGCGCACGGAAGGCGGCGACCTCGAGGAGGACGACGACGAGGACGAAGTGATCGCCGACCAGAGCGACGACGTCGACGCGACGCCGAGCGAGGCGCCCGGGGGACATGAGCGCCGACGACGCGATCGTCGGAGGAGGCGCGCTCACGGTGGAGGTGGCGGTGGCGGCGCCTCGCCTCACGCCGTGCCCCCGCCGCCAGCGCTGCCCACGGCCCCGAGCGTCCCGGCCACGAACGTGGCCCCCTCGAGTGCGGCGTCGTCTTCGGCGTCCACCGACTCGATCGGAGCGCGCTCCCCCCAAACGAACCCCTCGGGGCGCGTCGGTCCCCCGGCTCCCGTCGTCCCCGCGCTGACGAAGGGTGTACGCGGACGACGCCGGCCCAGCAGCGGACAGGATTGAGCGGGCCCCGCCTCGACCGGACCCCGTTCGAGCAGGCCCTGGAAGAAGACGCCGAACGACGGCGCCGAAAGAGACGATGGTGAACCAGACCCAACGAGACCGTCTGATCGAGCTCCTCGCCACGCTGAGCTTTCAGCGCAAGCGCGTCCTCCTCGCCTCCGGGCGGGAGAGTGATTTCTTCATCGACTGCAAACAAACGGTCCTCACCGCGGAGGGCCACGCGCTCGTCGGCGAGCTGATGTTCGATGCGCTGCGGGAGCTCGGTGCCACCGACGCCGTCGCGGGGGTCGAGCTCGGCGGCTGTCCTCTGGCCAGCGCGGTGTCCCTCGTGAGCTTCCAGAAGGGCCACCCCCTCCCGGCGCTTTACGTGCGCAAGGCCCGCAAGGACCATGGCTCCGCCAAAATGATCGAGGGGGATCGGGCGTTGCGCCCGGGTCTGCGCGTCGCTTTGCTCGAGGACGTCGTCACGACGGGAGGCTCGAGCCTCAAGGCGGTGGAGGTCCTGCGGGAGGCGGGTGCGCACGTTGTAGGCATCATCGCCCTCGTCGATCGACTGGAGGGCGGCGCCGAGGCCATTCGCGAGGCGGGGCTGCCCCTGGTCGCTCTGGCCACCCGGCGCGATTTCATGGGCGACTGATCGGCCCGGATCGCGGTACCCTGCCAGGGCCCTTCATGGGACCGATTCTTCCTCGCTCGCCCTGGTCCGCGCGCCCGCTGGCGCTCCTCGCGGCCCTGATGGCGTTCTCGGCCGCTCCTGCAGCTCCCGCCGCGACGTCGCGCGCCGACGAGCGCGTCCCGTCCTCGGAAGCAGACGGCTCCGGCCGTCCCCCGGACGGGAAGCGGCAGCCCACCCGCGCCGAGATCGAGGCGTTCCTCGACTCGCGCTCCCTACCCCAGAGCAGCCAGGCGGGAGCGTCGCTGGAGGTCCCCCCGCCGCCGCCGCGGCACCGGGGGATGGTGCTCGAGGCGGGCACGGGCGTGGCGTTCCCCCTGGGCGCCCTGCGTCACGTCTCTCCGCCGTCTCCCTGGTTTCAGCTGCACCTCGGCTACGAACCCGCGAAGTGGTTCATGGTGCTGATCAACGGCGACTTCACCCTCGCCAACACGAGCTACGCCGCGCGTCCCCCCGCGCCCCGCACCTATGCCCACTACGCGTTCGGGGCGGGGGCTCGCTTCCAGTTCAGCCTCGCGGAGTGGCTCGGTGTCCACGCTCAGCTCGAGCTCGGGGCTTCGGAGGTCACCGAAGAGGTGCTCGTGCAATACGGGTACACGCAGGCGGACGAGCTCCACTTTCATTTTGGCGCCCGACTGGGCGTCGAGTGGCTCCAGATCAACCCGCACCTGGCCCTCGGGCTCCAGGGCACCTTCCGCAACTATCCGGGCCTGGACCGCATCAACGACGCCTCGGCGCCGACGGCGCTGATGACCGCGCTGGCCCTGCGCTACGCGTTCTGAGCCCGGCCCCGAGCGCTCAGTCTTGGGGCAGCACCCGCCCTACCACGAACTTGAGGTAACGCCCCTCCGGGTGCGCCGCGAGCACCGGGTGGTCGAGGGGTTGCCCGATGTCGTGGACGATCTGAAGGCGCACTCGCTGCTTCCGGCACGCGTCCGCCAACACCTGACGAAAAGCCTCGGGGCTCACCTGTGACGTACAGCTCGCCGCCGCGTAGAGGCCCCCGGGGCGGGTGACGGCCAACCCCAGCGCGGTCAAGCGTCGATACGCTTTCTCCGCGGCTTTGAGCTGAGCGCGGCTCTTGGCGAAGCTCGGCGGATCGCTGATCACGAGATCGAAGTCGCGCCCGCTCCGCGCCGCCTCCTCGAGGTACTCGAAGGCGTCGCGGGTCACCGCCTCGTGGGGGAATGCGCGGAGCCCGTTCAGGCGAAAGTTCGCCACCGAGGCCTCGCTGGCCGGGGCCGCTCCGTCGACGCTCACCACCGAGCGCGCACCGCCGAGCGCCGCAGCGACGCTGAAGCCGCCCGTGTAGGCGAAAAGATTGAGCACGTCCTTGCCGTGCGCCTGCTCGCCGATGAACCGTCGGTTCTCTCGGTGATCCAGGAACAGGCCCGTCTTTTGCCCGGCGAAGACGTCGACCAAGAGGCGCATCCCGCCGTGCTCCTCGATGACGAGCTCTCGCGAGGGAGCCTCCCCCGCCAGGACCTGAACGTCGCCTGGCCCGCGACGGCGCAGCACGCTCCGCGCCCCCACGGTACGCATGAGAGCCTTCGTGAGCGGAGCGACGAGCACGTCGAGGGAGTCCGCGTAGGTGACGAGGACGCAGTGACCCGCGTAGTAGTCGACGACGACACCGGGCAGGCCGTCTCCCTCGCCGTACACGACGCGAAACGCCGTCACCCCCTGCTCCCGCAATGGAGCGCGCAGCTCCCAGGCATCGACGAGGCGCCGCTCCACGAACGCCTCGTCGGGAACTGCGGAGCGCGCGAACACCCGCAGAGCGATGGGTGAGGTCCGATCCCACAGGGCTACTCCGGCCCACGCGCCGGATCTCACCTTGACCCAACTCCCGCTCGGGGCGTCGAAGTTTCGCGGGACGTGATCCCGGTAGATCCACGGGTGCCCCGCTGCGAGGTGAGCGGCCAGCGAGCCAGGGAGCACCAGCTCGCGAGAGCCTCGGGAGGTCGTCATGGCGGGCCTTATACCCGCGCCCTCGTCCCTGCCCGAGGGCTGCCTCCGTGCTAGAGCACCGCGCGGTTCACCGATCGTCCGTCGGACCACGAGCTTCGGCGCCGCGCGCTCGGCTCCAACCCCTGGTACGCTGCCCATCGACCGCTTGCTCGCCAGGTCGCCCTCTGGTCGGAATGTTCGACGCCCGCGCCCTCGTCCTGCTCTTCCTCGCTCCCCTCGGTTGCGATCGGCCGGCCTCCGCGAGCGTCCAGCGTGAGCCCCGCGGGGCGGCAGCGCAGGAGGCCTCGAGCGCCCTGCAAGCCCGGCAGGGGGACACCCCGGACGCTCCGAGCCCCGACGAGACACCTCCGAAAGCGCCGCCGCCCGCGCGCCCACCGCAGACGGCCTGCCCGAAGTTCAATGCCGGCGTGGCCAGCGGACGGGTCGCGAGCCGGGACATCGACGAGACCTCCGGGCTGGTCGCCAGCCGACGCCACGCGGACGTGCTCTGGTTGCACAATGACTCGGGGGACGGCGCGCGCGTCTTTGCCGTGGACCCTGCCGGGACGTTGCTCGGGATCTTCACCCTCCCGACGGTCGAGGCCATCGACTGGGAGGACATCGCCGTCGGTCCGGGTCCCCGCGCGGACCAATCGTACCTGTACATCGCCGACATCGGGGACAACGGCCGCCGCCGCAAGGAGGGCGTCTTCCTGTATCGCGTCCCCGAGCCGCCCCTCACCGCCACGCCGGAGGAGCCAGCGCGCGGGCACCTGGGCCCCCTGGAGCGCTTCCGCCTCCGCTACCCGGATGGTCCCCACGACGCGGAGACGTTGCTCGTCGATCCGACGACCGGCGAGGTGGTCGTGCTGACGAAGGCGTTGTTTCGCACCCCGCGGATCTTCTACGTCGACGTGCTGGACAAGCCGCTGGCGACCTTCGAGGGAGGCGAGCCCCTGGACCTGGAGGCCGCCGGCATCCGCGCCTTGCTCCCGACGGGGGGAGACGTGTCCGCGGACGGGCGTTGGGTGCTGGTTCGCTCCTACAGATCCGCGTACCTGTGGCAGCGGGCGGAGGGGCAACGCCTCCGCGATGTCTTCCGGTCTCGCGCGTGCCCGGTGCCCGTGGCAGCGGAGGTGCAGGGCGAGGCCATCGGCTTCTCCGCGGACGGGCGGAGCTACTACACCGTCTCCGAAGGGCGCCACCCCACCGTCTACCATTACACGCGCCCCAGCGAGTGAGGCTCACCGCTCCGGCGGCGCGCAGGAGCCTCACCGTCGGACGGCGCGCGCTCCCGGGGCGTTCGCTCAACGGGACGCGAGCTTCCGGACCGCGCGCAGGACGGACTCGTCGGTCGCCCACTCGCCCGAGGCCTGCAGCGGGAACCAGCGGGCGTCCAGAGCGTCGCTCCCTCCCCGCACGACCTCCGATCGAGCGCAGAACAAATAACGCACGTCGAAATGCAAGTGCGCGGGAGCATCGCCCCTTGACGGGATCGCGTGCACGTCGACGTCGAAGGGGCCGATGAGGAGCTCCAGGTCGTCCAGCCCGGTCTCCTCGCTCACCTCCCGCCGCGCCGCCGCGAGCAACGACTGGTCCTCCGGATCGAGGTGGCCCCCTGGCTGCAGCCAACGGCCCAGCTTCGAGTGATGGATCAGCAGCAACGAGCTCTCGTCGGGGGACAGGACGAAGGCGCTGGCGGTGAGGTGTCCAGGCACGTAATGCGTCCGCGATCCGACGTCCCCGGGGAGGGACAAGAGCTCGAGGACGGCGGAGCGGTGCCCGCCCTCGAGGGCGTCGGCGACTTGCAGCGCCTCGAGGCTCCGGCGGAGCTCGGCGCGGTTCAGCATGTCGACGCCTCGAGCGCCCTTGACGCGCCTCGGAAACAGCTCATCTTGGGGCGGACTTTGGCCGACTCGCCCGCGCCCATCAACTCCCTCGACGCGCTCGGATACTCCGAGTTCTTTCGCGCGCAGGTCGACGCGGACCCGAAGCTCCGTGAGCTGTTGCCAGGGCGGGTGGTCGCCCAGCACCGGGGTGAATGGGACGTGCTCACGGCGGAGGGCATGCACCGGGCCGTGCTCGCCGGGAGACTCTACGAGGAGCGCGAGCGGGCTACGCCGGGGGTCGCGACGCCGTTGCTGCCCACGGTCGGTGACTGGGTCCTCCTCGCGCCGGGGAGCGGAGGTGAGCTGCACGTCATCGAGCATACCTTGACTCGGCACAGCCACCTCGAGCGCGGCGCCGCCGGGCGTCGACGGGAGCCGCAGACCATCGTCGCGAACGTCGACGACGTCGTCGTCGTCTGCCAGCTCCCCCGACCCGGGGTCCACGACGCGGTCGCGCGCCGCAGCGTCAACCCGCGGCGCATCGAGCGCTACCTGTCAGCGGTGGCGCAAGGGGGCGCCCAGGCGCTCATCGCCCTCAACAAGGCCGACCTCTGCCCGGACGCGGACGCGCTGGTCACGGCGCTGCGGGAGCGCTTTGCCCAGGTCCCGGTGATCCCCACCAGCGCCACCACGGAGGGCGGGCTCGACCAGCTCCGCGAGCGACTCCGGCCCGGATCGACCGTGGGCCTGGTCGGGCTGTCGGGAGTCGGTAAATCGAGCATCGTCAACGCGCTCCTCGGGCGAACCGCACAGAAGACGGGCGCCGAGCGCGAGCAGGACGCGCGGGGACGCCACACGACGACCCATCGGGAGCTCTTCCTCACGGAGAGCGGCGTGCTCCTCGTCGACACGCCCGGCATGCGTGAGTTCGCGCTGTCCGCGGACGAAGACGACGTCGGCGGGTTCGACGACGTCCAAGAGCTGGCCGCCGCCTGCCGCTTCCGCGATTGCCGCCACCGCACCGAGCCGGACTGCGCGGTGCTCGCCGCGGTGCGAAACGGCCAGCTCGCTCGCGATCGGCTCGACAGCTATCACGCGCTCACCGAGGAGCTGTCTCGCCAACAGGCGCTGCGGCCTCGCGGCGGAGCGCCGCGTCCCGGATCGGTCAAGGCGAACCGGAGCGCCGGGCGCCCACGGGGGCCCCGAGGCAAACCGCGTTGAGACGTCGGACGCACCTCGTCGTCCCCGGATGAGGCGCCTGCGCCCGCCTCCCAGCTCAGTTCCAGCGGTGCTTGGAGGGGGGCGTCGGTGCGTTGAGTACGCGCCGCACGTCCTGCGAACGCCGCGAACCGCTCGCGTCCGACTCCCCCGCGGGCGCGTCGGCCTGATCGGCGAAGCGGGCCAGCAACACCATCCCCGAGTGGAGATCCGCGAGGATCTTGCGCTTCTTGCTCGAAGCCGAGCGCTCGCCCTTCGTCTTCTTGTCGCTCATTTCGATCCCTCCCTGCTCTCGGGCATCCCCGTTGGTGACGCCGCTCACACCGACACAGGGCCGAGGCGAGCAACGGCACGGCTCCGCGGACCGGTGCAGTGAAGCGGACCAGTGCAATGAAAGTGCCATCCAAGCTCCACTTCAGCCGGAGGAGCCGTTGCAGAATCATCCACGACGCTCAAGCCCCAGGCCCGGCGCCCGTCCCAAACCTTCGACGCCAGTTAGGCTGGGTCAGCCCATTGCAGAGCAACCCGAGCCAAAGAGGGCTCGGCCTGGACGGGGAGCGATCGATGACGCGCAAGGTCCTGATTGTGGATGACGAGCCCGAAGTATTCGCGAGCATCCAATCGGCTCTACACAAGGAGCCCTACGAGTTCATTAGTGCCTCGAGCGCCCAAGAGGGTTTCAACATCCTCGACGAGCAGCCCGTGGACGTGGTGGTCTGCGCCGACGAGGTGCCCGACATGAAGGGCGTCGAGTTCTTGGCAGAGGCGCAGAAGCGGCACCCCAAGGTGCTCCGCGTCATGCTGTCGGGGAGCGCCGACCGCGAGGCGCTGATCGAGGCGGTGAACACCGCCGGTATCTATCGATTCGTCGCGAAGCCGGTGCAGCCAGCGCAGCTCGCGAAGGTGCTCCGGGAGGCGCTGCAGGTCAGCCGTGTCGCCGAGGCCCAAATGGAAGTGTGGGCGGCGGCGAAGATGCAGCGCCAGGCGATGCAGAAGCTTGCCTCTCCGGACGTCGACGAGGAGTCCGCGAGCGAAGAGACCATCACCGCCGCGCGATATGCCGGCTTCTATCCCGCAGACGTGACGGGCGAAGCCGACAAGATCGGCGAGCTCCCCAAGGAGCACGCGGACCGTCTCAGCATGCGGGAGCGCCAGATCGTGGAGGCGCTCGCCTCCGGTCGGCGGGTCAAGGACATCGCCCAAGACCTGGTGATCAGCACACACACGGTGCGCAACCACCTCAAGGCCATCTACCGGAAGCTGAACGTGCGCTCGCAGTTCGAGCTGTTGAGCTTGATGGCACGCAACCCGACCCATCGAGAGGCGGGCGGCTGAGGAGAGACCAGGGGGGACCTCGTCGTCACGCGGCCCGGCGCAGGGCTCGGCCGGGTCGCGTGCCCAGGTGCCTTCCTCCTCGAACCACGGCACGACCGTTGACGTACACGTCGCGCACGCCGGCCGGTGGTCGGCGCGGCGCGTCGAAGGTCGCCTGATCGAGGATGGTGGCGGCGTCGAACAGCACGAGGTCGGCGAAGGCGCCGGGCTCGATCTTTCCGCGTCCACGGAGCCCAAAGCGCGCCGCTGGCAGCGCGGTCATTTTGTGGATCGCGCGCTCCAGAGGCAGCAGCGCCACGTCACGGGCGTAATGCCCCAAGATCCGGGGAAAGGTCCCATACAGGCGCGGGTGAGGACGACCGAGCGACGTCGGGAGGCCATCGGAGCCGATCATCGTCGCCGGGTGCTGGAGGACGCGCCGGACGTCCTCTTCGCACATCCCGTGCACCACCACCCAGGCGTGGGCGTCGGCGGCGAGCACCCGACGAGCAGCGTCCTCCACCCCGATCTGCCAGCTCCGAGCGAGCTCACCGAGGGGCGCTCCTTCCCACTCCGGCTGCCCCTCCACCGTGGCGAGCACCACGTCCTGGGGCCGCAGCTCGCCCATCCGCCCGTGGCCCTGCAGGGACCCGCTCGCGAGCACCGCCGCGAGGCTCGTGCTGCTCGCGGTGTAGGGATACTGATCGAGCCACACGTCCGCGCCGCGCTGGCGCGCCGCGTCCACCATCGCCAGGGAGTCGACGACCTTCCCCCAGTTGTTGCGTCCGCTCGCCTTGTGGTGGGAGAGCTGCACGCTCACGCCAGTCCTCTCCCCGAGCGCGAGCGCCTCCGCGACCGCGTCGAGGAGCGCGTCGGCTTCGCTGCGCACGTGGGTCGTGTAGAGCCCGCCCTCACCCAGCTGCCGCGCCAGCTCCACGAGCTCCGCTTCAGATGCGTCGCGGCCCGGCTCGTAGATGAGCCCCGTGCTCAGCCCCAGCACGCCCGCCTGCAGGGCCTCGTCCAGCAGCCGCATCATCTGCGTCAGCTCCGCGTCCGTCGCCGCGCGCCTGCAGTCCTCGCCCAGCACCGCCGAGCGGAGGGTGCCGTGCCCCGCCAACACGGCGACGTTCGCGCTCGGTGGCTCGGCGTCGAGGCGCTCCAGGTAGCCGCGGTGGCCCGCCCACGGGGCCAGCTCGCAGCCCGGATGAAAGCTCCGAGCCAACGCGAGCGCAGGCTCGAAGGGCGCGACGCCCATGCCGCAGTTGCCGACGATCTCCGTCGTGACCCCCTGCATGACCTTGAAGGGGAGCGCGGGCTCGAGCAGCGCAGCGAAGTCGTCGTGCGAGTGCACGTCGATGAAGCCAGGAGCCAGACACAGCCCCTGAGCGTCCACCTCGACGCTCCCTCGGTCCGGCACGTCGCCGACCCGCACCACCCGGTCGTCGGTGACCGCGACGTCCGCGACGACGGGAGGTCGCCCGCTCCCGTCGTAGACGCGCCCCCCGCGGAACACCAGGTCGAAGCGGACGTCGTCGCCGCCCGGGCGCGCCATGTTCAGCGCAGCTCCTCGAGCAGCTCGGTCGCCCGCCGGTACGTCTCCGACTTGCTCGGCGCATTCTTCTTGGCGCGCTCCAGGTACGCCTTCGCGTCCGCTCGACGGTCGAGGTTCCGCAGATACAAGACGCCCAGGTTGAAGGCCGCTTCGGGGTGCCGTGGCTGAGCCTCGAGCACGCCGCGGAGCAAGCGCTCCGCTTCGGCGTAGGGGGTGGCGTCCTCGCGACTGCCCAACCCGCGCAGGGCGGCGGCGAGCCCGAGCGCCGCGTCGACGTTGGCGGGCTCGTTCTCCAGCACGCTCCGGAACGCCGTCGCGGCGCGGTCGTACACTCCGGCCATGAGGAGCACGGACCCCATGTTCAACTGGGCGGTCGCGTCCCTCGGATCCAGCTCCGCGGCGGCCTGGAAGTGACGGAACGCCACGGCGTCCTCCCCCCGACGCCAGGCGACGAGCCCCGCGGTGCGCTCCGCGGCCGCGGTCCTTCGCTCCGCGGCCAGCGCCTGACGGACGAGCAGGTCGGCGGCGTCGACCTCACCGCGGTCGAGGTGGGCCATGGCCAGCTCGCTGAGGGCACGCGCGTCACCCGGGCGCTGCACCAACACCTCGCGCGCCTGGGTGATCGCCCGGTCCGTGGCGCCCACCTCCCGCAGCGCCGCCACGAGCGCCGTCCGCGCGGTGAGCGCCCGCGGCTGCGCCGCGACGAAGGCCTCCAGGACCTCCACCGCCCCTGCGGGCTCGCCTCGACGCCGCCGCACCTCTGCCAACGCCACGACGACGTCCTCGGCCTCCGGCGCGGACGCATGGGCGCGGGCCAGCTCCTGCTCGGCGCGCTCGAGGTCCCCCCGATTCGCCAGGACCACGCCCAGATCGTACCGAGCCTCCCAGAGCTCCGGATCCTGAGCCACGGCGCGCTCGAAATGGCGTAGGGCGCCTTCCTCGTCCTCCGCCTCGACGCCCTGGGCGAGGGCCGCGAGCGCCTCCGGAGCCGCGGGAGGACGCGCCGCGTCGGCTCCTGCCCGTGCGCCGCCGCAAGCGCCCCCGAGGAGGCCCAGCGCGACCAGGAGCCACGAAGCGCTGCCCGTCCTCATCGACGCACCTCACCGCCCGCTGCAACACGCCGGGTCCCTTCCTGCTGAGCCCCTTCCCCGCGGGATCGTTCGCGCTGGGGGTCACCGCCACCGGTGTCGGTGCGCTGGTTTTCCTCCCGCTGGACGCCGTCTTGTGGGGTATCGCGTTCCGCCTCGTCACCGCGGCCCGAGCTCGGCATCAGATAGGGAGAGCTCCGTCCATCCGCCTCCCGCCGCAGCCCCACGATGAGGGGCGGCAAGGGCGACGTGCTCGCGGAGCGCACCTGGAAGCCCACCTCCTCCAGCGGCGGATACAGCTCGCTCGAGAGACGCCCGAGAGCGCCGCGCATCTTCGCCGTCCACTCATTGAAGATCCCGAGCTCGACCGCCTTGAGCCAACCGCTCTCATAGGCCTCGATGCTGCGCTCCTCGATGGGGATGACGAACTCGTCGATGGATTGACGATACGCCTCCGCGTCACTCTCGCTCAGCTCCGGCGGTGGCGCCGCCTCGAGGAGAGCCTTGGCGAAGGACTCGTAGGTGTGGCCGATCTGGTAGAGCGAGGCGGTGGTCCACTCCGCGACTCCCATCTTCGACGCCGCGAGGAACTCGTCCGCGGCCTTCTTGAGCAGCTGGCTCTTCTTGCGGAGGCGCTGTTGGAGCTGCCGCACGTCACCCTCGATGGTCACCGCCTCGAACTCCTCGAGCCAACGCGTGCCGCTCAGGTAACGCGCCTGCGCGGAGAAGTAGCGCCCGTCGTCGTCCAGCTTCTGTTGGTAGCTCTTGTGGAGCTTGATCGCCTGGTCCAAGGCGCGCGTGCGTCCTGCCGGGTCGTCTCGCCGCACGAGCGCGAGCCGCACCCACGCCTCGATGCGCCGGTTCGGGTTGGGCGCGTTGCGGGCATAACGCGCGTAGAGCTGGTCGGCCTCCCGCCATTTCTCCGCGCGTTCGTAGGCCTTGCCCATCAAGAACGTCACCTCCGGCGTGAGCGCGTCCCGCGGGTACGCCCGTTGGAACGCCTCGCCCGCGCGGATCGCCCCCGGCTCGTCGCCCACCGCCGCGCGCAGCAGCACCGCGTTGAAGGCGGCGTCCTTATGGTACTTGCTCCGCCGAAAGCGCGCGGCGATCTGCTCGTGGTAGCCCGCGGCCTCCGCGAAGGAACCGATCTCCTGGTAGGTCGTGGCGGCGATCCAGAGCCCCTCCGGCACCTCCTTCCGATCGCCGAACTTCTCCGCCAGCAGCGTCGCGGCCGCGGCCAGGGTGGCGAGGTCACCCGCGCGCTTGGCCTCGACCTCGGCGTTCACCGCGGCCTGGGCGGCGCGGGACTCACCGGGGAACTCCCGCGCCGCGCGCAGGTAGGCCTGAGCGGAGCGCCCGTGGGCCCCAGCGGCCGCCAGCTGCTCGCCCTGCTTGAACACCGCGCCGACGATGAGCTCGTCGAGCTTCTTCTGTTCGGCGGACGCGCTGAAGGCGGGCGCCGTCTTCAAGCGCCGCGCCCACACCTCGATGTTCTCGTAGTCCTTACTCCGGTTGAACGAGTCGAGGATGAGCTCCCCTGCGCCCTTGGCCTCGGCGCTGCGCGGGTACTTCTCGAGCAACAACCCCCACTGGCGCACCGCGGGATCGAAGACGCCGTAGTCGTAATACAGCTTCCCCTGGCGGAAGAGCAGGTCCGGCACGGCCGCGTCCTCCGGGTACGTCGCCACGTAGAGTTCCATCGCCTCCGTGAGCTGTTTGTCCGTCGGGGTCTCCTCCGGCGGTCGCCCGGCGGCCTGGGCCGCGTCGAACTCGTCCGCGCGCGCCACCTCGAGGGCCGTGAGGGCGTTGAACAGCGCGTCGCGCGAGAGCGCACCCTGCGGCTTCAGCCGCACCGCCGCGAGGTAGTTCTTCGCCGCGCCGCGGGCGTCCTCCAGGTGGTAAAAGTCGATCTCCCCCGCGTTGAAGTGCATCTCGTAGGCGGCCGCGTCCTCGCCGAAGCGGTCCAGGTACACCGCGTAGAGTCGCTTCGCGCCCTCGAACTCCGACCGGCTCTCATCTGCCTGCGCCTTCGCGTGCAGGCCGATCGCGTCCTGCCGCAGCTGCTTCTCGATGGCCGCGACCGCGCGCTGGCGTGTCGCCGCGGACTGGGCGGCGTGCCACGCCGAAGCCTGGGGAGCGGCGCCCTGCGGCGATGGCTGCTTCTCCTTCGTCGCGGCGCCCGCCGGGTTCACCGGGGACGGCGGCGCGTACGTCGCGATCGCCTGCCGATAGTCCTGCTCGAGGGCCTCCCAGGACTCGATCGTGGAGTGCCCCTGGGCGATGCGCAGCGCGTGCCGGTACGCCCTGGGGTGCGTCGGCTCGAGCTTCAGGAGCAGCCGATAGGCTTCGATGCCCCGCTCGTAGTGGGCTTGATCGTAGAACGTCTCCGCGAGGGCCAGCACGATTCTCCCCGCGAAGCGCTCCCCACCGGCGTCGACGAGGAAGCGGTGCATGTCCTCCGCCGTGTTGCGCTCGTCCTCGGCGAACACGGTGACGAGGTTCCGCAGCGCCTCCCGTTGCAGCTCGTCGATCTCGGCCCGCCGCGCGCTCGATCGGCGGTCCGCCTCCGCCGTGTCCTTGAAGACCGTCAGGAAGCGCTTCGCCGCCTCGTCTTGTCTGCCGAGGCGCCACAACGTCCAGGCGCTCTTGAACAGCGCGAGGTCGCGGAGCTCCGTCCCCTGGAAGCTCAGCACCTTCTCGTACTCGGCGAGGGCACGCGCGTAGTCCGGCGCCGGCTTCGTGAACTCGTACTCCGCCCGCACCATGTGGGCGTCGGGGACGAAGCGGCTCTTCGGAAACCACGACAGGATCAGATTGAAGCGTCGCAGCGCTTGCTCCGCCTGCCCCTCCTCCTGCGCCAGCACGCCATCGACGTACAAGGCCAGATCGTAGTCTCGGTAGCTCTTGTGCTCCTTCAGGACGCGCTGGAAGCGCCCCCGAGCCGTCGAGTAGTCCGGCGTCGGCGGCGCCTCGCGATCCTCCGCGGGCGACCGCTCCCACTCCCGAAACTCTGCGAGGAAGACCTCGCGGGCGCGTTCCCACTCGAGCTCACCCAGGCGCATCAACGCTTCGGGCAGATCCGCCGACCCACGCGGCGCCCCATCGACCAGCGCCCGCAAGAGCTCGATGGCCTCGTCGCGCAGGGCCGCGGAGGCGGCGACGTTCTCCGCGATGCGCTGGTCGATCTGATGTTGCAACGCCACCCGCAGGCGTTCGGGGATCTGCATCTGCAGGCGCCGCGAACGTGCGGCGCGCGCCGCCTCTGCCTGCTGCTTCTGCACCGTGGGGCGCGCCCCCTGGACCTGACGCTCGGGTCGCTTCGCGCCCTTCTTCGCCGACGCCGCCCGGAGCGCGCTCGCCCCCGCCTCGGCGAAGGTCGGTGCCGGCGTGAGCACCAACGCCAGGGCGAGACCAGCGCCACCGCGGCGGAGCGCACGTAGCCATCCCGCAGCGGGGTCCCTGGTCCCTGGCATCGCAGAGCAAGTCTCCCCTGGATCCCCGGAGAGGGTCAACGGCGCCGCGGTGTGTGCGCTTCGACCACCTCGACACCCGTGGCGGCGCCGGCTCGCTCAGCGCGTCCGCCAGAAGAACGCGTCCACGAGGACGGGGCGCGCGTCCTTCTCGAGGGGATCGAGCAGGCCGATGCACCAGACGTCGATCCCGCTACCGTCGTGTCGCACGCGCATGCGCAGGAAATGCTTGAACCCGGGGTGATCCAGCGCGGTGAACGCCTGGGTGTTCTCGATGCCGCACCACGTGAGCATCATCAGGTACACACCGAAGGCGACGCTCGCCCCCACGCTGGACAGCAACAGGATCACCGCGGACAGCGCGATCCCCTGCCCGCCCGGCGGCAGCCCCTCCGCGAGGGCCGTCGGAGAGCCGACGGACAGGGAGCCTCCGAGCACCCAGCCCAGGACCCCTTGCGCGAGCCACGGTCCGGCCACCACCGCGAGGGCGCCCCCCGCAGCGAGCAGGAGCAGCGCCAGCGAACGCCGCCTCCTCAGCCCGCCGATCAGGGCGAAGCAGACCCAGACGAACGCCCACGCGAGGAGGGTCGCCACGGCCGCGCGCAACGGCGCCCCCTCTTGGAGCGCCAAGACCGACGGCAGCAGCAGCGCACCGAAGGCGAAGTGGGGCAGGACACCGGAGCGCCCCGCGCCGACCTTCCAGGGCACCTGCCAGAGCAGACGCCGACTCTGGCGCGGTCCCGGCCACTCCATCGTGCGCGTGGCCCGCTTCCGGGTGACGGGCGCCGGGTGCAAGAACGCGCCCCCGCCCCCTGCGATGACATAGCTCGTCATCCCCTCCGCCCAGCGCTCGTAGTGGTGAATGTCCCCCGAGAGCACGAGCGCGCGCTCCCGCGTCTCGTCCAGGCCGAGCGCTCGCACCATCCGTCGCCCCGACGGGTTCTCCTCACCGAAATGATGGGGCGGATCCGGGAGCACGATCAGGCGCTCCGCCCTCGGATGGCGCAGACGCCAGCTCTCGAAGTATTGGCGCTGGCGGTAGTCGATGTTGCGCAGCTGCCGATCCGCCGCGTACAGGTGCACCCCGGGCGCCAGGGGCAACGCGAAATAGCTCGCCGACTGCACCGGGCGGTAGCCGACGAGATCGAGCGTTCCGGGTTTCTCCACGTGCTCGCCTCGCACGAACCGCTTCGCGAACTCCGTGTACCGGGCGATCTCGCTCCGCTGGAGGGTGTCGTGCATCGTCCCCGCGGCTGCCGGCATCTGCTCGTAGGGGCGCCGCCGGAACAGCCGCGCGAACCCGTCGAGTCCGTCATACCAGTCGTGATTCCCGGGGATCCCGATGAGGGCCCGCGCGCGTCCGTCGTAGCGCTCGTCGAGGACGCGGTTGAAGGGCACCACCACGCGATCGTGGATCTCCTCGGCGGTCGCGACGGGGTAGGCGGTGTCCCCCCCGAAGAAGAGGATGTCGCCCCGCGGCGCGATCACCTCTCGCCGTTGCGCTGGTCCCCCGCCCCCAGACCCGGTCACGCCGCTCGCGGTGCCCGGCGTGACCTCCGGGACCACGTAGTCGCGCACGAGCATGTCCGCGACCGCCGCGCTCACGTCCGCGTCGTCCCCCGTGTCGGCGAGGTAATCGATCCAGAGGTCGCGGCCGATTTGCTCCGTGAGAGACATGGCCTTGCCGCCCTCCTCCTTCGCTCGACCTCGCTCGATCAGTCGAGCGATGCGGAGGCTGAGCTCGTGAGGCTCGTCCGGCGTCATCCAGTCACGGGAGTCGATGTCCTCCGTGGCGACGGCGCTCGCGGCGAAATGTCTCAGGTGTCCCCAAAAGGACCGCGCGCCGAACCAGCGCACACCGCGAGGCTTGCCCTTGCCCCTCCGAAAGGACCCCCGCGGGACGTCTCCGCCCACGCGCTCGAGACGCCACGGCCCTCGCTCCGCGCCGGGCATCCGGTCTCCCGAGCCCGGCGGCGAGGACGGGGAGCCGCGCGACGCCCCGGCGTCGCCCGATGCTCGCGGAGCGGAGTGCACGGTCGAAGCCGCGCCGTCGGGATCCAACTTGGAGGCTGTCACGGTCTTCGGGGCGGGGAACCCGCGAGATATCGCACGGATCCGGGGCGCCGGACAGGGAGCCGCGCGGCCGCGCACCGCGCCCTCCTCCGCGCCGCGCCCTCCTCCGCGCCGCAGCGCTCCCCCAGCGGTCCCCCGGCGGGCCGACTACTCGGTCGAGTTTCGTCCCCAGGCAGCCCCACGCTCCCCGGGGTCCGCACGGAGAAACGGCGTAGCGAAACGGCAGGGTGGAACGACACGGCAAGGCGGAGGACACGCCGGAGCCGCAGGGCACCACGGCCATCCGAACAGTGCGACGGCACGGCGTAGAGGAACGGCGTGGACGAACGGTGTGCAGGAACGGTGTGCAGGAACGGTGCGCAAGAACAGTGCGGTGGAACGACGCGGCGAAGCCGCGCGGCGAAGCCGCGCAGCGGAGCAGCGGGCGGAACCGCGCCCCGCAGCGGCGCTCAGCACACTTCGTGCACACCTCTGCACAATTCGCGCACCGCGCCCGTCGACACCAGACAGGTAGGCGCGCGTCGTAGCAGGTACAAACACGTGACCGCACGAACCGTCGATGGGGGCCGTCGATGTGAGGAACGCCCGCCGTTCTGGACACCTCGAGCGCGGAAGCGTCTACGCACATGCCCGAACGTCCAGCACGAGCTCACGATCTGGCGTGAACGCGCCCCGAACCAGCGAAACACCTGCCCTGGGCATCGGCAGCGAGCAGCCGATCTCGGGCGGAGCGAAGGGAGAATCCCGCCGGAAGCGCTGGACCTCGAGCGAATTGGCCCACATAATAATCATTCGTGATGGTGATTCCTTTGTACGCGCCAGCCGTATGAGGAAGACGAGGCAAGGAATGGCAACGAAAAAGCGCACCACCAAGAAATCGAGCAAGTCGACTCCGCGTGCAGCCAAGAAGGCGCCCGCGCGCACCAGCACCTCCCAGCCCACGATTCGCCAGGGCGACAAGGCGGCCTTCGTTCGCTCCTTGCCCCGCAGCATGCCAGCGAGCGAGGTCGTGGAACGGGCCGCCGACAAGGGGATGGTGATCTCCAAGGCGTACGTCCACAACATCCGCTCCGCCGCGAACAAGCAGGCGCGGTCGCTCCTCTCGAAGGAGGGCAAGAAGACCATCAAGGGCCCCAAGAAGAAGCTGGAGAGCCAGTTCCGGGAGCTCGTGATCACCCTCGGCCCCGCCCGCGCCAAGAAGCTCCTGTCTCAGGTCGAGCTGTCCCTGGCCATCGCCGGCAAGAAGATGGGGCGCCAGCGCTGAGAAACGCTCCCGGGCCGCTGCGGTCGAGAGCCGTCGCGGCGCGGATCACCTGACGAGGCCCCGACCGGCGGACGGGGCCAGCAGGCCGACGGGTCCCCACACCTCGTCGAGTTCAGGGCTCCCACGCACCCCCGCCGGCACGCCGCGCCGGCTCCACCAACGACGAGGGCGGTCGACGACGAGGGCGGGTGGCTCGAACGGGTCGGGGGGCGCGCAGGGCCAAACGAGCCCGCGTCTCCGCCCCCCGCTCCTTCAGTCGTGCATCTGCTCGGCCAGGTAGTTCTCCCGCCCGAGCTGCTGGATCAGGCCGAGCTGCGTCTCGAGCCAGTCGACCGCCTCCTCCTCCTCGCGGAGGATGTGCTCCAGGAGCGCCCGCGTGCCGTTGTCGTGGAGCGAGGTAGCCAGGGCGATGCCGCGGTTGAGCCGCGCGATGGCGTCGACCTCGAGGGCCAGGTCGACCTCGTGCTGTTCCACCGGGTCCTCACCGACCCGCACCGGGTTCAGCCGTTGCATGTTGGGGACGCCCTCGAGGTAGAGGATGCGCTCGATCACGGAGTCGGCGTGGCGCATCTCCTCGATGGACTCCTCCCGCTTCTTCTTCGCCAGCCGCGGATAGCCCCAGTTCTCCAGCATCTTCGCGTGAATGAAGTACTGGTTGATGGCGGTGAGCTCCGAGGTCAACACCTCGTTGAGCAGATCGATGAGCTTGGGGTCACCCTTCATGGACTCGATACCTCCCTGGGGAAAAAGGCGCCGAACGGCGCGACGACTCTTCTAGCCTAGACCGTCCGGGAGCGTCGTGACGGCCACACTGAACTATTGAAAGCCGATCTTGGCTCCGATGGTGGTGGTCTCGCGCCAGCGTCCCCGAGGCACCCGAATACTCGTGGAATTTTCAGAGGTTGCCAAGGATCGGCGGCCGCGGAGCAGATGGGATATTGAAAGTCGTTTTCAACATGCTAGACACCTGCACGCGCACGGAAGGCCGGCGTCCCCGCACGGACGCCCCCTCGGCGCCCGATCCAAGCCGGTCTGAAGCCATGCTCATCTGCCACTGCCACGGGGTCACCGATCGAACCATCAAGGCTTGCGCGATGGACGGAGCGCGCACCGTCGCCCAGGTGGGACGACGTTGCGGCGCAGGAACTGGATGTGGGGGGTGCGTCGGAGCCATCCGTGACGTGCTCCTGTCCGCCAGGCGCCCGCTCCCCATGGTGTCGGGGCCCGTCGCCGCCAGCGCCGTCCTGGCCGTCGCAGGCTGACCTCGTCGGCGTCACGGGTTCTGTGGGTCTCCATCGACCCGCTCGCCCGATCCTCGACACCGTGCCCGCGCCAGCGACCCTTGAAGCACGCCTCACCGGGTCGCGGCTTCGTCGTCGCCGCGAGCGCGAGGGCCGAGGCCCGCTCCGGCGCTCCCCTGGACGGACGGAGGAGACGCGCCGAGTCGCGCCTCCGTCGCCGTGAGCCCGCCCAGGCCCCACTCGAACGCGCGCGGTCACGGCAAGACGACATCACGTTTCGGTCTGCTCTCCACCCCGCGCGTCACAGTCCGTCCGCTCCCGCGGGGCGCCCCCGCGCGCCCCAGCGCGGCCACCCCCAGCGCGGCCACCCCACTCCCCCAGCTCACGAACGCGCGACGAGCGATGACCCGCCGGCGAGCCCGCCGGGGCCGTGCGAACCTTCCGCATCGGCGAACGGTCTCGCTCTTTCGGGCGGGACGAACGGCCGCACTCGGCGAATCGCCCGTCGCGTCAGCAGGCCAAAAGGCGCGAGCACCCCATCTCGCTGCGTCCCCGCGTGACGACCGCGCGCGCCCCGTTGCGCCCGATGAGACACACGAGACCGCTCACGGGCCGCACGTCGCGCCACGCCGAACATTGGGAAAACTCACATCGCCTTTGACAAGGCGCCCCGGGTGTTTGAGGTTTCCTCCCAATGAAGCGACTGCGAAGCCTCCCTCGTTGGAGTCATGCCTCCGGGGCGCTGCTCGTCGGACTGGCCAGCGCCATGACCCTCCCGTCGGCCCAGGCCCAGCCCGCCGAGAGCCCTCCGGCGACGCAACCAGCTCGGCCGACGAGCACCCAGCCGACCAACACGGCGTCTGGCGACGCGGCGTCCGGCGATGCGGGGACCGTCACCGTCCCCCAGGTGAACGTCGAGCAGTACACCTTGTCGAATGGGCTCACCGTGCTCTTGAGCCAGGATCGCAGCCTCCCGGTCGTGGCGACGGAGATGCTGTACCTCGTCGGCTCGGGGCACGAGCGTCAGGGACGCACGGGCTTCGCCCATCTGTTCGAGCATCTGATGTTCCAGGGGTCGAAGCACCACGATCGCGAGTACTTCGAGCCCTTCGAGCCGATCGGCGGCTCCGTGAACGGCACCACCAACCAGGATCGCACGAACTACTACCAGCGGGTGCCGAGCAATTACCTCGAGCTGCCGATCTGGATGGAGTCCGATCGCCTGCGCTCCCTGCTGCCCGCCCTCAGCCAGGCCAAGCTCGACAACCAGCGGGACGTCGTGAAGAACGAGCGGCGCCAGCGCTACGAGGTCGAGCCTTACGGCATGGCGTGGTGGTACCTCGGCGAGGCCCTCTACCCGGAGGGTCACCCCTACCGCCACTCGCCCATCGGATCTCACGAGGACCTCTCCGCCGCCACCCTCGACGACGTGCGGGAGTTCTTCAAACAGTACTACGTCCCCTCGAACGCGGTCTTCTCCGTCGTCGGAGACTTCGACGAGGACCGCGTGAAGTCGCTGATTTCGCGCTACTTCGAGGACATCCCCGCCGGGGAACGCGCGCCGACGCCCACCGCGACGGTGCCCGAGCTGCGCTCCGAGGTCCATTGGACCAAGCAGGACGACGTCGAGCTCCCCCGCATCTACCTCGCCTGGCACACGCCCGCGCTCTTCGCGCCCGGTGACGCCGAGCTCGATCTCTGGTCGAACGTCCTCTCCGAGGGCAAGTCGAGCCGCCTCTTTCACCCGCTGGTCTACGAACAGAAGGTCGCCAAGGACGTCTTCGCCTTCCAGGTCTCGCAGAAGCTGAGCAGCTTCTACGTGATCGCCGCCACCGCAGCGCCGGGCGTCGACGTGGATCGCCTCCACACGGCGCTCCGCGGGGCGATCGACGCCGCCCTCGCGACTCCGCCGTCGGAGCGGGAGCTGACCCGCGCGAAGAACGCCTTCAAGAAGGACTTCTTCGCCCGCATCGAGTCCGCGGGCTCCCGGGCGTCGCTCCTCGCGACCTACTACCTGCACACCGGGCAGGCCGACTACATCGCGGAGGATCTCGGGAGGTACACCTCCGCGACCGCCTCTTCCGTGCACGAGGCCGCGCGGCGTTACCTCCAGCCCGGCCGCCACGTGCGCATCGATTTCGTACCCGGGGAGCGCAGCGCTCCTCTCCAAATGCTGCAACCCGCCGCGGACCCCAGCTCCGCCGCTCAGGGGGACTCCCGATGAACGTCTCACCTCGAACGACCACCGCCCTCGCGGCCCTCGCGCTCGCCTTCACCGCCGCCTGTGGCGGAAAAACTCCCGCGCCAGCGCCCGCAGCCCCTCCCCCTGCGCCCGCGCCGCCTCCCGCCGCCGAACAGGTCGATCCTCGGTACGCAGCGCTGCCGGAGCCCACGCCCGCGGTGGACTGGACGCCTCCCCACGGCACCCATTTCACCCTGAAGAACGGGATTCGCGTGTGGCACCTCGAGCACGGCTCGACGCCCCTCGTGTCCCTCCAGGTCGTCATCCCTCGTGGCGCCGCCGCGGATCCGGAGGACCTCGCGGGGCTCACCTACCTCTTGGCGGACATGCTCGACGAGGGCGCCGGCAAGCGCTCGGCGTTGGAGCTCAGCGACGAGCTCGGCCTCCTGGCGACGGACTACGAGGCCACCGCGGGCGTGGACTACATGCTGCTCGGCATGAACCTCCTCGCGGAGAACCTCGAGGCCTCCGTCGCCCTGCTCAGCGACATCCTGCGGCGTCCACGCTTGCCCAAGGACGAGTTCGAGCGACGCAAGCACGATCTGCTGGCACAGATCATCGCCAGCGAGGCGCAGCCGCGCGCCACCCAGAGCGTGGCCGTCCACCGGGTGCTCTTCGGGAGCGGCTACGCGGGGTTCCTGCCCCGTGGCACCCGCCAGAGCGTCGAGGCCATCACCTATCGCGACCTCAAGAACCACCACCAACGCATGATCGCCCCCGAGGGGATCGAGATCGTCACCGTCGGCGGTGTGAGCGAAGACCGCGTGCGCCAAGTGCTCGAGGAGGCTCTCGGAGACTGGCAGGGCAAAGCGCGCGTCGAGGCGCGCGCGGTCGCGCCGGCTCCCGAACGGCTGCCGATCTACGTCGTGCACTACCCAGGCGCCGCCCAGTCCGCCCTGACCGTGGCCAAGCGCGCGGCGGGCGCCAACGCCCCCGACTACTTCCCGGGGTTGGTCGCCAACCGCCCGATCGGTGAGTCCTTCACGAGCCGCATCAACCTCAACCTGCGCGAGGAGAAGGGGTACACCTACGGCGCTCGCAGCGACATCCGGCGCTACCGCCAGGCGGGCTACTTCGGTGTGTCCACTAACGTGCGCACGGACGTCACACGGGCCAGCCTCGACGAAATCTTCCGGGAGCTGGGAGAGCTGTGCACCAAGCGCCCCTTGACCCAGGCGGAGCGCGACGAGGCCGTCAGCGGGCTGCTGCTGGGCTACCCGGCCACCTTCGAGCGGGTCGATCAGGTCGCGATGCGGCTCGCCAGCGTGCCCATCTACGATCGCCCCGTGGACTTCTGGCAGACCTGGCCCGACCGGGTCGAAGCCGTCGGGGTCGAAGAGGCGAACGCGCTCGCGCAGACGCTCTGCGATCCGAGCGAGTACGTCATCGTCATCGCCGGAGATCACGCGGCGATCGAGGGCGACCTCGCGGGTCTGGGGCGGGAGATCGTCGAGCTCGATCGGTCCGGGAACATCCAGGCGCCCGCTCCGAAGGAAGGCCCGACGGGGCCCGGCGCGGCGCCACGCTGAAGCCACGCGTCGGCGGGGCCGCGGAGGCCCCGCCACGCTCTCAACGGGACTCCCGGAGCCCTTCCCCGCCGACGTACTCGTCGGCCCAGTCCTCGCCGTCGTCGGGCCAGTACTCCTCGTCGTCCCGGAGGTAGCGAGCCACGTCGAGGGAGTCGACCATGCTCGGCGGCAACAGCCCCTGGGACAGGGCCTCGATCTCCACCTCGAGGGCCCTCTTCTTGCCGAGCACGAGCTCGATGCGCCCCATCCGAGCGCGCCGGAGCAGCCGCTCGAGCCGCCGCTCCAACCGGCGCAACACCTCGCGCGCCCCCGCCTCCGCCGCTCGCTCCAGCTCCGCTCGCGTCTTCGACGCCTCCGCCCGGAGCGCTCGGAGACGCTCCAGATCGTCCCCGAGCCGCGCCCCAATTTCGTCCCCGCCTCCCGCCGACACCTCCGTGGCGGGCGCGGCGGACGTGCGCGCTCGACGCGCCTGCAGCACCAGCGCCTCGAGCTCACCCCGGAGCTGCTCGATCTCGCTCTTCGGAACCTTCCGCGACGCCTCCGCTTCGCGCAGTAGGCGTCCGACCTCGGCCGCCTGTGCCTCCACGCGGGCCAGGCGATCCGCGTCGCTCGCGCCGAGCCCCTCGGCGTTCTGCGTCACCACGGCTCCGCTCTCCCGCTTCCCCCCCAACAGCGCCCGCGCGGCGAGCAGATCCTGTTCGAGCCGATCGAGCCCAGCGACGTGTCGCTCGAGGCGGTGCAGACGCCGCTGCAGGCGCTGCTGTCCCTCGTCGACGCGCAGCAGCGCGACCAGCCGGCGCGCGATCGTGGCGTCGATCCCCAGGTTCGCGAGGCGCGGATCTCCGACCCCCGAGGCGCTCTCGAGGAGCCGCCGCATCGCTGTCGGATCGCGCAACAGCCGGCGCGCGGCGTCGTGGACGGGGGCGTAGTTCTTCGAGAAGGCCTGGAGCTTTTTCTCGGCCGCGTCGAAGTCGCAGGTCGCCAAATCGACGTAGGCGTCGAGGATGAAGCGCTCGTCCTCGTAGGGGTGAGACCGCCTCGACGCGACGAGCTCGTCCAGGTACTCGCGCGCTCCTCGGTGATCCTTCGCTTCGTAGCGGGTCGTCGCCGCCTCGTAGAGCGCCTCCGGGAGGTAACGCGAGTCCTTGGGGACGAGATAGTAGTAATACTGCGCGTCGTCGAAGCGGTACGTCTCGTGGGCGACGCGCCCCAGGCCCAGGCGCGCCAGATCCCGCACTTCGAAGAAGTCTGCACCCCCGAAGAGCGGCGCCTCCTTCGGGGTGAGCTTCGGATCAGCGACCCGACAGAAGAGCTCCTCCGCCTGGGACAGCCGGCCCCGCTCCGCCTCGATGAGCCCGCTGAGGTACGTCGCCTGCGCCCAGAAGCGCGAGCGAGGGCCCACCTGGCGGAGCTCTCCCAGCGCCTCTGCCGCCCGTCCCGCGCGCTCGTGGGCCCGCCCGCGGGCGTAGGCCACGTCCCCCCGCAGCTCTTCGGGGAGCCGCTGCTCGTGCCCCCGGACGGGCTCGAGGAAGCGCGCCGGATCGCCGCTCTCGAGGCCATGATCGACGAGCGCCCGCACGGCGCGCCGCGCGGAAACGTCGTCGCCCTGTGTCAGCGGTCCCAGGTAGGCGATCGCGAGCTCATCGGCTCCGGCGCGCCCGAGCGCGTCCCCGAGCACAAAGCGCAGGCCGCGCCCCTCCGGCCCTTCTCGAAACGGCTCGAAGCGCTTGCTCTCGACCAGGGCAGCCGCGGCGGCGATGGCCTCCGCCACGCGCCCCGCCAGCAGGGACGCCTCCGCCTGCGCCAGCTCCGCGCGGAGACGTTCTGCGCTGAGGGGCTGCGTGGGCGCGAGCTTGCGCGCCGCGAGCGCCTCCTCGTAAGCACGCAGACCGAGGTGGGGCGCCGAGTCCCCGCGCTCGGCGGCCTGCGCCTCCGAGCCAGCAGACGGCTCCGCCCCAGCAGGCGGCTCCGCGCCAGAGGACGGCGCAGCGACGGACGGCCCCTCCGTCGCCGCAGCGACGGGCGCCACGCAGAGCACGATCCCCAGCCAGGACCACGCAGCGAGCGACCTCACGGGGCGAGGACCTCGACCCTCATGGTGGCGATGCCCCGATACTTGCCCGAGGTGAGCTCCACCGACGAATCGTCCTCCACCTCGATCCGCGCCGCGAGCGTGCGCCTCTCCGGGACCTCGACGGTGTACCGGGTGGCTTGCCAGGAGCGATGCCCTGACGAGCCGGGGTGAGCGCGCTCCACCTCCACGCCGATCACGTGCCGCCCCGGAGCGACCGCGTGCTCGTACACGGTGATCCCGTCCGCGCCGACGAAGTTCGCGGGCGCGCTGTACACGACCCCGCCATCGACGGTGACGACGAGGGACAGGATGCGCGTCTCTTCCCCATCCGCGTCGAGGCGGATCTGGAGCTTGCTCTCGTACAGGGTCGAGGTGAGCCCATCGACCCGCGCCCGCAACGCGACGAGCTCGCTCAGCAAACGATCCAGGTCCGGTGGCGGGTCTCCGGGGCGCCCTGGCATCTCTTCTGGAGGCGGCGTCAGGGGGGACGGACGCTCTTGGGGCTCGCCCGCGGTCACCTCCGGCGGATCGCCGAACTCCGGATCGGGCGCGCGTCCCCCGGGAGCCGTCGCCTCACCCTTGTCGATCCACTCCTCCCCGCTCTCTGCCTCTGCGCGAGGAGCTTCCTCCCCTCGCGCGGCCGGGCGGGGTTCCTTCTTCGCGCTGGCGGTCTTCGCGCTGGCGGCCTTCGTGGGGGGAGCCTTCCCGCTGGCGGGCGCCGCCACCACGGGCGAGGTCACGGCAAGGGCCAGGAGGAGTGCCACCACGCGGGTACCGTCGACCATGACCCCGGCAGATTACAGTAAGGACGAGAGGCGGGGAACAGGCCGCCTCGGGCGGCGACCGCGGAGCTCAGTTCTGGAAGGGAAGGAAGACCCCCAAGCCGCCGAGCACGGTGACGTCGTTCACGATCCGCTCGATGCCGAGGCGCTCCCGCTGCATCTGACGGATCTGGTCGCGCACGTCGAGCCGGAGCGCGAGCCACTCGGTCAGGTAGAACTTCATGCCGAAGCCGATCGAGCCCGCCAGGCCGCGTTCTCCAGGCTCCACGGCCACACCCGCGCCGAGGGCGACGTGGAAGTCGTAGCGCCCTATCGCGCCCCCCATCCAGCGCACCTTTCCGTAGGCCAGCGACCACACGAGGTTGCCCATGAAATACTGGAGCACCTCCGTCTCGGGGGCGGTGATCTGGATGAGGCCCTGGTTCGAGTCGACGATGCTCTCGAGGAAGACGAACCGCTGCTGCGTGCGGAGGTAGCTGGCCTCGAGGCCCACGTCCTCGGTGAAGTGGAACGTGTAGGCGCCGCCGTAGACGGGAGCGCCGTCGGAGACGTCCCCCGCGTACCAGCCTGCCATCGGGGCTAGCTCATGCCGCAGCGACTTGCGGATCTTGCGCTCGACGACGCCCCGGTACGCGCGTTTGCCGATGAGCTGCTCCTTGAGGGCTTCGTCGACGCACTGGGCGTTTGCAGCCGGCGCGCGCAGGCCTAGGGTCGCCAGGACCACCCCCGCCAACAGCGCCCCCTTGCCCTTCCGGGATCGAGCGACCTGCGGGTTTCGGGCCACGGGGCTCCCCGCGGACGCGCGCGGCCCCTGGTCTTGGGCGGCGCGCTCATCGAAAACGACGAACCATCGAGAGCGACCGGAGCGAGACATTCCGCGTTGGTCGACTGAGTAACACAGGATCGAGTCGCCGTGACCGGCTCGCGCCGCACCTGCTAAAAAACCATCCTACCATGCGCCGTCCAGCCCTCCCCACACTCCTCCTCGCCGCGTGCGCGATCGCGCTGGGGAGCGCCGCGCCCGCTCACGGAGCACAAAGTTCCCCGAGTGATCACCCCTGCCCACAAGGTGAGCGGAGCGCTCTGAGCGAGCTCGGCTGCGAGCTGGGGCGTCAGCTCGAGCTCACGGGGAACACCCTGGTCGCGACCGCCCCGATCCGCGCCGACGTCCCCCTCGAGCGCGCCAGCGAGCTCGCCGAGCGGCTCGTGCGCGTGATGGGTGGCGCGCTGGGCTCGGGACTGCAGCTGCACCCCACGCCAGTGTCCCTCTCCGAGGCCCGCCGCTTGGCGAGCCGCACGGGCGCTCTCCTGTATCTCGCCCCCGAGCTGCGCCAGGGAACTCTCCATGTGACGGCGGACGTCTACGTCGAGGCACGGGCCTTCTGGGATCGGGTGAAGGCACCGTCGACCGGCCCCCTGCGTCACGCCCACGCCCAGCGGCGCGCCGACGCGGAGATCCGCTCCTTCTTGCCGAGGCCGCCGTTGGTGATCAGTGAGAAGAGCTCCGCGCCGCTCCCGGAGCGCCCCGTGTTGTCGCTCGCTTGCGGCGCCTTCGGGGAAGACGCCGGCGATCGGATCGTGCTCGTCGGGCGCCACCGCGTCAGCGCCGGACGACTCGTGAAGGGAACGCTGGTGCGGGAGGCCGAACGCAGCTGGCGCGATCTGTCGCCCGTCGCTGCGGCTCCTCTGCGGGCCCCCCTGGCCGCGGCGCGGATCCTGGATCGCTGGCTCGACGTGGGCTCCAGCGATCGTCAACGAGCGCTCCGCCTCGACGGAGAGCTCGCGGTGGTGGCGGAGGAGCCCCGCGCGCTCCCGTGGCCCGACGGCGGTTGCGCGCCGCTGACGGCGACCGCCGCCGGCGCGACGCCCACTCCGTGCTTCGGAGAGGCCGCCCCCCTGGAGCCGCCACCTGTGCCGGAGGCCGCGCTCGAGCAGGGGCTCGACGCCTACGCGTCGACGGTGCTCGTGCGGCGGGACGGTTCGGCGGGACGGGTGTTCTTGCTGCGCCCCACCGGCTCCTCGAGCGCGTGGCTCGTCGATGACGCCGGGCGGCGCACGGAGGTGCCGGACGTGGGGGCCCAGGTGGCCCTCGGCGATCTCGACGGAGACGGCGTCCTGGAGGTCATCTCCGGACGAGCCAGCCTCGATCCGCGCGCGGACAGCCTCCGCGTCGACAGCTGGGAGCCGAGCGGTCGCCTCGTGCGCCGCTACGAGCTGCCCCTGACGGACATCCAGGCCATCGCGGTGTGCCCCTGGTCGGGCGCCGGGCTCGCACCGCTGGCCGTCGCCGCAGGAGATCAGCTCTGGGTGCTCCGATGAGCAGCCGACGCGAGGTGCTCCGCGTCCTGGCCGCGGCGCTCTGCGCCGCGCCCTTCCTCACGCCGAGCGCGGTCCACGCGCGCGGGCGCACGCCCTACGGCGGCACCTTGCGCCTGCATCTACCCTTCGCGCTGGAGGGCGTCGATCCTCACGATCTCTTCGACCTCGACGCCGCCGTGCTCGGTGGCGCGCTCTTCGACTCGCTCTACGCCGTGGACGACAAGGGCCGCCCCTACGCCACCCTCGCCGACGGGCTCCCGGAGTCGACGCCGAACGGGCTGCGGGTGATGCTCCGCGCGGGCTTGAAGACCGCGGCGGGGCGCTCCCTGGAGGCAGCCGATCTCGAGCTCAGCCTCCAACGAGCCAGCCGTGGCGGCGCGCGGTTGCTGTTGCACCCCTTCGGTGTGCCGAAGCGGGTCGCCGGACGTCCGGGCGGCGTCCTGTTTCCGCGGGGCGAGCCCCAGGATCTCGCCCGAGCCCTCGCGAGCCCACTCACCGCCGTGGTGCCCCGAGGCTTCCAGCCGCGACGCCCCGACGGCACCGGTCCCTTCGCCTGCACGCCGACGACCAGCGGTTTGGTCCTGCGACGCAACGCTCACGCGGCGCGCGGCGGCGGGTTCCTCGACGCCATCGACGCCCGACGTAGCCCCGACCTCGCGGCGGCCCTCCGCGCCTTCGAGGCGAGTGAGGCGGACCTGGGTTGGCTCGCGAGCGGCCTGCATCGAGCCCGTCGCCAGGCGCGACAGCTGGACGCAGGGACGCTGGGCTGGGTCGTGATGGCGACGGGACGTCAGCTGGGCCCCTGGGCGGCGCCAGGCGTCGCGCAGACCGTTCTCGACGAGAGCCCTCTCGGTAGCCTCTCGGCGCTCGGACTGACTGTCCCCAGCGCCACGCCCGCTGCGCCACGCCCCTGGCGCGGTCCCGCCACCGAGCTCCTCGTCGACGCACGAACGCCCCAGCTCCTCGCCATCGCCCGCGCCCTGACGGAGGCCCTCGGCGGAGGCGGCAGCGGCATCACCGTGAGCCCCGTCCCCAGCGCGACCTTGCTGGCGAAACGCACGACGGGCGACTACGGACTCCTGCTCGACTTCGTGCGCGTCATCGGCACCGAACCCGGCGACGATGCCCGAGCCCTGCTCACGGCGGCGTCGGTCGCCACCGGCGGACAGCTCGTCACGACGTCGTCCTTCAGCTCGCGGGAACCTTACGGCGGTGTCACCCGTCGCCTGCCGCTCGGGGTGGTCGGTGCTCTGCGCCTGCGCGGCGCCCACCTGGACACCTTCGTCGGCCTGGATCGCTGGCAGCTGGGTGAAGTCTACGCGCGTCCCTGAGCCTCGCTGCGCGGCGCGCGCCGAGCGCCTTCGAATGAGCGCCCCTGCAGCGCCGCCCGTGCGGTTCAGGGGAGCTTGGTGGGCTGTGGCAAGGAGATGCCGCCGCGCACCGCCGCGATGATCGAGCCGACGAGCGCCTCGTCCGCCTGCACGCACTTCTTCGTCACGGCGCCGCTGAAGGCTCCTTTGCACTCCTGGCGTCGGGCTCGGTACGCCGTGTTCACCGCGTCGTCCGTCCGCAAGGCCTCCTGGATGGGCGCCTCGAGATACCGCCAGTCGACGCGTCCATGCTTGGCCTTGGGGGGCGGGCGAGTCGTGACCTCCTCGCCGGAGAACGTCACGCAGGAGCCATCCCAACGCAGGGCATCGTATCCGCCGGAGGCGCCGCTCACCTGCATCCCACCGAGGTTGGAGTTGCGGGCGTACAGCAGGATCACCTCCTCGTCGAAGGCCACCCACTCCTCACCGCTGGTAGCGCCGCCCGACGCGTTCCACGCCTTCACCTTGCGGGTCGCGTACCCGCGCGTCCAGGGGCTACCCTCTCGGAACAGGTGCAACGCCACGTTCGGGTACACGTCGTTGCACAGCCGCTTCACCCACTTCGGATCGGGCAGGCACACGTCGCCGCTCCCGTGACACTCCGTGGGCAGCTGCGCGACGACCGCATCCTCCTCGTCCTTCGACTCGGCGCCCGCGTCGTCCAACTCCTCGGCGTCGGCCACCTCGGCGCTCGCCTCGTCGGCGTCCGCCGTCTCCGGGCGAGGCGAAGCTCCCCCACAAGCAGCCAAAATCACCCACCCGCACAACAGGCTCGCCCTGCTCCAGGGGCTCATCGACGCAAAGGGACCGCGCATGGCCTCTCAGGCAACACTCCGACCGGGACCCTGTCAAGGGGCGGAAAAGTGCGCCCTCACTCTATTCGACGGTCACCGTCTTGGCGAGGTTTCGCGGCTGATCGACGTCCGTCCCCTTCAAGTCGGCGACGTAATAGGCGAGCAGCTGCAGCGGGAGGACCGACACCAGCGGCAGGACGATCTCCGGGACCTCGGGGAGCGTCAGCACGTCGTGCACCAGGCGGGGTGCCTCTTCGTCGCCGTCCGTCAGCACGGCGATGACGCGTCCTTCGCGCGCCAGCACCTCCTGGACGTTCCCGAGGGTCTTCTCGTAGTGGGTGTCCTTGGGCAGGACGACCACGACGGGCATGGCGTCGTCGATGAGCGCGATGGGACCATGCTTCATCTCGCCGGCGGCGTACCCCTCCGCGTGCGCGTAGCTGATCTCCTTGAGCTTCAGCGCCCCCTCCAGAGCGATCGGATAACCGAGGCCGCGCCCCAGGAACAACATGTGCTCCGCGTGCTGCCACTTGCGCGCGACCGCGAGTACGGCGTCAGCGCGCTCCAGGGTGCGCCGCATGTCGTTGGGCACCTCGACCAGGGCCTGCAGAGCGTCGCGGGTCTCCTCCGGCCCCAACACTCCGCGTCGTCGCCCCAGGTACACGGCGAGCATGAGCATCGCCACGAGCTGCGCGGTGAAACATTTGGTGGAAGCGACGCCGATCTCGGGCCCGGCGTGGGTGTACAGGGCGCCGTCTGCCGCTCGCGGGATCGCGCTGTCCAGGACGTTGCAGAGGGCCAGCACGTGGGCGCCCTGCTCCTTCGCGGCCAACAACGCCGCCAGCGTGTCCGCCGTCTCCCCCGACTGGCTCACGGCCACGATCAGGTCTCCCGGGCCGAAGACCGGGCGACGGTAGCGGACCTCGCTCGCCAGCTCACACTGCGCCGAGACGCGGGCGAGCTGCTCGATCCAATAGCGGCCGGCGAGGCTCGCATGGTGGCTCGTTCCACAGGCGACGAAGTACACCCGCGAAATGCTCCGGGCGACCTCCGGCGTGAGGCCCAGCTCCGCATCGATCAGATCCGCGCTCTCGAGATCGATGCGGCCGCGCAGGGTGTCCTCGATGGCCCGCGGCTGCTCGAAGATCTCCTTGAGCATGAAGTGCTTGTAGCCGCCCTTCTCCGCCTGGGCCGGGCTCCAATCGATGCGACGCGGCGCGCGCTCCACCCTCTCGCCCGCGACGGTGGCCAGACGCACGCGATCCGTGCGCAGCTCGGCCATCTCTCCGTCCTCGAGGAACAGGACGTCGCGGGTGTAGCTGAGCAACGCCGGGATGTCGCTCGCGCAGAGCACCTCCCCCGCCCCGAACCCGAGCACGAGGGGACACGCGTTCTTGGCCACGACGATCGTGCCCGGCTCCTCGCGACACACGACGGCCAGAGCGTAGGCGCCCCGGATCTTCCCGAGTGCCTTCCGCACCGCCTCCCACAGGGATGGGCTGTCGCGCAGCGCGCCCCGAACGAGGTGAGCGACGATCTCCGTGTCGGTGTCGCTCTGGAACTTCACTCCGTCGGCTTCGAGCTCCCGCTTGAGCTGGAGGTGGTTCTCGATGATGCCGTTGTGCACCACCGCGACGCCGTCGACCTGGTGCGGGTGGGCGTTCGTCTCCGTGGGGCGCCCGTGGGTCGCCCAGCGCGTGTGCCCGAGCCCCATGCAACCGGGCAACTCACGAGCCTCGATGGCCTGGGCGAGGTTGTCGAGCTTGCCCACGGCGCGCGCGATGCGCAGGCTCTCCCCGTCGTGGACGACGATGCCCGCGGAGTCGTACCCGCGGTACTCGAGCCGCTTGAGACCGTCGAGCAGCACGGGGGCGACCCGACGCTCACCGACGTAGCCAACGATTCCGCACATGGTGATCTCGGTTGTCGCGCGACACCCGGAGCACCGCAAGCGTCGAGGCGCCGAAGCTTCAGGTCGCCCTGGCTGCGCTGCTCTCTTCCACGAGCTCCGCGTAGAGGTCGGCCGTCTGACGGGCGATGCTCGTCCAGCTGAACTTCTCCACGGCCCGCGCGCGCCCCGCTCGTCCGAACCGACCCGCCAGCTCTGGATCGAGCGCGACCTGGTTGACGCGCCGGGCGAAATCCTGCGCGAAGACCTCCGGCGCCCGCGGGTTGCCCGCGGCGTCGGCGTCGTAGCGCACCAGGAAGCCCGTCTCCCGATCCACGACCACCTCGGGGATGCCCCCCACCGCCGACGCGACGACTGCAGCGCCGCACCCCATGGCCTCCACGTTCACGATGCCGAAGGGCTCATAAATGCTCGGGCACACGAACACCGTCGCCGCGCTCAGGAGCTGGATGATGTCCGGACGCGGGAGCATCTCCGAGATCCAGATCACGCCCCGCCGGCGCTGCTGGAGCTTGCCGACGAGCGCGGCGACCTCCGCGCCGATCTCCGGCGTGTCCGGCGCGCCGGCGCACAGGACCAGCTGAATCGACGGATCGAAATGTTCCGCGGCCTGGAGCAGGTGCACCACGCCCTTCTGGCGCGTGATCCGGCCGACGAAGACCGCGCTCGGCTGCCCTGGATCGATCCCATGCCGCTGCAGGACGTCCCGCGCCTCGGTCGGCTGGTACTCGTTGGTGTCGATGCCGTTGTAGATGACCTGGACCCGCGCGGGATCGACCGCCGGGTAGGCGCGCAGGATGTCGGCGCGCATCCCGGCGCTCACGGCGATCACCCGATCGGCGCTCTCGATGGCCGTCTTCTCACAGAAGCACGACACCGCGTAGCCCCCGCCGAGCTGCTCCGCCTTCCAGGGCCGCAAGGGCTCGAGGCTGTGGGAGGTCATCACGTGCGGGATGCCGTACATGAGCTTGGCGAGGTGCCCGGCGAAATTGGCGTACCAGGTGTGGGTGTGCACGAGCCGAACACCCTCGACGGCGGCCGCCATCTGCAGATCGACGGAGAGCGTCCGCAGCGCCGCCAGGTGCGGTGCCTTGCCGCTGATCGCGCTCCAGCTCTGGTACGCCCCGCGCACCTCCGCCGCCGCGCGGGGCTCGCCGAAGCAGTGCACTTCGAGGGCCACGAGCCGCTCGAGCTCGCGCGCGAGGTACTCGACGTGCACGCCCGCGCCGCCGTAGATGTCCGGCGGGTACTCTCGGGTCAGCAAGGCGACACGCAGATCGGCCGCGCTCATGGGAGGTGCGTCGCGACGGTCAGCAGCATCAGCCATGGGGAACCGGATCGCCCTTCCCGATCACGACGACTCCGCTCTCCGAGACCGTGAACCCACGGCGCCGGTCGACCTCGAGATCCACGCCGATCTGCGCCCCCGGCGGCACCCGCACGTTCTTGTCGATGATGGCGCGACGCACCACGGCGCCGCGCCCGATGTCCACCCCCGCCATCAAGACGGAGTCTTCCACCAGCGCCCCCGTGTGCACCTGCACCCCCGAGGACACCACCGAGCGCCGCACCTGCCCACCGGAGAGGATCACGCCAGCGGCGACCATCGAGTCGATCGCCACGCCGCGGCGGCCCTCTTCGTCGAACACGAACTTCGCCGGAGGCAGCGAGCCGGAGCTCGTGTGGATCGGCCAGCGCGAGTTGTAGAGGTTGAACACCGGGTGGACGCTGATGAGATCCATCTGCGCCTCGTAGTAGCTGTCGAGCGTCCCGACGTCGCGCCAGTAGCCCCGATCGCGATCCGTCGCGCCGGGCACCATGTTGCGAGTGAAGTCGTAGACGGCGGCGTCGCCGGACGCGACGAGGTTCGCGACGATGTTGCCGC
The DNA here is from genome assembly GCA_012514535.1 of Myxococcales bacterium. GTDB lineage: Bacteria > Myxococcota_A > Polyangia > Polyangiales > Polyangiaceae > NIC37A-2. The sequence goes on along the minus strand of JAAZAA010000060.1, from coordinate 33,761 downwards.
CCATGTCGTGGGCGCTGTCCTCGTCCAGGGCGTCCTCCTGGACCGCCTCGACGAGCGTCTGGGTGGTGAACACGTAGTTGCCCATCGACGCGAGCACCTCGTCCGGGCTATCGGGCAGCCCCGGCGCATCTTTCGGCTTTTCGTGAAACCCGCGGATGCGCCCGTCGGCTCGTGGCTCGATGATGCCGAAGCGAAACGCCTCCGCCCGCGGCACCCGGATCCCCGCGACGGTCACCCCCGCGCCCGACTCGATGTGGGCCTCGACCATCTGCGAGGGATCCATGCGGTAGATGTGATCCGAGCCGAACACGCAGATGTATTCGGGGTTCTCGTCGTGGATGAGGTTCAGGTTCTGGAAGATCGCGTCCGCCGAGCCCTCGAACCAGCGCTTGCCGCGCCGCATCTGGGCGGGGACGCTCATCACGTAGTTGTTGAAGAGCGGCGACATGCGCCAGGTCATGGCGATGTGGCGATCGAGGCTGTGGCTCTTGTACTGCGTGAGCACCGCGATGCGTCGGTACCCGCCGTTCACCAGGTTGCTCAGCGCGAAGTCCACGAGTCGGTAGTTCGCCCCGAAGGGCACCGCTGGCTTGGCGCGATCCCGCGTGAGCGGCCACAGCCGCTTGCCTTCGCCGCCAGCCAGAACGACTCCGAGTGTTTGTGGACGATTCGCCATCGCTTCCATGCTGCCCCGGTCGCGCGGTTCGGGGCAAGAGGACGGCCCGGAAAGCGGGCGGGCCGGGTTCGGGCGGCGGCGGTTCACACCGCGCGATGGTTCAGGGCGCGCCGCGCAGGCGCGAAAGGACACCCACGACCAGGAGCGCCAGGAGCACGCCGACAAGGACCTTCAGCCAAGCTGGCCAGCCAGTCTTGCTCCGCCCCTCCCCCGCCACGTCGCCGCTCCGCGCCCTTTCGGGGCGCTGGACCCGGGCGACGGGGCCTCTCTGGTCCGGGGCGGCTTCGGCGCCCGAGTCTCGGGTCGGCAGGCCGCGCGCTCGCGCCCGCGCGGCCCTGGCCCGTTCCTGCTGTCGCTGCGACTTCGTGCGTCTGCCCAAGCCGACTTCTCTCCTGTGATGGGGCTCCCGAGATCGGCCGCATCGAGCTCGGCCGCACCGAGCTCGGCCGCGGTGGCGCGCTGCGACGGTGCGTCCCCGCGGGTCCGAGCGCGGCTCCCGACGGCGCCGCGCCCTCCGGCGCTCTCAGCCGTTCAACGCCTCGGCGCCGCCGATGATCTCCATCAGCTCCGTCGTGATCGCAGCCTGGCGCGCCCGGTTGTACTGCAAGGTGAGGCGCTCGATCATGTCGTTGGCGTTGTTCGTCGCCGCGTCCATCGCCGTCATGCGCGCGCCCAGCTCCGACGCCATGGACTCGTAGAGCGCGCGGAGCAACGTGATCTCGATGTACATCGGCACGAGCACGTCGAGCAGGGCTTCCTTGTCCGGTTCGAAGATGAACTCGCGCACGCGGTCCCATTCGGGCACGTCCGACGGGGCCTCCTCCTGGGCGGCGTCGCTCAGGCGCCCCAGGGGGAAGAGCGGCTCGGCCACCACCGTCTGGGACATCGCGCTCTTGAACTCGTTGTAGACGAGATAGATCGAGTCGACCTCTTCGGCGAGGAACGGCCGCAAGATGGAGCGAGCGACGCGGCGCGCCTGGTCCATGCCCAGGTCGTCCCACACGCCCTCGAAGATCTCCGTGAGGGGCGCCTGCCGACGCCGGAAGAAGTCACGCGCCTTGCGCCCGATGACGGCGATCTTGACCGACTTGCCCTCCGCCTCCGCCTCCCGCCAGAGCCGCTCGGCGCTGCGCAGGATGTTCGTGTTGAAGGCGCCGCAGAGGCCACGATCGCTCGTGATGACCAACAGCAGGAGGCTCCGCTCCGGGCGCTGGGCGAGGAGCGGGTGATCGACCTGCTGGATCTCTGACTCGAGCTCACCCGCCTTCTCGATGGGGCGCGCCCCCACGACGGACCGCAGCACGGCGCCCGTCTGCACCGCGTACGGCCGAAGCGCCTGGATGCGGTGCTGCGCACGCGTGAGGCGAGCACCTGCCACCATCTTCATGGCGCGGGTGATCTTCTGCGTGCTCTTCACGGTCCCGATGCGCTTACGGATTTCCTTCTGGTTCGCCACTGTGTCGGCCCTTGAAAAGTAGGAGAGAGGACGCGGACGGGGCCGGGATCAGAGATGCACCCCGGCCCGCCTGGCTCACTGGCCCAAGGACGCCGCGAAGTCCCGCGTGAAGGCCGCGAGCACGTCGTTGAGCTTGGCCCCCAGCTCCTTGGTGATCTCCTTCTTGGTGCGGATCTCCTCGAGGATCTGCGGGTGCTTGTCCTCGACGTGGCGGTGCAGCTCTTGCTCGTACTGCTTCAGGGACTCGACGGGCAGCTTGTCACAGTAGCCCTGCGTACCCGCGTAGATCGACAGCACCTGCTTCTCGACGGAGAGCGGCACGTACTGGCCCTGCTTCAGGATCTCCGTGAGGCGCTTTCCACGCTCGAGCTGAGCGCGGGTGGCGGCATCGAGGTCGCTCGCGAACTGCGAGAAGGCCGCCATCTCGCGGTACTGCGCCAGGTCGAGGCGCAGGGTACCGGAGATCTTCTTCATCGCCTTGATCTGGGCGTTGCCGCCGACGCGGCTCACGGAGATACCGACGTTGATGGCCGGGCGCACACCCGAGTGGAACAGGTCGCTCTCCAAGAAGATCTGACCGTCGGTGATCGAGATCACGTTCGTCGGGATGTACGCCGAGACGTCGCCCGCCTGGGTCTCGATGATGGGCAGCGCGGTGAGGGAGCCTCCCGAGTGGGGATCCTTCTTCACGGTGAGGGAGTCCTGCCCGAGGGCCTTCAGGGACGCCTCCGCGTGCTCCTTCCCCTCCTCGCCGACGTGGACCTTGCCGTCCGCCCCGCGGAACGCCTCGTCCCCCGGGGGCACCTCCTGATCCTTGCCCACCACGTACCAGCGCTCGGCCAGCTTCGCGGCGCGCTCGAGCAGGCGCGAGTGGATGTAGAAGACGTCACCCGGGTAAGCCTCGCGCCCTGGCGGACGGCGCAACAACAGGGACATCTGACGGTAGGCGACGGCCTGCTTGGAGAGATCGTCGTAGATGCACAGGGCGTGGCGGCCCGTGTCACGGAAGTACTCTCCGATGGTGACGCCCGTGTAGGGGGCGAGGAACTGGAGCGGAGCGGTCTCCGTGGCCGTGGCCACGACGATCGTCGTGTACTCCATGGCGCCGTGCGCCTTGAGCTTCTCCACCACCTGGGAGACGGTCGAGGCCTTCTGCCCCACCGCCACGTAGACGCAGTAAACGCCCTTGCCCTTCTGGTTGATGATGGTGTCGATGGCGATCGCGGTCTTGCCCGTCTGGCGGTCACCGATGATGAGCTCGCGCTGACCACGCCCGACGGGGATCATCGAGTCGATCGCCTTGATACCCGTCTGGAGCGGCTCCTTGACCGGCTGGCGCGCGACGATACCGGGCGCCTTGATCTCGATGCGCCGGCTCTCCTTGCTGTCGATGGGTCCGCGCCCATCGAGGGGCTGCCCCAGGGCGTTGACGACGCGCCCCGCCAGCCCTTCGCCCACCGGGACGTCGGCGATGCGGTTCGTGCGCTTGACGCTGTCGCCCTCCTTCACCGCCGTCGATTCGCCGAGCACGGCGACGCCGACGTTGTCCTGCTCCAGGTTCAGAACGAGGCCATAGACCTCCCCCGGGAACTCCACGAGCTCGCCCGCCATCACGCCCTCGAGGCCGTAGACGCGCGCGATACCGTCACCACTGGTCAGCACGGTGCCCGTCTGGGACACCACCGCGGCGCGGTCGAAGTTCTGGATTTGCTTCTTGATGATCGAGGAGATCTCGTCGGCGCTCAGCTGCATGGCTTTGTTCTTGGTTGCTTCTTCGGTGACCTGGAAAGGACGCCTGAATGATGAAAACGGGCGTGGACGCGCTGGCTCAGGCCTGCGCGGCGGCGGCGCCAGCGAGCAAGCGACGCTCGAGCTGGTTCAACCGGCCTCGGATGCTCCCATCGATGATGGTGTCGCCAATGCGGAGGACGACGCCCCCGATCAACGATGGATCTTCCTGCTTCTCGAGCACGACCTTCTTCCCGGTCACGGACTCGAGCTTGTTCGTGAGGGTCGCGTAGTACTGCTGGGGCAACGCCGTCGCGGTCGCCACCGAGGCCCGGAGCACACCGTGGTGCTCGTCGCTCAGGCGCGTCAGCTCGCGCGCCAGCCCCGGCAGCGCCGCCAGTCGACGCCTCTGACACATGACCCGGAGCGCGCCGAGGGCGGTCCCGCGGATCTGCAGCCGCTCGGCGACCTCCGACAGCAACGCCTGGCGACGCGCGTCGTCGACGACCGGATCCTCCAACGCGACCTGCAGCTCGCGGCTCGCCTGCCACTGATCGGCCATGGTGCGGATCTGCTCCGTCAAGGAGGCGAGATCCCCGGCTTCGAGCCCCAGCTCGAAGATCGCCTGCGCGTACCGCTGAACGACGGCGCCTTCACTCATGATCGGACCTCCAGACCCGCTGCATCGAGGGAAGCCTCGAGACCGCCGACGAACTCTTCCGCCAGGCGCTCCTGATCTTCACGACTGAGCCGCGCACGCACGGCCTCCTCGGCGGAGCGCATCGCGCCCTCGACGACCTCGTGGAACAGCACCTCCCGAGCCGCCTTGAGCTCGTGGGCGAGCAGGATACGGGCATCGCGCTCCATCTGCTCGCGGCGCACCTTGGCCTCCGCGAGGATCCGCTTGCGCTCCGCCTCGGCTTGCTCGCGCATCTCCGTGCGGACGCGCTCGATCTCCTGATCGATGCGCTCGAGCTTGCCCTCGTAGTGCGCGAGCTGGTCTTCCGCCTCGCTCTTCATGGCCGCGGCGGAGCGGATGCCCCCCTCGACCCGCTGCTTGCGCGACGTGAGCCCCGCTCGGATCGCCGGGCCGCCGAAGCGCACCAACAACCAGACCAGGATGACGGTGTTGAGCACCATCGCGCCGACCGGCGCGGGCGTCCCCGGGGCGCGCCAAAGCAGGTTCGGCTCGACGCCTTCCCGCTCTCCGAGCAGGCCGTGAAACCAGTTCACGTCCTCGAAGCGCGGCACGTGATGCCCTTCGTGGGCCTCGTCGCCATGAGGCTGCGCGGGGGCCGCGAGGACGGGGCCGGGCAGCACCACCAACAGGGCCGCGGCCGCGCACAGGGCTCGAGCCAGCTTCCTCACTCCACCGACCTTCATTGGCTCACCTCGCGACCCAGCACCTGGCGAGCGATGTCATTCGCCAGGGCACCCGACTGCTTCTCCAGCTCCGCGCGGATTCCCTGGAGCTCGGCGGCGATCTTGGCCCGCCCCTCCTCCAGGATTTGCGTCGAGGCTTGCTGCGCCTCCTCGAGGATGCTGGCCTCGAGCTTGGCGGTCTCCGAGCGCACCTTGTCGCGCTCCTCGGCCGCCACGACCCGGATCTTCGCCAGCTCCTTCTCGTAGTTGGCGAGGATCTCCGCGGCGCGCTCCTGCATGGCGCGCGCCTCTGCTCGGGCTCCCTCGGTCCGCTCCTCGCGCAGGGCGAAGACCCGGAGCATGGGATCGAACAGGACCGGCTTCAGCAGCACGATCAGCACGGAGAACAGCACGACTTGGATCAGGACGCTCCGGTCCAAATCGACGGTCACCGCGGCAAGCAAAGGGCGAAGCGGCGTCTCCGCGGCGCGCGCCGCGCTTTCGACGAGTGGGCTCATCTCGATTCTCCGTATCTCCCGGGCCTTCCGGAAAATTCCGGCCGGAGACATCGGGCGCGCGGCAGCTACCACCTCCGAACCTGTGTGTCCAGGGCGGCGGTGCGGCTACAACTCTGAGGCGGTCATCCCCCACTCCGGTCCCTCGACCCGGGTGATGCCCCCGGGCGAGAGAAACGCCGCGATCGCCTCGAGCGGCTGGCCCTCCGGGGTGAGGGCGTCGGGGCGAACTTCCAACAACGGCAGCAGCGCGAAGGCCCGGTGGGGCAGCTCCGGGTGGGGGACCCGCAGACGAGCGTGGTCCACCGCGACCCCGTCGATCCAGAGGACGTCCAGATCGAGGGTGCGCGGGCCCCAGTGGACGTCCCGGACGCGCCCGTGCCGATGCTCGATGGCCTGAAGACGGTCCAGTAGGTCCAGGGGCTCGAGGGCGACGCTCAGCAGCACGGCCGCGTTGAGGAACATCGGCTGAGCGGGCCCCACGGGCTCCGTCTCGAACAGGGAGGAGATCCGGAAAGGAGCAGCAGGAACGGAAAGGGCGCGCAGCTCGGTCACCGCGGACTGCAGCGTGCGTCGTCGGGGACCGAGGTTGGCGCCGAGGCCCACGACCACGGGCAGCGGGTTTGACATCGGCGGGTTTCCTGGAGTGATGATAGCCCCACATGCTCGGCATGACCTTCGGGGAAACGGTCCTCTTTCTGCTGATCACCGCGCTGATCCTCGTGGGCACCTGGCTGACGACGCCCGGACGCCCGACCTGATTGCGCCCCCCTGGTCTGTTAAGATAGGGGCGGTGGGTCCCCCCCGCGCGGGCAGTGGCGGCAACGGCGTCGTGTCACCTAGACTAAAATCCGTGGAGGATCGGGACGCAGCCCCGCCCCAGCAGCTCGAGAGCGACGGCGCGGTCCCCAGCGAACCAGCGCCGTCGAGACACCCGGGGCTCATCTTCGTGTGCGACCCGTCCGCCGAAGCGGAGCGCCTGATGACCGCGCTGCGGAGCCGTGGTTATCCCGCCCTCGACGTCCCCTTGGGGCTGTTGCCGAGCCGGCTCCGCTACCAGGTCCCGGATCTGGTCGTGTGCGACGCGGACGCGCCGGAGGTGCTCGATCAGGTGCGCGAGCTGCGGGCGAACGAGGCCACCCGGGACGTCCAGGTCGTCTTCTTGGGGAGCGAGGAGGGCGCGCTCCAACGGGACCCCGCGTTCCGCGCCGAAGGACACGGTGTGTTCTTCCGTCCCCTCGACGTCGACGAGCTGTGTCGACACATCGAGGGGCTGATCGGACCGCCGAGTCGCGGCGAGCGCCACGACGCCCACGGCATCGCCCCACGCCGCGCGCCCGTCATCGTCCCCTCGGCGCGCAAACCCTACCGCTCCGACGAAGGCCCCGTCTCCAGCCGCCTCCTCGACAGCTTGCCCCCCCCGAGCGAGCGCGGGCTCGGGACGCCGCCACGGATCTCCCTCGTCCCGACCCCCGGCTCCGCCGAGAGCGACGAGGCCGTCCCGGAGCTCAGCCCCGAGACGCGAGCGTTGCTCGATCGCGCGCACGCCGCCGCCTCCGCGATGATGGCGCAGACGTCGCGCCCCCACCGGCTCACCGCGGACGAGGAGTTCCTGGGAGAGGTGGATCTCGACGTGCTCGCCGCCCTGGAGGCACCCCTCGACGATCCACTGGACGCCTCGGGCGAGTCGGAGATCTCCGGCGGAACGGCAGGTGGCCTCGCCTCGGAGGTCGGCTCGTCCCCCCCGGGCCCGCACGAGCAGTCCCACCGCCACCCCAGCGCTCCCGTCACGCCCCACTCCTACGCTTCCGAGGCCGCGGTCACCAACCCGGGGGGCCGCGTCGGCAGCCAACCCGCGCCGGGGTGGGATCCTCCCGTCCCCACCTCCCCACCGACGGGCGCCGCGACCGTCCACGGCCTGGTCCGCTCCGACAGCGACGTGCCCTCCTTGCCCGGCAACATGACCGCGACGGTGGCTCCGCCACGGAGGCGCAGTGAGCCCGCCCGGTCCCCCGAGGAGCCCAGCACGATGGGAGGGGACACGCCTCACCCCGAGTCGCCCGCGGAGGCGCCGCCCCTGGTGACCGATCCCCCCTTGGAGGAGCCCGCGATCGGGAGACGTGCCAGCGAGCCGCCCCCCGAGCCCGCCGTCCTCCCCACGCCGGAGCTCGGCGAGGTGCGGCTCGCGCAGCTCGGGCGCGCCCCCGAAGAGCTGCGCCCGGGCAGCGCCACCCGCGCCCTGGCGACGGCGATCCGCGAGCGCGCCACCGGAGCTCTCGCTTTGCAAGACGCAGGCGGCATTCGCCGTGTCGTGCTCCAAGACGGCGACATCGTCACCGCGGTGTCCGGCGCGAGCGGCGAGTCCCTCGTGCGGTTCTTGGAGGCGATCGGCGATCTCGATCGAGCGACGGCGGATCAGCTCTCACGGACCCTGCCGGCCTTCGGTCGTCACGCGGGGGCGGGGCTGATCGCCCATGGGCAGCTCCAACAGGGAGACCTCTGGCCCGTGCTCCGAGCCCACGCGGAGTGGATCCTCGCGGCGGTGGTCGCCATGCGTGACGGGCGCATGAGCTGGGAGGAAGAGATCCCCGTCCGACTCCAGGACGAACCCGCCGTCTTCGGAGGAGCGGCGGGTTGTGAGGTGTTCGTGGAGGCGGTGCGGCGCAGCGTCGATCCGGCGAGCGCCTGGGCGTTCCTCGGCGCGGGGGAGCGGCGCCTCGGCGTCGGTGGTCATCGCAACCTGCTGGGCGAGTGCGCCCTCGAGCCCGAGCTGGAGGGGCTGGTGCAGGAGGCCATCGACGCGCCCCTCGAGCCGCTGTACCGCGCGAGCCCCGAGCTCATCACGGTCCTCTACGCCCTCGTCGAGATCGACGTCTTCACCACGGGCGGCGGACGCGCGGACCTCGCCCCCCAGCCCGTCGCCTCCGGACCGGAGGCACAGTCGCGGAGCGCAGCCCCTCCTCCAGAGGCCTTCGACGACGTGCTCGACGACGCCGCCTTCGAAGCGCGAGTCATGGCCCGGCGCGCGCTGGTCGACGAAGGGGACTACTTCAGCATCCTCGGCGTGAAGCGCGACGCGACCGAGTACGAGATCACCCGCGCCCACGACGCGCTCCACCGGCAGCTGTCACCGTCGCGGATCAGCGCGCGCAACGCGCACCTCCTCCCCGACGTCGAGCTCGTGCTGAGCATCGTCGACGAGGCCTACGCGATCCTCAAAGACGACCGCCGTCGGGAGCGTTACCGCCGCGCCCTGGAGGCCAGACCTGCCTGAAGTGGCCCGGTCGCCGGCCCTACGTTCCTCGTCGTTCCGCGCGGCCGCGCGCCCCTGATTGCCGTCCTCCCGGCGGCGGGCCACACTTGCTTACGGGGCTGGCGCGCCATGCTTCTGCCTCGACGAGCCCGCCGCATCGGTCCCTCGCAGGTTTTTCTGTGCAGTCCGCTGCATGGGTCGTTCGCGACGGGTCGTTCGCGCAGGTCATCGAAATGGTCCGCCACGCAGGTCCCTCGCCACGCCCCCTCCCCTGCGAGCCGACCGAAGGCAGTCCCCCCGAGATTTCACCCCGAGAGCATCCGTGAGCATAGCCGTCATCAGCGACCTTCATCTGGGGGCACGTCCTTCCACGGACTCGTTCGGGCACGACGACACGGATTTCCTGCGCTTTCTGCGCTTCCTCGAGAACAACTTCCAGCGCGTCGTGCTGCTGGGAGACATTTGGGAGACGTTGACGAGCCCCCTCCCGCGCGAACACGCGAAGGAGCTCGCCCTTGCCCGCGCAAGGCACCGCGAGCTGGCCGTCCAGCTGAGCCGCCCCCGCTTCAGCTACGTGCACGGCAACCACGACATGGTGGCGGGGCGGCAGGGGGTGCCCAGCGAGCTGCGCTTGAAGAGCCGCGGCGTGCGGTTCCTGTTCGCGCACGGGCACCAGAGCGACGCGCTGGTGATGCGGGCGCGTCCCATCTCGGAGCTCGGCGTCTGCCTCGGCGGCTGGATCCGAAGGGCGGGCCTCGGCGCGGCCTATCGGTTCTTCTCGCGGTTGGACGAGCTGCGCTCTCGACACGCCAGCTCGGATCGGGTGAGCCAGGTGGAGACCTGGGCGGTCGACCACGCGCAGCGCAACGAGGCGGACGTCGTGGTGACGGGCCACACCCACCGGGCGCGGCGCTCCGAGCACGGCGACACGCTGTTCATGAACAGCGGCTCCTGCAGCGAGGGCAAGATCAGCTTCCTGAGCTTGGATCCGGCGCAGGGTCGCTACGAAGTCCACGACTCGTACTGAGGGCGCCCAGCGCTGCCCACCAGGTCGCCAACTCGTCGGGCCAGGGGGACTCCACCTCCACCGCGCGGCCCCCCGCGGGGTGAGGAAAGGCCAAGCGCGCGGCGTGCAGCGCCAGGCGCGGCGGTCGCAGAGATGCGTCGAGGGGTCCCGAAGCGGCGGGCGCGACGGCTCGGGGCGACGCGGAGGCGGAGGCGGAGGCGGAGACGCGCGGACCGTAGCGGAGATCGCCGAGGACGGGATGTCCCAGGTGCGCCGCGTGGACCCGAAGCTGGTGGGTTCGCCCGGTCGCCAGTCGCGCTCGGAGCAGCGTCGCCATCTGCCCGCGACGCTCCACGACCCAGAAGGTCGATCGCGCCTCCTTGCCCCGCACGGGCGCCGACACCTCCTGCTGCTCGAAGGACACGGCGCCCGAGACCGCGAGCAGATACTCCCGGGACAGGAGGCGCTGCTGCAGAGCCTGCCCCAGGTGCGCGGCCGCCCGCGGCGTCTTGGCGAACAGGATGAGCCCGCTCGTGGGGCGATCGAGGCGGTGGACCAGGTGCACGGGGCGCCCCAGCCGCTCCGTCAGCCAACGCTGCAGGTTCGAGCGGTCGCTCTCGGGCGTCGGCGCCGACAGGATCCCCGCGGCCTTGTCGACGACGATCACGTCGTCGTCCTCCCAGCGCACGACGAAGGGCTCTCCCGCGGCGCCCTCCCGTGCGTTGCCCGGCTGGTTCGATCCGTCCGGATAATTCGACTGGTTCGATGGGTTCGACAGGTTGGGTGCGGCGGCGGACTGCTCCAGCAACGCTCCCAGGTGCACCTCCACCAGCTGAGCGACGCGCAGCTGACGCCGGGCGACCTTGACCCGCTTGCGATCCACGAACACCCCGCCGAGCTCGAGGACCCGCCGCGCCATGCCCCGGGAAAGCTCGGGCACCCGCCTCGCCAAGAGTTGATCGAGGCGCAGCCCCACGTCCTGCTCCTCGACGCGGAAGCGGTGGTTTCGGGCGCGGCTGGAGGTCCTGGAGCTCAAGGCGTCCCGGCATAACGCGCAGGCCGGGGCCGGGAAAGGCCGGCCGCGCCCGCGCGTCAGGTAGCAGGGACGGGTGCCCTGCTCACTCCTTGTGCCGACGGCAGCCGCGGGCGGAGCGCACCATGCCCTTGAAGGTCTCGCTCCACGACTCCGACGGTAAGGTGGGGCCCACGCTGTCCGCGACGGCCGCGGCGCGGCGCCCCATGGGGCGCGGCGGGCCGACGGTCGTGTCGACCTCGGTCTGGTGCTCGAGCTCGGCGTTCAGCTCGGCCCCGAACAGGATCGCGTAGGCGGAGACGAAGAACCAGAGCAGGAGCGCCGCGATGGCGCCGAGGGCTCCGTAGGTCGCGTTGAAGTTGCCGAAGCTGTCCACGTAGTAGGCCAGCCCCATGGACGCCAACAGCCACGCCGCGGTCGCGAGCGCGGCGCCCAACAGGACCCAGCGCCACTTGGGTGCCGTCCGGTTGGGAGCGTAGCGGTAGAAGATCCCGAGCCCGAACATCACGGCGATCGCCAAGAACGGCCAGCGCATCCTGCGTACGAGGGGCACGAGCGGTTCGAGGCCGAGGAAGCCGACGAGCGTCGGCAGGATCGTGATGAAGGCGATGGCTACCGCGACGAAGACCGACAGACCCGCGGAGAGTCGCACCGCGAGCCAACGCCTGGTCAACCAACCGCGCGTCTCTTCTTCCCGATACGCGATGTTCACCGCGCGCATCATGGCGGCCACCCCGCGCGAGGCGGAGAGCCACGCCACCAGCAAGCTGACGAGCACCCCCAAGGTGAGCTGGGTGGCCGAGCCCGCGATGATCTCGGAGAGCTGCTGTTCGAGTAGCGCGAGGACGTGGGAGGGCGCCGTCCCGTCGAGTTCCCCCAGCAGGCGGGACAGGTCGTGAGGGTTGGCGATGAGGGCGTAGGACGACACCAGCGCGATCAGCGCGGGAACGAGGGAAAGGAACGCGTAGAACGCCACCGCCGCGGCGGCCTGGGAGATCTCGTCGTTGGAGGCGGAACCAGCGACGCGCCGCAACACCTCCCACCACCCCCGGATCGGGATGTTCCACGGACCCGTGGCGAAGCGCCCCAGCTTGGCGCGCTCCCGTGCGGTCTCGGTCGGTCGCCCTCCCAGCGTCCCCCCCGCGGACGTCATCCTCCTTCTATTGTAGCGGCAGCGGCCGACCGGCGCCAATTGCGCAGGCCGAGCGAGGGGGCCGAGCGACGGGGCCGAGCGACGGGGCTCATCACCGGGTCGTGCCCGCTCGATCGCCGGGGTTCGTGCCGCTCGCCGCTCACTCCGCGGCGGCGAAATCGTCGTGGCCGGCGCTGGCGGCGCCGCCCTCGATGACGTCGAAGGTGAGCTCCCCGAGGCTGCCATCGCTGGCCCCTTCGACGTCCACGAGCACGACGTCTCCCGAGCTCAACTCCCCGCGCAGGATCTTCTCCGCGAGGGGCGCCTCGACGAGGCGAGCCAGGGTGCGCCGCATGGGACGCGCGCCCAGCTCGGGATCGAAGCCGCCCGCGGCGAGCAGGTGCTCGATCGCCCCCTCTTCGACCTCGAGGCGCACGCCGCGCTGCTGGTGCAACGAGCTGGCGATGCCCTGCAGCATCTTGCGGGTGATGCGGCGCACGTCTCCCCGCGACAGCGGCGAGAACACGAGCACCTCGTCGATGCGGTTGTAGAGCTCCGGGGGCAACACCTGACGTGCGGCGGCGACGACCCGCTGGGCCACGTCGTCGCTGGCGTCGTCCTGCGTCGAGAAGCCGACGCGACGCCGGCTCGCCCCGGTCACCTCCGCCGCCCCGAGGTTGGACGTGAGCACGATGACCGCGTTGCTGAAGTCCACGGTGCGCCCGCGACCGTCGGTCATGCGCCCCTCGTCGAACACCGCCAGGAACGCCGTGAGCACCTCGGGATGCGCCTTCTCGATCTCGTCGAGGAGCACGACCTGATAGGGGCGGCGCCGCACCGCCTCCGTCAGCTGTCCTCCGGCATCGTGACCGACGTAGCCGGGGGGAGCGCCCACGAGCTTGGCGACGGCGTGGGCCTCACTCAGCTCGGACATGTCGATGCGGGTGATGGCGCTCTCCGTGTGGAAGAGCACCTCGGCGATGGCTTTCGCCGTCTCCGTCTTCCCGACGCCGGTGGGCCCGAGCAGGAGGAAGGTCCCGATGGGCCGGCGCGCGCCGAGTCCGGCGGCGTTGCGCCGCAGGATACGGGCGATCTTCTTCATGTGCTCCGAGTGCCCGATCACCCGCTCGCTCAGGATCTCTTCGAGCCGCAGCATGCGATCTCCGTCCGACTCGAGCAGGCGCTCGGTGGGCATGCCCGCGAGGCTCGCCACCACCTCCGCCACCGCCTCGGGGGTGACCCGCTGTCCGCCCCGCCGGCGCACGCGCGCGCCCGCCAGATCGACGATCGACACGGCCTTGTCCGGCAGCGCGCGCCCCGGCAGGTAGCGCACGGACCAGGCGACGCCCAGCGCGAGCGCCTCGGGCTCATAGGTCACCCGGTGGTGCCCCTCGAGCTTCCGCGCCAGGCTGTCGAGGATCAGGTAGGCCTCGTCGCGCCCGGGCTCGTCCACCTCCACCGCGCAGAACCGGCGCGCCAGGGCGGAGTCGGCCTCGATGTGGCGACGATACTCCTCGAGGGTGGTGGCCCCGATGCACGGGAGCTCCCCCTTCGCCAAGGCCAGCTTCAGGTCCCCCGAGATCTCCTCCGCCGCCTCACTGGCAAAGAGCTGATGGATCTCGTCGAAGAAGAGGACGACGCGGCCTTCGCTCGACCGCACCTCCTTCTTGAGGGCCGCCAGGCGCCCCGCCAGGGCGCCTCGCACGCCCGTCCCGGCGAACAGCTCGGCGATGGGCACCTCGACGAGGATGCGATCGTCGAGGCTGGCGACGTCTTTTCCGGCGGCGATGTGCAAGGCGATTCCCCGAGCGACGCTCGTCTTGCCGACGCCTGCGCCGCCGACCAGGCAGGGGTTGTTGCCTTGACGCTTCGCGAGGACGTCGAGCGCCTGCTCGATCTCCCCTTCGCGCCCGATCACCGGATCGAGCTCCCCACGGGCCGCCGCGAGGCTCAGGTTCCGACCGAGCTGGCTGAGCACGGGGAAGCGCCGCGGATCGAGGCCGAAGCGTCGGGTCGCCTCGTCGGCTCCCTCCCCTCGAAGGGAGGCTCCGTGACTCGACGCCCCGTGCTGTGAAGACCCAGGATGCAAGGCCCCGGTGCTGGACGCTCCGGTGCTCGCGGGCTGCCCGGCGCCGTGCTCGCCGCCGTTCGGCGCTCCAGCGCTGGCGCCCCCAGCGCCCGGCGCTCCCCAGGATCGAGGGCGCGCGGCGCCCGGCGCCGGTGTCGTCGAGGCGGAGCTCGGCGTGGCTCCCGCGGCGGGCGACTTCGGCTCCTCGGCGGCCTGGGCGGACGCCTCCTGGGCGAGCCGCAGCCTCGCCAAGGGGGCGGGCCCCACCTGAGGCACCACGGGGACGGCCACGCCGGGCTGCCGGGGCAGCTCCGACGACGGCGGCCGCGGCGCGGGCTGGGGCACCAGGGGGACCGCCTCACCCCGGGGTGCGGGTGTCAGCGGTTCGATCTCTCGCCCTCGCTCGACGGGACGGAGAACACGCCGGCGGGCGACGATGCCCTGACCGACGTTGAGCGCCGCCGTCCGGAGCCGGCTCGGGTCCACACCGCTCGCCTCCAGGCAGCGCCGAGCCGTCCCGCGCGTGTCGTTGAGGAGGGCCAGGAGCAAGTGCGCCGCGGTCGGGCGGGTGCTCGGTCCCATGCGCTGCGCGAGCGCCTTGCCTCGCCCGAGGAGGACCCCGAGGCTCTCCTCGGGCCCGCCCCGTTCGCCCAGGGCGTCGAAGGCGTTGAGCAGCTGGCGCGCGGTGGCGCCACGCTCCAACAGCAGATCGGAGGCCGCACAGGGCGTCGCGGCGATGGCAGCGAGCAGGTGCGCCCCGACCGCGGTCTCATGGCGACGAGCCGCCAAGGCCTCTGCCTGCTTGCGGAGAAGACCCAGGTCGGGCTCGGAGCTCGTTCGCATTCCTGCCCGGTTGCCCCATCCAGGGTCCCGGGGCCAAGTTTTCGACGAGCCGTGCTATGGGTCCGGGCGTGCACCGGGCCATCGGTCTCGCCTTCCTCCTGCTTGCGGCCCCGTCGGTCGGCGGGTGTGCCCGTGTGGAGCGAGCGCGCCAGTGCCAGGAGCTCGCGGAGAAAGTGAACCCGCGCCTGGAGGAGGTCGGTCGGCTCGCCGCGGGCAGCCAGGTGCCGGCGGCGCTGCGGGCGATCGCGGGGGAGTACGACGCCATCGCCGACGAGCTGGGGCCTCTCGAGTTCCAGAGTCGGGCCCTCGCCCGCGCCGTGAAGGACTACGGGCTGAAGCTCCGGGAGATCGCCGCCGAAGCGCGGCGCGCCGCCACGGCCCGGGAGAACGAGGATCGGAGCCAGCACTCCGCCGCGCGGCGGGAGGTGCGTCAGCGGGCAGGACAGCTCGAGGCCGCGCAGCGGCGCCTCCTCGCCGCCTGTCAGTGAGTCTCCGGGACCCGAGGCCCGCGCTCAGCGGGGCGGGCTCTTGGGCACGCCGCGGGACAGCTCGCCCACGTGCACGCGACCCCAGCGATAAGCCAGCAAGCGCTTGAAGCTGCCGACCCGGTCCCCGCCGACGACCCACAGATCGCGCACACCGCCGTGGAGCTGGTGCAGCGTGGGGATCCAGAGGGCGGTGTTCACCCACGCGAGGGCCTCCGCCTTCCCCAGGGTCACCCGCGAGATCGACAAACCGCAGAGCTGATCGACCCCGGGCACCCTGCCGCGGGCGCACACCGCCTGGACGTGCAGCTCCTCGTTGGCCACGGGGCGCCACAGCCAGGCGCGCTGCGCCCGGATCGGTCCTACGGCATCGAGCGCCTGCCGCGCCTCCTCGGGGAGCCCGGCGATGAGGCTCGCCTCCAGATCGTCGTCGAACTTGGCCCGGGGCAGGAGCCCACGCCCGAACGCCAGGTGCAGGGCGACCTCGGCGGGATTGCGCGGCCCCGCGCAACATCGGAACCCGATGACGCCCGAGCGCGTCTCCGGGTTCTCCGGGCGACCGTTGGCGCAGCGAGCGACGAGCTCACCGGCGCGGTCGTTGCCTCCGCGCAGGGTCACGCGCCCGTCGTCGTGCCCTCGCTGCCAGGGGCTGTCCGTCCACTCCCACGCGGAACCGTGCATGTCGTGCACGCCGAAATCGCTCTGGCAAGGCACGCGGAGACCGCTCGGGCGCAGCTGCGCCAGCTTGCCCGTCTCGCAGATGCTCTCGCGATACCGATCTCCGTACTCGTACTTGCGGTTGTCGGGACCCTTGCAAGCGCGCTCCCACTCGAGCTCCGAGCACAGGCGCTTCCCCCGCTCCGCGCACAGGCCGCGGGCTTCCTCCTGGCTGACGCCCGTCATCGGGATGGCGCCCTCCTCGTTCGGGTACTGGAAACGATCGATGTAGAAGCCGTCGAGGATCACCTGCTCTCCAGCCATCTCCTCGTCCGCCAGCCGCGGCAGATCACCCGCCGGCGTCCCCGCGACCAACGCGCCGCCCGGGATCCAAACCATCCCCATCCGGGGGACGGGACGATCCGGCGGAGGTCCGATGGGCGGCCCCTCCAGCGCGGACGCCGCCTGGGGATCCGCCTCGCCTTCCGCTTCACCACCGCGACAGGAGACGCCCAGCACCGCGAGCAGCAGCGCGAGCGCCTGCCAGGGCCTCGACCACCGGGAGGGAGTCATCACGGGCGAATCATGGATCGTCGCCGTCTCGAGCGCCGGCACCATCTCGCTTGCCTTCGTCCTGCCCCTGACCCATCTCGCGCAGCCCACTCGTGCGCCCCTCCGCGCTCGACTCGAGCTTCGCCGGCTGCTCGCGCAGCCCGAGCTCCTTCATCTTCAGCTGCAAGCCCTTGCGCGACAGCTTGAGCAGCCGGGCCGTGTGGGTCACGTTCCCGCCCATCTGCTCGAGGGCGCGCTGGATCAGCTGCCGTTCCAGGTGATTCACCGCCGCCTTCACCTGCTCCTTGAGCCCTCCCTCGAGGGGCGGGGCGTGCAGGGGCGACAACGGGACGATCGGCTCCGTGTGCAGCAGATCTCCTGGCAAGTCGCCGGCCCCGATCTCGTTGCCGTCGCAAAAGAGTACCGCCCGCTCGACGACGTTCTCGAGCTCCCGCACGTTGCCGGGCCACGGGTAAGCCATCATGGTGGCCAACGCGTCGGGGCTGACGCCGAGGACCCCCTTGCTGAGCCGCGCGTTGAACTTGCGGATGAAATGCTCGATCAGCACCGGGATGTCGTCCACCCGCTCGCGCAGGGCCGGCAGCCGAATCGGGACGACGTTCAACCTGTAGAACAGATCCTCGCGGAACGTGCCCTCGGCGATCTGGCGCTTCAGATCCGTGTTCGTGGCGGCGACGAGCCGCACGTCGATCCGCAGCGTCTTCACCCCACCGACCCGCTCGAACTCGCTCTCCTGCAGCGCCCGCAGCAGCTTCACCTGCATCTCGACGGGGATGGATCCGATCTCGTCGAGGAAGAGCGTCCCTCCGCTCGCCAGCTCGAAGCGCCCGGGCTTCGACGTGACGGCCCCGGTAAACGCCCCGCGCTCATAGCCGAAGAGCTCGCTCTCCATCAGATCGCGGGGGATGGCGGCGCAGTTCACCTTGATGAACGGGCGGTCCCGTCGTGACGAGGATTCGTGCATGGCACGCGCCACGAGCTCCTTGCCGGTGCCGCTCTCCCCCGTGATGAGCACGGTCGTCGGCGTGTCGGCGACCCGATCGATCACCCCGTACACCTCGTGGATCGACTCGCTGCGCCCGATGATCCCGTGGCGCGCCTCCGTGGCGCCGCGGGCGGCGGGAGAGGCGTCCCTGGCGGCGAGATCCCGAGTGCGCAGCGCCTTGTGGACGATGGTGCGGACCTCTTGCTGATCGAAGGGCTTGGTGACGTAGTCGAACGCGCCCGCCTTCAGGGCCTCCACCGCGTTGTCGACGGTGCCGTGCGCGGTCATGATCACCACGGGCAACCCCGGATCGAGCTCGACCGCCCGCCTCAGCAGCCCGAGGCCGTCCAGGCCCGGCATCTTGAGGTCCGTGATCACGAGATCGATGTGGTTGTCGCGCAGACACTCCAGGGCCTCCAAACCACCCGAGGCGACGTGCACCTCGTAGCCGTCCCGCGTGAGCTGCGCGCTCAGCACGCGTCGCAGGTTCGGCTCGTCATCGACCACCAGGATTTGCTTGGGCTCGTTGAGCATGGATCTTCGCGCTGTTCGGAGGCGAGCGACGCTCAGCGGCAGCGCGCGCTCTCGCCGGTGTAGAGGTCGCTACAATAGATCAGCGCGGCCTTGTTGGCCCCTGGTGCCCCCGCGAGGATCACGTCGCGCCCACGCTGCGGCGCCACCGCCAGGGCGGCGCCGAACCGGCTGCCCTCCGTGCTCGACGACAGGAGCCGCAGATCGGCGAACGCGGCCCCGCCCTCCTGCGTCCAGTCGTACACCAACACGGCTCCCGTCCGCCGTTTGCCCGCGGCGCTCATCCCCGGCGCGCCGACGATGATCTCGCCCGAGCCGTCCCCGTCCAGATCCGCGACGATCAGGGCGGCGCCGAACTCCGACCCCTCACAGACGTGGGAGCCGTCGACGTCGTCGCAGGTGAGCCGATCGAGCTCCGCTCCTTCCGGCAACCAGTCCACACCGCAGGGCTCGTCGGGCGCGGGCGAGGCGGCGGCGAGGGCCGCGCCACGCAGGATCCAGACGTCGCCGTTGTCGGCGACGACCAGCTCCTCTTCGTCGTCCTCGTCGATGCGCCCCGCCGCCAAGGAGCGCCCCAGCCCCGCGGCGCCGCCGAGGCACCCGAGCACCTCGGGCTCCTCTCCGAGCCACCGATACAACCAGACCTCGCTCTTTCCCGGATCGCCCACGGCGAAGATGCGCCCCCCGGAGATCCCCACCACCGCGACGGCGCGACCGTACTGCTCACCCGGAGCGCGCGGGGGAACGAGCTCCTGGGGCACGCTCTCCAACGGCGGGTAGAACCAGGCGCTCTTCGCCCGCGGGGTGGCCGCGAGCAGCGTCGGCTCCTCTTCCCGATCGGAGGCCGCGAACAGCTCCGGGGGCTCCGCGGCGCCCTCGAAGACCTCCGTGAGCGCAGCCTCGACGACCTCCGGCACCGGCTGGGTGACGCTCACGGCGTCGCAACGCACCTGGAGGCCCAAGGTCGAGTCGTCTCTCCCGAGGCCGACGGCGAAGCACCGCTCCTGCTCCTCTCCGCGGAGCAGGAACTTGCGGAGCCCGGCGGGCTGGGTCGCCAGAAAACACGCGCGCGGCCCCCGCGACTCACACACGACGGCGCTGACGGCCTGGATCCCCGGGCGCTCGTCGAACCCAAGCTCGAAGTGCGCGGCGGGCGACGCGAGGGGCACTCCGCCCACCAGCGCACGCACCCGTTCGCCCTGGGCTGCCACGGCCACGACGTTGCCGAAGCCCGCCTTCAACGCGCTCGGACGCTCCAGCACCTCCACGGGCGCGGGCTCACTCACCTCGTCGAAGCGGCTCCAGGAGCAGGCGCCCACGAGCAGCGCCAGCGCCACGCTTCCCGCACGCCGCGGCATCACCACGCCTCCTGGGTGAAATCGACGCCGGTGGCGATCGTGCGCCACGGAATGACTCCCGCCGCGGAGGGCGCCGCCGGAGCACGTCGATCCTCGAACTCGCGGCGCTTGCCCCGCTGCAACGTCGAGTCCGGATAGGGGTCCTTGACGAAGTTGTAGGTCGACAGCAGCGCGAACACGCCACCGATCGCAAACCCCGCGTTGGCGCCGATGGAAAACCAGCGGCCGCGATCGATGCGGGGATCGGTGGGATCGAGGTGTCCGGCGTCTCGGTCCGCGCGGAGCTCGTCGTGGAGCTGATTGGACTGGATCCCGAGGAAAGTCCCCGTGCCGAGGAGGGCCGCCGCGACGGCCGCCTGGGTCCAGGCGGCGCCCCGGGGGTACTGGGGGATCAGGTGGGCCCTCACGGGCAGCACCTGACCTCGCGGGACCTCGAAGGTGGTGTGCAGGTCCTTGTGGCCGTCCGCGCTCACCGTCAGGCGATGAACCCCCGCGGGCAGCTCCGCCTCGAGAGCCGGCTCCCCTCGCTTCCAGAGCCCCAGGGGGCGGTCGTCGATGGTGATCCAGGCCTCCGGGACGTTGGCGTCCACCTTGACGACGCCGTAGTCGACGCGGACGAGCTTCACCGCCACCTCGATCCGGTCGCTCGCGGCGAGCTCCACGGTCCGCGTGAACTTCCGATACCCCGGGGCCTCGACCACGATCCTGTGCTTCCCAGGAGGGATGAGCTCTCCGTGAGGCACGCGCCCCCACGGCGGTCGCTGCTGCTCGGGATCGTCCACGTACACGTACGCCCCGGGGACGTTCCCGGTGACCCGCAGGAAGGCCATGAACGCTCCCTGGGAGAGGTTGGCCTGGAAGTGATGGACGTGCCCCGGCGAGACCACGATGTCCGCCTCGCTGCGGTTGAACTCGCGGAACTTCTCCACGACGACGTGATAGCGACCGACCGCGAGGGTGAGGCTCACGGGAGCGACGCGCTCCGCCACGAGCCTCCAGCCAGGGTTGGGTCGCCCGGCGACGAAGGCGGGCGCCTCCGGATCGACGAGTCGATAGATCTGGACGGGAGCCGAGCTCGGGGTGGTCTCGATCACCACGAGCGACTTCATCGTCGACTCCGACTCCGCGGGCGCGAGCGACCGTGGCGCGGCTTCTCCGGCGGGCTCCGCTTCGACGTCCGCCTCGGCCTCCGCTTGCGCCTGCTCGGCGAGAGCTGCCCGCAGGCGCGCGATACGCTCGCTCACCTCGTCCCGATCGGGGGCCTCGCGATCGACGTCGAGGTAGCGCTCGAGGGCGTCCACCGCCAACTCGAGGCGTCCGTTCTTCTCGTGGCACACGGCGGCGTTGAAGAGGAAGGCGGAGTAGGGGTGCTCCCGAAACCCCGCTTCGAAGATCTCCGCAGCTTCGGCGTACTTACCCGTGACGAAGAGCGCCTGCCCCTTCTCCATCTGCTGACGGATGATCTCGAGGCGGGCGGACGCGTCCGGCGCGGCGGCCAACGCCTCGCCCACGAACCCCGTGGGTCCACCCAGAAACGCACAGCAGAGCGCGACGAGCCAACAGAGGACGCGGAGCCGCGTCTTGCTGCTCGAGCGAATCCGGAGCTCGGAGAACGGCCAAGAATCCAGGAGCAAACGGGACGCGTGCCTCACGGAGGTCAACGATCGCCCTAGCGTAGCCCACCAAACAAGCCCGAACGGCCGCGGCGGCCACGATTTTGGATCATGCGCGGCATCTCCCTATGCTATCGCCGGGAGCTGGTCGGTCAGATCCGGATCACCTTCGGACTGCTTCCTTCAGCGCCGGATCGAGCTCGAGCATGCGCAGGTTTGTCTCCTCCTGGTGGGTTGCCGTAACCCTCGTCTCCTCTCCGGCGGTCGCCTTCGCCCAGGAGGGGAAGACGTTCCCGGAATGCACACATGCACCGAGCGAACGCGACATCAGCGCCGCGAAGGGGGCGTTCGAGGCCGGTCAGGTCTCCTTCCACGAAGCGGACTACGCGCGGGCCATCCTCTATTGGGAGGACGCCTTCAGGCGAGACTGCACGGCGCTGGCCCTCCTCTTGAATCTCGCGCGGGCCTACGAGCTCGCCGAGCAAAAAGCTCACGCCGTGTCTGCCCTCGAGACCTACCTCGCCCGCCGACCGAACGCGGCGGATCGAGACCAGATCTTGCGACGCCTCGAGGTGCTGCGCCGTCAGCTCGACGAAGAGCGCGAGGCAGCGCGACGTGAGGCGGAGCCCGACCCCGCGCAGTCGGCTCCGAGCCGAGCGCCCGAGCCGTTGCCTGCCGTGGAGGAGGCACCCACCGCGAGCACGCAGGCCCCCGTCTGGCCTTTGTTCGTCGCGGGAGGCGGGCTCGCCACGAGCGTCGTGGGCGTCGTCCTGTGGGCGGTGAACCAGTCGACCATCAACGACTGCTCGAAGGAGAGCGCCGGGGTGTACGTGTGCCGCGACGCCGCGGACAAGCAGGCCGCGGAAGACGCCCTCCCCCGTCGCAACGTCGGCATCGGGCTCACCCTCGGCGGCGGTGCCGTGGCGATCGGCGGAGCCGTGACGTATTTCTTCCTACGTCAGCAGGCCCAGGGGACCGCGACGCTGCAGCCGAGCGTCGGCCCCGGTTTCGCCGGGTTCAGCTATTCGGGGACCTTCTGAGACGACGGACTCTCGAAGGGCTCGAGACGACGAGGTTCCGGTACGAGGTTCCGGTACGAGGTCACCGCTCGAGGTCACGGAACGGTGCCGCGTCAACGTCCCCAAGTGGACGGAGCGCGCTCCTCCGTCGCGGGGGCATCGCCCGAGTGGTGTCTCGGGCTCGGCTGAGCACCGCGAGGGTCTGCTCCTCGTGGTTCGGTGGCGCTCGGCTCGCCTGCGCCTGCGGACCAATCGCTGCCGTCGCCGGACGCGCCGCGCGAACCAGCCGCAGGCGCATCGGTGGGCGGAGCTTCTTCTAGGGTCGCTCGCGTCCGGGCGGGGAGAGGCTCGAGGGGCGGAGGGGTCTCACTCGCCGAGCCACCACAACCGAACAGCATCAGGCCGACCGGGATCAGGCCAAGCAGCATCAGGGAGGAGCAGCGGCCGAACGCCCTCCCGGGGTCCCGCCCCAGGGGACCGTGGAATCCCAGATGCCTCACGCTGTCCGTCATGGCGCGCGAGCTAAGCATGGATCGGGGGCGCGTCCCACCGGCAGACTGCAGTGGCGCTGGGAACTTTCATGCCTCTTGCAGGTGCGAACCGGTGGAAGGATCGGTCTCCGGGAAGATCGTCCCCGGCCCCTCCGGAAGGACGCACGATGAGTGGGCATGACCCACAAAGACTTGCTAGGTTCGGCTGCTCCTGGGCACTGCCCATCATCGACCCCTACGAGGAGTTTCATGAAGCTTCGCTATCTCCTGGTGCTGGCCGCGATCCCGTGCCTCGGCGCCTGCTCCGACGACGACAACGGTGACGACAACGACAACGGCAACGGGGGCGGGACTCGCAACACCCCGTTCGCCTTCTGCGGCCCTGCCACCACCTGCCCCCCGAACACGAGCGGCGCCGATCTGACGACCCCGGTGTCCTTCCGCACGGACATCTTCGAGCCGATCTTCCAGGTGAGCTGCAACGACGCCACGTGCCACGGTCACCAGACCGCCGCGCGCGGCAAGCTCTGGCTCGGCCCCCCCAACGGAGAGGTCGCCGATGAGATGTTGCAGACGATCGTCGACAACATGCTCACGCCGTCCGCGACGGCGCCGGAGATGCCCAACGTCGTCCCGGGCGATCCGAGCCGGAGCTTCCTCATGCTCAAGGTCGACGGCTGTCAGGACTCCGCTGGCCTGACCTGCACCGCACAAGACGGCGCTCTCTGTCAGACCGCCTGCGGCGACTCCATGCCGCAGTTCGACGATCCCGGAGCGGAGCTCGACTTCCCACTGCCCGCGGAGCAGGCCAACAAGATCCGCGCCTGGATTGCCCAGGGCGCACAGAACAACTAAAGGCGGGGGCATGGGCGCCCCTCGTGACCTCGTCTTCTCGGTGGTGTGGTCATGATCGGGCGCCTGTGCGGGAAGCTCCTGAACGAAGAGGCCGGCGGTCCCCTGCTCCTGGACGTCGGAGGCGTCGGGTACGACGTGCTGTGTCCCCTCGGGACCGCCGGACGCGCCCGACAGGACGGGGACCGCGTCGTCCTCCACGTGCACACGAACCTGCGTCAGGATGCCCTGGAGCTGTTCGGGTTCGCCACGGAGGAGGACCGCGCCGTGTTCCGGCTCCTGATCGGCGTGCCCAACGTCGGGCCCCGGACGGCCCTCGGGATCCTGAGCGCCCTGCCGACGCCGGAGCTGTGCGCCGCCGTCCAGGCCGCGGACAAGAACCGGCTCGGCAAGGTCCCTGGCATCGGCAAGAAGACCGCCGAGCGCTTGGTGCTCGAGCTCAAGGACAAACTCCCCACCCACCTGGGACGGGACGCGTCGGCCGAGAAGCCGACTCCGAGCCCGGCGCTGGGACAGCGCGATCGCCTCCTCGCGGCCCTCACAAACATGGGCTACCGCGCCGCCGAAGCGGAGCGTGCCCTCAAGGCGCTCGAGCCGGAGCTGGAGACGCGCCCCCTGAGCGATTCGCTGCGGGAGGCCCTCAAGATCCTCACCCCGTGAGGGCGATGAAGAACGCGCCGCGGACGGGCTCTCGGGGCTGGGAGCGCGACCCGGCTTGATTCTCGGGGTCCCCCAGGGATAATCGCGCAGTTGCGACCGCTCGACGCGGTCTGGGCCCGGTGCGGTCCCGGGACGAGCGCGACCTCCGGAGGGCCTCCGTGATCACATGCTCGAAGTGCGGTAAAGAGAATCAAGATCATTACAAGTTCTGCCTCGGCTGCGGCTCGGAGCTCCCCAAGGGGACGGCGCCGAAGCCCTTCAAGGCGGACACTCCGGCGCAAGGCGTGAAGCAGGCCAGCCAGCCCGCGCAGGCCGCCCCGCAGCCGACGATGGCGCCGAGCCCTCCGGCCATGGCGCGCGCCGCGACCGGAGCTCGGGAGCAGGTCTCCGCGCCTCCTCGCGTCGCCGAGGCCCCGGCGGCCGTCGTCGAGGCGCCCCCGCCCGTGCAACAACCCGCGCAGCCGCCGGCCGCCCAGAGCCCCTCGGTTCGCCCGGGCGCCGCGGCGCAGCGCTCCTGTCCTCAGTGCGGCCACATCAACGCGCCGACGAACCGCTTCTGCGCGGCGTGCGGGTACAACCTCTCGGCGGCGCCCGCTCCGGCAGAGGTCGCGGCTCCCGCGGCAGCACCCGGCGGAGTCGGCAGCGTCGTCCTCACTGCGCTGCGCGCCGACGGATCCGAAGCGGGGAGCTACAAGCTGCCGCAACCGTCCGCGACCGTGGGGCGCGACACTGACTCGGTGTTCGCCGGCGACAGCTACCTCTCCCCGAAGCACGCTGCGTTCCAGATCAGCGGCGGGAAGGTGACCGTCCGGGACACGGGCTCGCTGAACGGCGTCTACGTGAAGCTCGTCCCCAACCAGCCCTGGCCTCTGGAGCCGGGATCCATCTTCCGCATCGGTCAGGAGATCATCCGCTTCGAGAAGCTGGAGCGTCTCCCCCCCAGCGCCGACGGCGTCGAGCGCTTCGGCAGCCCGGCGAAGGGCTTCATCGGTCGCCTCGCCCTGGTGATCGGGCGAGACACCACGGGGAACGCGTTCCCGATCCCCGAGCGGGGGCTCCACCTCGGCCGTGAGCGCGGAGACGTGCTGTTCTCCGAGGATGGCTATGTGTCGGGTCTCCACTGCCGGGTGGCCCCGGGCCCCGACGGTCGCGTGTACCTGACGGACGTGGGGAGCTCGAACGGTACGTTCGTTCGCCTCAGCGGAGAGCACCAGCTCGCGCCCGGAGACATCCTCCTCATGGGACAGCAGGTGTTCCGCGTCGATTTCTGAGCGCCCCGGGTCGCCCCGGAGTACCTCGGGGCGCCCCCCACAGGCCCGACGGCTGTTCGCGGGTCGGGGCGCGCGGAGAGGTCCGAAGCCCGCCGATGATAGAGAAACACAAGACGATACGAGTGGTGGCCGCCGTCATCGAACGAGAGGGGCGCTACCTCATCACGCAGCGGCGCCCGAGCGCCGTGTTGCCCCTCCTCTGGGAGTTCCCGGGCGGTCGCGTGGAGCGCGGGGAAGACGACGAGCTCGCCCTCAAGCGCGAGGTGAAGCATCGCCTCGACGTCGACGTGGAGGTGCGGCAGCTCATCAGCTTCGTGAGCCATCCCTACGATCACTACGTCGTCGATCTCTACCTGTACGAGTGCGTGATCGCAGAGGGAGAGCCTCGCGAAGCGAACGTGCACGCGTTCAAGTGGGTGTGGAGCTCGGAGTTCGATCAGTATCCGTTCACGCCCGCGGACGAGCTCTCCATGAGCAAGCTGTTGGGCATCGGCTGAGGACGTCGGGCCGAACGTCACCGACCACGCAACGATGACCGGCGCCGGGCCGATGGACGCGCCGTGCGATCCGTTCATCTCGCGTGGGCCCGAGCGCACGACGCCTGGGTCGGGCGCTGCGCTCGATGCGGAGCGCCGTCCCGGAGCGCCCAGTGTTCCTCCTGTCGCAGCGTGCCCGGGCTCCGCTGGGAGCTCGCGGGCGTCCACGGCTGGTCCGCCGCGCCCTACGCGGGCCGCATCAGCGAGCTGATTCAGCGGCTGAAGTACCGGGACGAGACGCGGTGGGCCTCGACCCTCGGGTGCGTCCTCCATGACCACCTCGCGCCCTTCATCGCCCCACATGGGATCCTCGTGCCCGTGCCCTTGCATCCTCGCCGGCTCGCCGCGCGCGGCTACAACCAGGCGGCGCTCATCGCCCGCGCCCTAGGTCATCGTTCGAACACACCCGTCCACACCGACGTCCTGCGGCGCACGCGCGACACGGCAGCGCAAGCTCGCCTCGGGGGCGTGGCGCGACGCGACAACGTTCGTGAGGCGTTCGTGGCGACGAACGTCCCGAGGAGCCCCGTGATGTTGGTGGACGATGTGACCACCACCGGCGCGACCGTGCGAGAGTGCGTTCTTTGCCTGCGACGCGCGGGCGCTATAGTGCATGGCGTGATGACCGTTGCCCTTGCGGGGCAAGACGGACCCACGGCACGACTGCTCCCTCCCAGCCTCCGGTTTCCGTGACCGATCCGAACCAACCGCGCGCCCCGGGCTCACCGCCCCTGCCGGAGCAGGGCACTCGAGAGCGGCGATCCGACCCGAGCCAGGAGCAGCCCCGAGGCCCCGGCGCTCACGCACCTGCGCCGCGCCTGCGTCCCCCGCTGCCCACCTTGGTGGAGCTCGGGCAGGTCTCCGCGACGGAGACGTTACGGCCCCCGGGAGCGGTGCCGCCCCCGCCCCGAGGTGTCCCGGGACAACGCCCCATCACGCGCCCTCCGGTGCCGCCCGATCCTCGGGAGCCGGCCCATGACTCGATCCCCGCGACGTCTCCGACCGCCCATCACGGCGCGGAGCAGGACGACATCCCGCGCACCCGGCGCCGGTCGTCCGAGCCCGGGCCAAGGCCCGTCGGCGCCGCGCCCCACGCTCCTTCCTGGAGTCGCACCCCGTCCCGGAGCAGTGTCCCCTCGCGGAGCAGCACTCCGCTCACGTCGGCGCCCCCGAGCACGGCGCCGTCGTCTCCGCCATGGCTCCCCGCTGGCGGCGCGAAGTGGATGGCCGTCGCCGCGGGCGCCGCCGTGGTGGCGTTGCTCGCCTGGAAGACGCTGCGCTCCGACGCGGGCACCGAGGAGAAGACGGCCGCGGCGAGCGCTCCCGCCGCAGAGCCACCGCCCGTGCGCGCTTGCACTCTCTCCAGCGGCGGCTCCAGCGCCGGGCGGAAGTTGGCGGACGCGGTGCACCTCGGCGTCCCGCTGGCGATCCGACAAGACGGGAGCGGCCGCGTCGCCCTCGGCTACGCGGCGAGCACGACGGAGGCGGTCGGGCTCACCCTGGACCCGGTGACCCTCGACGCCGCGCGGGCGTTCTCCGAGGAGGGCTCCGAGAAGGTCCTCGGGGTGCTGCCCCTGAGCCGGGCGGATGGCGGGAGCAGCTTCGCCACCAGCCGCGCCCAGGGAAAGGACGACAACGGTGGGCTCGTTGCCCTGAGCGCTGGGATCGCTCACCTGAGCGCCGGAGAGCGCGGGTTTCAGGTGCGCCTGGGCGAGAACACCGAGTTCCTCTGGCAAGACGCCGCCGCCCCCCAGAACACATCGCCGCGGGCCGAACCCCTGGGCAGCTCGGGGGCGCTGGCGACCTGGCGACGAGGGGGGCTCGACGGGGACATCATGGTCGGTCTGTTGGATGGGCGGGGGCGAGCGCGCGGCTCCGTGACGAAGATCGCGAGCGAGGCCAAGGAGTTCGGAACTCCGAGCCCGAGCGTCGGCGAAGAGGAGGTCTTGGTGACCTTCGCGAGCCGGGCGGCGTCGGATCGCCCCTGGCGCATCGAGCTGTCCCGCGCGCCCCTCGGTCAGCTGCCTGCGACCTCGAGGACCTTCGTCCCCGAAGGGCTGAGCGAATCCGCCTCGACGCTCTCTCCGGCAGCCACGGCGCTCCCCGGCGGCGGTTGGCTCCTGCAGTGGACGCAGGGAGAGAAGGGCAAACATCGGATCTGGCTGCAGACCCTCGATCGCGACCTCGCCCCCGTCGGTCCTCCGCTCGCGGCGGCACCGGCGGACGTGGAGTCCGGTCAAGGGGCCCCCTGGGCGGGCGCGGATCGCCGGGCGGCGGCCTTCTACATCGTTCGAGCCGGACAGCGTTGGGAGCTGTGGGGCACGGCTCTGGAGTGTCCTCGATGACAGGTCATGTGACGCACGGATCCTCGCGACGCCGCTGGTACGTCGGAAGGCGGCGAGAGCGCCGCTCGCTTCGCCCTCTGGAGGGCTCGCCCCGCGGCAGGCCGCTCGTCGCCCTGGGGTCCGCGCTCCTCTTCGTCGTCGCGGTCGGGGCAACGAACGTCGGCTGCGGGGTGTTCGTGAACAACGGCCCGACGCCGGTCGCCCAGGGCCAGTACTACGCGTCCGGGAACCCCGAGTACGACCAGTTCTTCCTGGAGCTGTACGAGACGCAGGTCGCGATGGCGACCACGCCGGAGCGGCTGCTCACCGCGCGACACGGGCTCGCCGACGGGCTCGGGGTCGGCAGGGATCTCCCCGACGAGGTCCTCGTCGAGCACGTGCGCACGCGGGTGCGCGACCTGGCCGACGAGGGACGCATCATGAAGCTGCAGGTGAGCGCAGGGGGCGAGGACAAACCGCCCGCCGCCGTGCTCCGGACGCGGCCAGAGACCCGGGACGAGACGATGCGCAAGCTCACCGAGCCTGTGGAGAAGGTGAGCAACGAGCTCGTGTCCCTGCGCACGCTCCTCGACGAGAACGGCGCGCGCATCGAGCGCCTCGAACGGCGGCTCGACGGGCTCCGGGATCGCGCCGATGAGGTCTTCGTGCGCGACATCACCAAGTTCCACGAAGTGAAGCGCAACCTCGAAGACGCCAAGCGGGTGCTCGCCTACATGCGCGAACGGGCCGAGGAGCAGCTGCTCGCGACCACGGGCCTGCTCGACGGCTTGGTGCAAGCGACCGACAGCTCCGGCGGTGCCTTCGACAGGTCCGCTCCCGCGGCGGACGCCCCCGCAGAAGAGATCGCCTCGCCCAGCGCGAAGCCTGCACCCCCGAAGCGCTCTCCGGCGACGCGCAAGCCCGCCGCGTCGAAGCCCGCCGCCTCAACGAAGCCCGCGGCGCCGCCTCCCCCTGCGAAGCCAGCTCCGAAGCCGGCCCCGCCCCCACCCGCGGCGCCCCCACCCAGCGAACCCGTCGGGTTCGAGCCCTGATCGGCGTTCCTCTGCAGGGGTCGGCAAGGGACCCCAGACGGGGCGCCTCGCGACGTCAGCTCAGCCAGAAGACGGTGAACGCGTCTCCCCCTTCGTCGCGCTCGGCGGGGCGCGCGAGGCGGATGATGCCCAGCTCCCTCAGGTGGCTGCGCACGGCGTTCTTCATGGCGCCGGAGCCGTGGCCGTGGAGGACGTACCCGACGTTCTCGCCGCGCCGCAGCAGGGTGTCGATGAACTCGTCCAGCAAGCCCAGCCCGGCCTCGACCCGCTCTCCTCGCAGATCGAGGGTCACGTCCTCCGTGCGCGGAGGCGTCACGAGCTCCTGCACGTCCGTCGCGAGCCGACCGGTGCGAGGGCGCTCCACGGGCGTGTTCCGTCGGCTCGAGCTCGAGTCGACCAGCTCCACCTGATCGACGCCGACCGTCAGCTTCATCACCCCCGCCAGGACCCGCACCTGACCCCGCTCGGGGGGCTCGATCACCTCCGCGATCGTGTTCATGCCGCGGACGCGGACGCGGTGCCCCACCGCCAGCTCGACCGGCGAAGGCAACGTCGCTCCCGTACGGGTGCGGCGGTCGAGCTCGCTGCCGAGCGCCACCAAGCGGGCCGCCTCGTCGATGGTGCGCTCGGCCTGCCTCAGCTCCTGTCGGTCCCGCACCTGCTTGCTCAGGCCCTTGAGCACCCGCTGCACCTCGGCGCGGGCCTCGCGCACGGTGCGCGACAGTTCCTCGCCTGCCCGGGACAGCTCGCGTCGCTCACGCTCCTCGCGCCGCTGCCGTTCGAGCTCGAGGCTGCGCGCCAGCTCCGCCTGGCGCTCCTTCTCCGCCTCCACCTGCGCCCGCAGGGCCTCGAGCTCCACTTGTTTGTTCTCGAGCTCGCGCAGCAGCTTCTCGCGGCGCTGGCTCACCTCCGGCAAGAGCGACGCGGCCCGACCCAGGATCGACGAGGACAGGCCGTGTCTCTGCGCGACGGCCAGGGCGCTGGAGGCGCCGGGGCGGCCGAGCTCGAGTCGAAATGTCGGCTCCAGTCGATCGAAATCGAACCCGACGGCGGCGTTATCCACGGACTCGGACTCGGCGCCGAGCTCTTTCAGGCGTTCGTAGTGGGTGGTGACGGCGACGGCGGCGCGCCGCGCCACCAAGTCTTCGAGCAGAGCCACGGCCAGCGCCGCGCCCTCCTCGGGGTCCGTGCCTCCTGCGAGCTCGTCGAAGAGGACGAGCACGCCGGGCCCGGCGCGCTCGACGATGTCGCGCACCGTCTCGATGTGCCCGCTGAACGTCGACAGCGATCGCGCGAGCGACTGATCATCACCGATGTCGCTGAACACGGCCTCGAAGAACCCACAGGACGAATCCTCCGCCGCGGGAAAGGGGAGCCCGCTCGCCTGGGCCAGGGCCGCCAACCCCAAGCACTTGAGGGCCACCGTCTTCCCCCCCGCGTTCGGCCCCGACAGGACGAGCCCCCGCCCTTCCTGGAGGGAGAGATCGTTCGGCACGACGGAGATCCCCTGGAGCGCGAGCAAGGGGTGTCGCGCGCTCTCCAAGACCACACACCCCGCCGCGCCCCAGCGCAGCATGCGCGCGCCCACGGCGCGGGCGTAGAGCTCCATGGCCCGGAGGGCATCCGCCCTGGCGCAGGCGTCGAGAGCGTCGAGCAGCGCCGGGGCGCTCGGCGCGATGGCCTCGCTGAGCTGCGCGAGCACGCGCGCTTCCTCGAGCTCCACCTCCGCTTCGGCCACCTTCAAGCGGTTGCCGAGCTCGGCGATCTCCTGAGGCTCCACGTAGAGGGTCGCCCCGGATCCGCTGGAGCCGAGCACGATGCCGTGGACGCGGAACGGCGCGTCCGCGCGCACCGGCAGCACATAGCGACCGTCTCGCTCCGCGATGAACGTATCCTGGAGCGCCTCACGGTAGCGTCCGATGAGCTCGCCGAGCCGAGCCTTGATGCGCTGGCGCAACACGCCGACCTGCTGTCGAGCGCGCGCCAGCTCAGCCGACGCCCGGTCGAGCACCGCTCCACCGTCCTCGATGCATCGATCGAGCTCCTCGCGGAGAAAGCGAAGCGACGGATCCGTGGCGAGGTGCTCGGCCAAGGCGGGCGCCGTCTCCGCGTGCTGGGCCACGAAACGCCCCAGCTCGGCCACGGCCCGCAACCCCTGACGGATCTGGTGCAGCTCGAGCCCGGATCCGACCCCTCCGCGTGCGATGCGTTGGATCGCCCCGGTCACCTCGGGGAGGTTCAGCGGAGGCAGCTGCGTCCCGAGTCGGGACAGCTCGAGCACGTCCGAGCTCACCGCCCACTGGCGCCGCGCCGCCACCTCGTTGGGGAGCGGGCGCAGCTCCCGGACCGCGGCCGCCCCGACGCTCGTCGTGCACCGACCGGCGATGCCCTCCAGGAGCTCGCCCCATTCGAGGTCCCGCAGCGTCCGCTCCGCGAGCTGGCGGTCGCGCGGGCTCTCCGTTCCGTCTTCCGGGGACCTCACCATGTCCGAACGGGCCGCCATGGGGCGCGATCTATGGCACGGATGAGGTGGGATGTCCTGCGCCTCAGCCCGCCCGAGACACGACCGCGTCCGCCTCCGGCGGCGCCGCGATGGTGCTCAGCTCGTCGCCGACCCGCACACACAGGCTCACGTCCGCGCCGCGCACCGAAGACGCCAGCGCCTCGGCCAAGGCGAGCAGGTTGTGCGCGGCGCGACGTCCCGCCCGCTCGTCCACCGTGAGCACGAGGGCGCCACGTCCTCGGGCTTTCAAGCGGGCAGCGAGACCTCGAGCCAGAACCGCCCGCGAGGCGACCGAGTCGGGGTCGGTGCGTCCGTTCGAGACCAGCACCGTCGCGTCGAGGCGCCAACCGACCGCCTCGAGGCGGAGGGTGCGACTGGCCACCTGGGTGACCAGGGAGCTCGGGTGCCCTTCGTAGTGCTGCGCCACGACGGCCATGTCTCCGCCGCGCGTCGGCTTGAGCCAACGCGGCCAGGAGGCGGAGAACTCGATCACGACCAGGGTCGCCGCCCGCGTCGCGTCGGCGCGGGACGTGGGGGAGCCGTTCCCGACGGCAACCGAAGGGGAGCGGAGCGCGCGAAGTCCGGATGGATGCATGGGTACCTCCGAGGACCACCGTGGTGTCAGCCTGCGGCGAACCTCTCGGATACACAGCGGCCAGGATCCGGGCCAACTTTGCGCCATGAGGCGCCCGAGGTGGGCGAAGGTGCTCCGTCACCGCCCCTCCCTTCGATCCGCGGCCCAGGAGCCCGTGGGCAGCCTCTCTCGCTGCGCTGCGAGAAGTGTTAGCGTTTCACCCTGTGCCGGCCGAGTCTGCCATCGCCGAACCTCGCGCGCCTCTCGCCGGGCGCTACCGATTCCTCCGCGGGGTGAGCCGCAGAAGCTGGCTCGCTTGGGACGAACGGTCCGACCATCGAGTCCTCGTCACGCTGGTGTCACCGGAAGAGGCGGAGCGACTCCGCAAGGCGCGCCTCCTCGAGGAGACGCACCTCGCGCGGGTCCTCGACACCCAGGAGAGCGTGCCTCCCGCGGAGCTCCCCGGGGGCTGTGACGTCGATCGCGCAGCCGCGGTCACGGAGCTGGCCCACGGGCGCAGCCTGGCGACCATCGTGCAAGAAGACGGGCCCCTGACGCCCGCGCGAGCCGTCGCCTGGACGTTGCGCATGGCGCGGAGCCTCACGGCGCTCCACGCCGCGGGGTGTTGTCATACGGCAATTTCGCCCGCCGCGGTGGTCGAGCGGGCCGTCGGGCGCCCCGTCTCACCGGTGCTCACCTGGCTCCGTGCGCTGCCCTATGGCCCTGCGTTGTCCCCCGAGGTGCTCCAGGGTCAGGAGCCGACCCCCGCGGACGACGTGTGGAGTTTGTGCGTCACCCTCTACTTCGCGGTGACCGGAGAGTATCCGTTCACCGGCGATGGCTCGACCGAGCTGCTCGCCGCCACCCGCACACCCCCTACCCCGATCGCCGAGCTGGGCGTGAAGGAGCCTGCCCTCCAGCAGCTCTTCGACGTCGCGTTCTCCAGCGACGCCAACCGGCGCTTCCGCTCCGCGGAGGATCTCGCCGCCGCCCTGGACGCCTACGAGCTGGGACAACCGCTCCCCACGCGCGGCGGCTTCGGCGGACGTCCGCCGCGACTCGGCGCGGGCATCGGACAAGCCCGCAGTCTCACCGCGGGCTTGTCCCGACCAGGGCGCTCCACGAAGAGCCTCGAGGGCATCGTCTTCGACGTCGCCGCCGTGGAGCGGCCTGAGCTGCGCGACGTGGGCCCCGAGCCCAGCCGC
>JAAZAA010000361.1 GCA_012514535.1 Myxococcales bacterium | reverse complement strand
GGTGAACGCCGTAGAGGACGATGACGGGCCAGTGCCACAGGTACAGGGAGTACGAGATGTCGCCCAGGTGCTGGAACGGTCGCCAGGTGAGGAGGCGAAAGGAGGACCACCGCGCCTGCGCCGAGCCCGCGGCGATGACGAGGGCCGTGCCCAGCGTGGGAAGGAGCGCCGCGTATCCCGGGAACGCCGTAGCGCTGGAGTAGGAGAGGCAGGAGGCGGCGATGGCGCAGAGCCCACCGACCCGCATCGCCTCGCGGGTTCGTTCGCTGAGCGGGGGCAAAGAATGGAGCGCCAGTAGGCCGTCGATGCCGAGCTCCCAGACGCGTGTGGGGGTGATGAAGTATGCGGACTCTCTGTCTTGCTCCGTCAACGCGATGGAGGTCGTCAGGGACGCCGCGGTGAGGAGCCAGAGGACGGCTCGCAGGACCGAACGAGGAGCTCGCGAGGCGCGCCGGGCGAGCGCAGCGCCGGCGATCATGATGGGCGGCCAGACGATGTAGAACTGTTCTTCGATGGACAGGGACCAGTAGTGCTGGACGGGGCTCGGTAGCTCGTCGGCTGCCAGGTAGTCCACGGCGAGCCAGGAGAGTCGCCAGTTCTCGACGTAGAACGCGCTGGCGACGACGTCCTCGATCGTGCTGTCCCAGGTCACCTCGGGCAGCAGGGGGAGGGCGGCCAGCGTGGCCAGCAGCACGAGCGTGGCAGCCGGTAACAGACGGCGCGCGCGCCGCTCGTAAAAGCTCCTCAGCGAGATCGAGCCGCTGGTCGTCAGCTCTCGTAGAAGCAGGCCGGTGATCAGGTAGCCGGAGATGACGAAGAAGACGTCCACGCCGACGTATCCCCCGGGGAGCGCCCAGGGCCAGACGTGGAAGAGCAAGACGCTGAGCACCGCGATGGCTCGAAGCCCTTGGACCTCGAGGAGAAACGGGTGCGCAGGAGTCGCCGGGGCTTCTGGTGGGGTTTGCATGGGACTACGTTCGTCGTGCGCCCTGGGTGCAAACCCCTCCAGCTCGTGGCAGCACGAGCCGCGATGCCATCGCGGCGTTCACCTCGTCGATCTCATCCCCGGGGGGCCCGTCGAGACTCATCGAGCTCGGCCCTCGGAGCGGAGGCCATCGGTCGCATGACGAGCACGTCGTCCTGCGTGATCCGCCTCGAAGTGCAGCCTGTAGAACGGCCAAGGAAGAGAAGCATTCAGGGACGGGGGCCCACTCCCACGGCGTTCCCACGTCGCATTCGAGAGCCCTCGCGGTACTCCTACCAAGGCGCCGCGTCGATCGGCAAGAAGACCGCACGCCCTCCCTTGGGCAACCCCTCCCCTGGGCAACTCGAGGGCACGCGCGTACCATTCTTTGGTGGCCGGCCGAGCGGATGAAGCTCAGCACCTGCGGGACCTCGCGCGCCTGCGCCGCGTGCGCGATCGGATCGATCGGGAGTACGCCGAACCACTGGACGTCGAGGCCCTCGCCGGGGGTGTGCAGATGTCCGCAGGGCACCTCAGCCGGCAGTTCCGCCTCGCCTACGGTGAGTCACCCTACTCGTACTTGATGACTCGACGCATCGAGCGGGCCATGGCCCTGCTGCGCGCGAGCGACCTCAGCGTCACGGAGATCTGCTTCACGGTGGGCTGCTCGTCCCTGGGCACCTTCAGCACCCGCTTCACGGAGCTGGTGGGGGTGCCCCCCAGCGTCTACCGGCGCCAGGCGGCTCAGGCGACGGCGGGGATGCCGCCCTGCCTGGCGAAGCGGGTGACCCGTCCGGTCAGGAATCGAGAAGCGTCGCCGCGGCGACCGCACTAGCTTGGCCGCCATGGACATCACCATTCACGCCTGTTTTCTCCCGCACACCGACGCCGACGCCTCCCTGACATTTTACCGCGACGTCGTCGGATTCGAGGTCCGCAACGACGTCGGCTACGGCGGCATGCGCTGGATCACCGTGGGCCCTCCGGGTCAGCCGGAGCTCTCCGTCGTCCTGCACCCCGTCGCCGTGGACGGCAGCGGCATCACCGAGGAAGAGCGCCGCACCATCCTCGAGATGATGGCCAAGGGCACCTACGCCAGCCTCGTCCTGGCCACGCCGGACATCGACGGCACCTTCGAGCGCCTGCAGGCCAAGGGCGCCGAGGTGGTCCAGGAACCGACGGATCAGCCCTACGGCGTGCGGGATTGTGCCTTCCGAGACCCCGCGGGCAACATGCTCCGCATCCAGGAACGAGCCTGAAGGTCACGCTGCACCTCGGCGCCCACCGGTCACCCAGGACGGAGAGACGATGAGCACGGCCACCAAGAAGTCCGCCGCCAAGTCGGCCGCGAAGCGCACCGCTGCAAGCGAGGCGACGAAGGGCGCCGCCGCGAAAGGCAAGGCTGCGAAAGGCAAGGCTGCGAAAGGCAAGGCTGCGAAAGGCAAGGCTGCGAAAGGCAAGGCTGCGAAAGGCAAGGCTGCGAAGAGCCCGCGCTCGGCGCCGGAGCCCGCCACTCCGCGACGGCCTGCGCGAGACGTCGCGCCGAGCGCTCCCCGAGTCTCTGGGGCCTCCCTGGCGGACAGCCACGCCAGCATCCGGGTGCACGGGGCGCGGGTGAACAACCTGAAGAACGTGAGCGTCGAGCTCCCGAAGCGCCGGCTCACGGTCTTCACGGGGGTCTCCGGCTCGGGCAAGAGCTCGCTGGTCTTCGGCACCATCGCCGCCGAGTCGCAGCGGCTCATCAACGAGACGTACAGCGCCTTCGTGCAAGGGTTCTTGCCGACCCTCGCGCGCCCGGACGTCGACGTGCTCGATGGCCTGACCACGGCCATCGTCGTCGATCAGGAGCGCCTGGGCCCCAACGTCCGCTCCACCGTCGGGACGGTCACCGACATCAACGCCCTGCTGCGCATCTTGTTCAGCCGGCTCGGGGAGCCGCAGATCGGCCCGCCCAGCGCCTTCGCCTTCAACGTCGCCTCGGTCCGCGCGACCGGCACGATCACCGTCGAGCGGGGCGCCAGCAAGGCGGTGAAGCAGACCTTCACCCGCGCCGGCGGCATGTGCCCACGCTGCGAGGGCATGGGCAACGTGACGGACATCGATCTGACGCAGCTCTACGACGACTCGAAATCCCTCGCCGGGGGGGCGATCACCATCCCCGGCTGGAAGTCGGACAACTTCTGGACGGTGCGCCTCTACGCCGAGTCCGGCTTCGTCGATCCGAACAAGCCCATCCGCAAGTACACCAAGAAGGAGCTCCAGGACTTCCTCTACAAGGAGCCCGTCAAGGTGAAGGTTGACGGTGTCAACCTCACCTACGAGGGGCTGATCCCCAAG
The DNA here is from genome assembly GCA_012514535.1 of Myxococcales bacterium. GTDB lineage: Bacteria > Myxococcota_A > Polyangia > Polyangiales > Polyangiaceae > NIC37A-2. The sequence goes on along the minus strand of JAAZAA010000361.1, from coordinate 11,362 downwards.
GTGCAGAAGTCGTTCCTCTCCAAGGACCGAGAGGCGATGCAGCCGCACATCCGGGCCTTCGTCGATCGAGCCGTCACCTTCACCACGTGCCCCGATTGCCAGGGCACCCGGCTCAACGAGACCGCCCGCTCCTCCCGCGTGCGCGGACTCAACATCGCGGAGGCCTGCTCGATGCAGATCAGCGACCTGGCCGAGTGGGTCCGCGGGATCGACGAGCCGTCCGTCGCGCCCCTGCGGGCGGCGCTGCTGCACGGCCTGGAGTCCTTCGTGGAGATCGGCCTGGGGTACCTCTCCCTGGATCGTCCGTCCGGCACCCTCTCGGGGGGCGAGGCGCAGCGGGTCAAGATGATCCGGCACCTCGGCTCCTCCCTCACGGACGTCACCTACGTCTTCGACGAACCGACCATCGGCCTGCACCCCCACGACATCCAGCGCATGAACGGGCTGCTCCTGCGGCTCCGGGACAAGGGCAACACCGTCCTCGTCGTCGAACACAAGCCGGAGACGATCGCCATCGCCGACCACGTCGTCGATCTGGGGCCCGGCGCGGGCGCCGCAGGCGGGGCCATCTGTTACGAGGGCAGCGTCGAGGGGCTGCGCAGCAGCGGCACCCTCACGGGCAAGCACCTCGATGACCGCGCCTCCCTCAAGGAGCAGGTGCGGAAGCCCACGGGCAAGCTCGCGATCCGCAAGGCCACGAAGCACAACCTGAAGGAGGTCGACGTCGACGTCCCCCTCGGAGTGCTCTGCGTCGTCACCGGCGTCGCCGGCTCCGGCAAGAGCTCCCTCATCCACGGCTGCCTCCCCGCCGACGCCGGGGTCGTCGCCGTCGACCAGTCCGCGATCCGCGGCTCCCGACGCAGTAACCCCGCCACCTACACGGGCCTGCTCGAGCCGATCCGCAAGGCGTTCGCGAAGGCCAACGGCGTCAAGCCGGCCCTGTTCAGCGCCAACTCCGAGGGCGCCTGCCCCAGCTGCAATGGCGCCGGCGTCATCTACACGGATCTGGCGCTGATGGCGGGCGTCGCCACCCCCTGTGAAGACTGTGACGGCAAGCGCTTCCAACCCGCGGTGCTCGAATACCGCCTCGGCGGACGCGACATCAGCCAGGTCCTCGCCCTGTCCGTGCGGGAGGCGACGGAGTTCTTCGGCGCCGGCCCGGCGCGCACCCCGGCGGCCCACGCCATCCTCGAGCGACTCCTCGACGTGGGGCTCGGCTACCTCAGCCTCGGGCAGCCGCTCACGACGCTCTCCGGCGGCGAACGGCAGCGCCTCAAGCTCGCCACCCACATGGCCGAGCAGGGCGGCGTGTACGTCCTCGACGAACCGACGACGGGCCTCCACCTCGCCGACGTGGAGCAGCTGCTCGCCCTCCTCGATCGTCTCGTCGAGTCCGGCAAGTCCGTCATCGTCATCGAGCACCACCAGGCGGTGATGGCGCACGCCGACTGGATCATCGATCTCGGCCCCGGCGCGGGTCACGACGGTGGTCGGGTCGTCTTCGAGGGCACCCCCGCCGACCTCGTCGCCGCCCGCTCCACCCTCACCGGGCAACACCTCGCGGCATACGTCGGCGCGTGATCGACGGATAAAAAGACGCCCCGCCAGCGAAGAGCCAGCAGGGCGTCGGAGCGTCGACCGCGGGGGGCGCGGTCAGCCGAGCCTCAGAGCCCGGTGCAGGTGGGCGGCACGAAGGGCCCCGTCAGGTTGCCCCCGACGGAGAACTGATAGCTCGCGCCGATCCCCAGGTTGCCGTTCCACTCGTACATGTTGGACGCGATCACCTGGTTGCCGTTCACCTGGTAGTCGATGCCCGAGGAGCCCCACAGATCCGGGGGATCCGCGAACTCCAGGAGCACCTGCCAGCCCGTGATCGGGGCCCCGCTCACGTTCGTCACCTTGACGTTCGAGTAGACGAAGCCGTTGCCCCAGTGCTGCGCCTGACCCAGCTCGCAGGTCACCTGCGGCGGAGCCGCGGCTCCACACGCGGACCCCGTGCAGGTCGCCTTCACCTCGATGTACGGGGGCCGGGCGTTCGGGATCAGGGGCACCGCCAGCGAGCGCGCGCTCGGCGCCAGGCCCATCGCGACCCCATCGACGTAGACGTCGTCCAGGACGTATCCCGGCGCGAGGTCGAAGTCGAAGCTCCAGCCGCTCGTGATGCCCGTCACGAAGACCGGCTCCGTCGGGTCGTGCTGCACGTAGGTCACCCCGCTGGGCTCGACCGAGGTCACCCCACGGGAGGGCACGATGGTCGCCCGCTGCCAGTTGGCCGGCGTGCTGCAGTTCCCGATCAGTTTCCAGGCAGCCCGGCGGTCATCGATGAGGAACTGGTTCGAGTAGATCGGGATATCCCTGTCCATCCCCGCGAAGGCGGCCGCACCCGACGACAGCTGCCGATGCTCGAAGGCACCCGGCACCTCGTGACGCTCGTTGGTGATGAGCTCGTACACCGCTCCGTTGAACACAGCATGATCGAAGGATTCGATGTCGCTGTTCGCCCACACCGCGGTGTCCGGGTTCGCCGGCAAGGCGTCACCGCCGAGAGACCACTCGGGGAGGCCGGAGCAGTCCTCGGTGTACGGCTTGCAGCTGGCGAAGCGGGTCCAGTACTCGGGGCTGTTCTCGGGGTTCTTGCCCGGCGTGGGGACCGGCTCGAACGTCCCACTGTCCACGTTCTCGCGGAGGAACGCGCGCGGCACGTTGGACGAGTAGATGTAGTCGCCGTAGCGCACCTTGTCGCCCACACCGCGGTAGATGCGATCGGGCCGCCACTCCTCCACGGCACCCTCTCGGCAGAAGTAGCCAGGGATCTGCTCGGCGTTCACCAGGGCGATGGCCGCGTACTCCTGCGACAGGTTCGACGGGACGGTCACGTCGACGCCCGCCGTGCTGCGATACGCGACGTCGTTGAGGGACGATCCGGCGAAGTTCATGCCGTAGGAGTCGATCGACTTCAGCACGAAGCCGGGCTCCGCCTTGGCGAAGAGGCGCACGTGATCACGTCCAGAGTAGGTCCGGAACAGCAAGTCGAAGTCCCGGTCGTTCCAGCGGCCCTGCTCGGAGGTGCCCAGCCCGGGCAGGAACTTCGCAAAGTCGTGGAACACGTCGATCGTCCGCAGGCGCGGCTGGTAGATCCGTGCGCTCTCACCGTAGGCCATGACCTGGACGCCACCGGCGAGGGAGATCCGGAGCTTCCGGTCCGCGGAGGGCGCGGGCGGCTGCCCGTTCTCCGGGTAGGAGACCACGCGGATGTAGTTGTCGCGGACGGAGCCGGTGATATGGAACACCTGCTGCCCCGTGAGCCAGCTGGCGGAGAAGGGGTAATACCCGCGGCCCACGACGTCGTACGCGTACCCGGGATCCGGCGTGAAGGTCACCTGGCGCACCTCGCCCACGCGCACGGTGGGCGCGCCGATGTCGACCTGCACGTGCGCGTCCGTGTCGACGTGGATGCGCGAAGCCGGCCGCTCGCCGATCTCGAAGCTCATGGTGCTGCCCACCACGGAGATGTTGCGGATCGCGAGACCGCTCTCCGTGCCATCCCACCAGTGGGAGCTGGGGACCGTGGTCGCGTCGAAGCGGTCCGCGTAGCCCGCCTTGAAGTAGTCGTTGCTCTGGTTCGCCGTGCCCTTGGGGCCTTCGAGCTCCCGGAGGCCGTCCGCCTGGACGAGCGCCACCTCGTAGTGCAGGTTCGCCGTACCCTCCGCGTGGTTGTTCACCACGAAGTCGACGACGTTCCGGCTGTTCTCCGAGTGCCAGACGACGAGCCCTTCGTCGGGCGTGTCCGGGGTGAAGCCCGAGGGGCCGCGCGGGTGCGACGCCGAGCGCGCCTCGATGTAGTAGCACTCGTCATACGTCGAGTCCTGGCGGCAGTAGCGCGCCACCTGGCCCCCGTTCGTGTCGAGCACCACGGTCGACCCCTCGGCGAAGTCGCTGATGTCGACGACGTTCGCCCAGCCGAGGCGCGCCTTGAGGGGTGCGCTGAGGATGGCCGGCTTCTTCTCGTTGGCCGTGTGCCCCATCAGCCCGTGACGCCCGATGCCGTTGCTCGCGGGGTGCCCGTCTGCGAGACCGAGCTCGTGGCCTCCGTCGTAGAGATCGGGGAGGTCGAAGAGCGTGTGCGCGGTCTCGTGGATGAGGGTGCCGATGAAGGTCTCGTCCGGGTTCGACGAGTCCGTGAGCGTCCCCTGGATCTGGAAGCGCCCGAGCCGCACGCTGCTGTCGTTCCCGGGCACCTCCGTCCCGATGGACGGCACGGAGCGCGGCCAGAGCCCCTGCCCGTGGTCGCGGGTGGTGTTCCCCGCGTAGAGCAAGCTGACATACTCGTAGATCTCGATGTTCGGGACGTCGATCTGCCGGCGATAGGTCGTCAGCTGCGAGTTCCCGATGAAATCCCGCGTGTAGTTGTCGGGCCAGAACGCGAGGCGCCGCGTCGACAGGGTCGAGAAGTCCAGGTCGACGTGTACGGGAGCGGACACGCCGGCGGCCGTCACCTCCTGATAGTCGGGAGGGTTCCCGTCGCAGGTGCGCAGCTTGCAGAGCACGGCGTTCAGGAGGTGCATCGACGGCCCCGACATCGTGACCTGATCGATCGACTCGATGCCCGGCGGAGCATACAGCTCGTCCTCGTCCGCGGTGTCGTAGTCCGCCCGGAACCCCGGCACCTGGACGCGCACGACGCGGCTCTCCACGGTGAGCTGCCCGTTGGACATGTCCAGGAAATAGTCCTTCACGGATCCGGAGTTGCCGTCGTCCGTGTAGCCGGTCTCGTTGATGGCCCGGTACAGCTTCACCGCCTGCGTGTCGCTGACGGTGTGGTCCGCGAAGCTCACGAGCACCGTGAGCCCCTGGACGTTGCCCGTCGCCGGGGGTGGGTCGCTGGCGCCCGGTTGGTAGTCGGTCGTCACCCAGCCTTCGCCAGGGGAGAGGCAGCCCGTGCTGGCCAGGAGGGCCAGGAGGGCGCCCGCGCGCGCGACGGTCATCCCGCGGTGCGCCAATGGAATGGGGCGCGCGTCGCGAACCCCTCGTGTGTTTGTCTTCATCGCTCTTCCTTCTCTCTTCTTCGCCCGTGGAGTCGGCCGACGTCGATCGACACCGATCACCGCGGCATCTCCCGTCGCAGCGCCTGAGAGATGCTCAGGTCGCCTGCGGCCACCCCGACAAGCCGTTCGCCGGTGAGACCGCGTCGACGCGACTACGGTGCCGACACGCTGCGGGATCCCCAGAATCCTCGCGCGTCGCGCCGCTCGCGACACCGAAGCCGATGCCTTCGGGGGCCGCGCCTCTAACACACGACTTCCGGACGCAACAACCACAAAACGCTCACCGTTGACGTCCGGGCAGGGAGCGAAACGAAATCGAATTTTCGCCGAAAGGAGCCCGAAGATTTCGGCGCTTCGCGACTCCAAGCGGTGGGGGCGTGCGCCTACGCACGCGGCACGTTCTGTTTTCACCCAGGCGAGAAGGAGCCAGCACGCAGGCGCGCCCCGCGCAGTCTCACACTGGAAACGGGCGCGCAGCGCCGAGCTCATCGGCGCCTGAAACACCGCGCCCCGCGACCACGACACGGGCGCCGTCGCGCGCTCTCGGGCTACGCCTCGGAGTCGTCCGACGCCGCGGGCGTGACGCGCGGCGACGGCTCGGGCTCGTCCGCACAGGCGCAGCCGAGGTGCGTCGCGCAGGCAAAGCACAGACCATCACGCCCCAGGCGCGCCTCGTAGCGCTCCCCGCAGGCGTCGCAACGCTCGACGTTCGTCTCCGAACTCACTCACTCACCTCCGCTGAAGCGGGCCACGAATCCCTCCACCCGATGCGCGGGCTCCGCGTCGACGTGCGGCGGAGTCACACAGCGCGCGTCGACGCGAACCACGACGGTGAGCGTCTCGAAGGGGAAGACCTCGGACGCCTCGAGCTCGCGCTCCCAGTGGTGCGCGGCAACCGTGAACGACACCGGACGCGTCTCCGCCTCAGCGGGCCCGTCCCCACCGAGGGAGAACCCCTGAGCGCTCACGTAGTCGTCGCCCACACGCAGCGTCGCCACCGCGTCGCCGCGACAGCTCGAGCGCACCCGCACCCGACACTCCAGGGAGCCTCCGTACCAGTTCCAGGCGGCGCCGTACGGCCCCCCTCCCCGATGGGAGCGCAGACCTTCGCCCGCCTTGTGCTCGTACTCGGAGAAACAATCGAGCTCGAGCACCTCGAGCGCGGGCGGGCCTTCGACATCCGTCGGTGCTCGCACCTCCAGGGGCACAGCCATCGGTGCCCGCGCCTCCCGGGCCCCCGGAGCGTCCGACGAGGACTCGTCGACCGCGCCCCGCGACGCCGCGCTCCCCTCGACCACCGACGCCCCACGAGCGGACGAACGCGCCTCCTGCCCCACGGCCTTCGGTCCACATCCGCCACCGACCGCCACGGTCAGCGCCAGCGCCGAGAGCGAGAGCCTGGTGTGCAGCTCGTGAGATTCCACTTGCAACGCACCCTTTCTACCGTGACGGAGAGCCAGGGGCCACGGGGGAGCTCGGCTTCCTGTTCGGCTCGTCTCTCCGACGGGATCGAGCGGTGGTTTTCCGGGAATGGATCACTGCAGCTTTCGAACCAGCGTCCTCGGCGCGGACACCCTCGAAGCGCGGCCCCTCTCGGGTGTCAGCGCTCGGATCGGCGCGTCCTGTGATCAGAAGCGCGGACTCCGGGAATGTCGGGAGATCAAGGAGGTATTCATGCGCCCGACACCGATGCAACTTTCCGCCCTCATCGTGGCCCTTACCGCAGGATGCTCCGACTCGGACGGCGTGCCCGGCGGCTGGAACACTGGCGGTGTCTCGACCGGGGGAGCAGCCGCGGCGACCGGCGGCGCGTTCGGCACCGGCGGAGCGACGGCGTCGGGTGGCGCAGCGTTCGGAACCGGTGGCTTCGCCACGGGCGGCTTCGCCACGGGCGGCTTCGCCACGGGCGGCTTCGCCACGGGCGGGGGCGACGGTGATCCGACCTCGGGCGGCATGGGCAACGACGACCCCACCTCGGGAGGAACGGGTAACGACGACCCCACCTCGGGAGGAACGGGCAACGACGACCCCACCTCGGGAGGAACGGGCAACGACGACCCAGGCTCGGGGGGCAGCAACGGCGATCCGGGCTCCGGGGGCACGGGCGGCGGCAACCCGGGCTCCGGCGGCACCGGCGGCGGCAACCCGGGCTCCGGGGAATGCACGAACATTCGCCCCACGGGAACCGAATGGGACGAGGCCACCTGCGATCAGTGGGCCTCTCAGACCCCGGAGTGCAACCAGCCCTGGATGATCGAAAACAACTACTGCAACGAGAGCTGCGGTCGGTGCAGCTCGAACGGCTCCGGGGGCTCGGGTGGCGGTGGTCCGGGGCCCATCCCGAGCATGTGCACGGAGCCCAGCGGGAACGTGTGCAGCAACCAGATCGGCACCCACTGCGGCTACACCTTCGAGTACTGGAAGGATCAGGGCACGGGTTGCATGACCAACACGGCCGACGGCTTCAGCGTCGAGTGGAGCAACATCAACAACCTGTTGGGACGCAAAGGCGTCCGACCCGGCTCGGCGAGCAACGTCGTCCACTACAACGCCACTTACAATCCGAACGGCAACTCCTACCTGTGCGTCTACGGTTGGACCACGGGGCCGCTCGTCGAGTACTACATCGTCGACAGCTGGGGCAACTGGCGTCCGCCGGGAGGCGAGGGATACAAGGGCTCCTTCCAGAGTGACGGTGGCACCTACGACATCTACCAGACCCAGCGCGTCAACCAGCCGTCCATCGAGGGCACGGCGACGTTCTATCAGTACTGGAGCGTGCGCACGGAGAAGCGGGTGAACGGCACCATCACCGTCGGCAACCACTTCAACGCGTGGGCTCAGCACGGCATGAACATGGGGAACCTCTACGAGGTCTCCATGACCGTCGAGGGTTACCAGAGCAGCGGCTCCGCCACCGTCAGCATGTCGATCGAGTGAGGCGGCGCGGGACGCAGGGGGGTGCGGCCGAGCCCGTCGCTCAGCCGACCACCCCTGCGAGCGGCCCGCAGCTGGGCTCGATCCCGAAGCCCGGCGCCATGTACCCGAAGGCGTGCAGTACGGACGTGTGCAGTTTGTGAGCGCTCTGGGTACTCGGAAACTCCAGGAACTGCCCCGTCTGGATACCGAGGCGCTCTCCGCCGATCAGCAGGTACTGCATGTCGCGCGGGCTGTGGTTGTGGTTCGTCCCGCTCTCCACCCCCCAGTAGATGAGCGTGTTGTCGAGCATCGTGCCATCGCCCTCCGGGATCGCCGCGAGGGAGTGGGCGAGGTAGGCGATCTGATCCGCGAACAGCTTGTCGAACTTGATGAAGGCCGCCCGGGTCGTCATCCGCTCGCTCCCGACGGTGATCGAGTCGTTCGTGCGGCTGATGTGCGCGACGTTGTCATGCCAACTGTTGTTGTTCGTCGAGGCGCGCAGCCCGAACATCCCGTTGTGATGGCTGCCCGAGAACCCCATGAGGAAGCCGGCGACGCGGGTCACGTCGCAGGTGAAGGCGTTCACGAGGATGTCGATCTGGGCTCGGGCCCAGCGCACGATCGCGTCCGCGTTGCGGTCGTCGCGGTTGACGCCGCTCGTGTCGGCGCGCTCGCAGGTCCCCCCGATGACCCCGCCGTCGCCGCCTCCGCTGGCGGCGCCGGCGAGGCGCCCCTCCAGCTCGAGCAGGGCGGCGACGTGCGCCTCGAGCTTCTCCTTCTCCGTGCGCCCGAGGAACGACTGGATCTTGCGTAGCTCGTCCAGGTTGCCCTGGAGGATCGAGCGCCGGATCCCTTTCCTCGCCTCCGCCGCCGCGTCCGCCGTCGGGGTGGCTCCAGCGGTCGATCCGTCGAAGCGCACGTCCCGGAAGATGTCGTCGAAGGCCCGCGCGGGATCCGACTGGTGCGCCATCGGCCGCCCGGGGCCGGAGTAGCTGATGATGCTGCGCTTGTCCGTGCCGCCCCGCGCGGCGGCGCACAGGTGGATGCTGGCGATGGGCGTCCCGCCGCGGAGGTCCGTCTCGCTCAGCAGCACCTGATCGACCGAGGGCCCATTGGCGTAGCGCGAGGCGTTGTCGAAGAAGCGCTGCCCGGTGAACAGCTGGGTCATCCCGGCCTCGTGGTGGTTGTCCACGGACCAGCTGTGGTCGATGCGCCGCGTGAACAACATGTGCCCTTCGAGCCCCTCGAAGGCCCGCAGCGGCTCGTTCAAGGTGAAGTCGCGGGGCCCCGAGCCCGGGGTCGGCCACCACTCCGGCGGGTGGGAGTCGGGTGTGAAGGCGAGGATGAGCCGCTTGGGTCGCGCCGCTTGGGCCTCGAGGCGACGCGCCCGCAGGAAGGGCGCGAGGAACACGCTACCGAGCGCGGTGCCGAGGACCGCGCGACGAGACATCCGATTGTGTTTGGGCATGAGCATGGGAGCACCTCACGGAGAGTCGGCCGCGCCGAAGGCAGAGGGAGGTTCGAAGCGAGTCCGTTGGAGCGTGCTGGGGGAGGTCACCAGGGCCGCCACCAGCTCCCCGAACGAGCCTCCTCGCCCCAGCGCCGCGCGCCCGGCCTGGATCGGGGGCATGCCGCGGTTTTCCCGCTCCAGGGTGCCGTCGACGGTGCGCTCACCGGACGTGGCGAGGCCGAAATAGAAGCGGAAGGCCTGCCGCGAGAGGCACTCGCGCACCCACTCGCTCTGGGCCAACGCCTCGGCGAGCTGCGTGTGGTCCCGCAGCTCCGTGTCGACGTCCGTCTGGAGCAGCTTGCCGGACGTATCGACGGGGACGCCGTTCTCCGCGCCGCGGAAGCGCCCCACCTCGTCCAGGCTCTCGAAGGTCATCCCCGTGCCGTCGATGAGATCGTGGCAAGCGGCGCAGGACGGGATGCTGGCGTGGAACTCATAGAGCTCCCGCGTCGTGCGCGGCTGCTCGCGCTCCGCCGTGTCGTTGATGTCCGGCACGTTCGGGAGCTCCACGAAGTCCTGACACAGGAAGCGCTCGCGCAAGAACACGCCCCGAAGGGTCGGCGAGGTCGCCCCCTCCTTGGCGTTGGTGGCCAGCAGCGTGCCGAGCGCCAGCACCCCCGTCCGCGTTCGATCCGCCGAGTCGCTCGTGGGGCCGCTCAGGTAGAACTCTCCCAAAGGACCACTCGGGAGCGGCGCGGGCGTCGTGAGCAACGACGTCAGATCCCCGGTCATGTCCGCGTGCCGATCGAGGAAGTCCAGGGTCTCTGCCCACATCGCCGGACGGATCCCGTCGAAGCTGGCGAGGTCCTTCCGCACGATCTCCGGGTCCAGGAAATGGATCACCTCGAGCCACTCCAACAGGAACTCGCGCAACTGCAGCGCCGCCGCGGGCTCCGCGAGCAGGGCCTGGACGAGCCCCGGCAGGGCGCTCGCGCTGGTGAGCTCGCCCCGGTCCGCCGCGGCGAGGAGCTTCGCGTCCGGAGGCTCTCCGAGGAGGCTGTAGGAGAGGAAGGACGCGACCTCGTAGTCGGTCAGCTCGAAGTCGCGCTGGGCCGGATCGTCGCCGATCTCCGTCCGGTAAAGAAGGTACGGCGACGTGAGGATCCCCTGGAGCGCGGCTCGAAAGCCCGCCGCGGGATCCCCGAGGACCTCCGCCGCGCCCTGGGCGAGATCGAAGAGCGCGGCGAAGCGCGTCAGATCCTCGTCCGTCGCTGGCCGACGGAACGCCGTGCGGATCGCCCGGCGCAGGAACTCGTCTCGGCAGGACGCCCGGATCTCTCCGCAGGGGATCAAGGCCCGGAGCGCGTCGTCGTCGAGGGCGTCCGTCAGCTCCTCGGCGACGCGGTAGTAGTCCTCCGCCAAGGGCACCGACACGAAGCTCGCGAGCGCCATGTTGCGGAACACGCCGCTGTCGATCTCTGGCTGCAGACGCGGTAGACCGTCGGCGTCCGTGAGGGACACGGGCACCCCGAGCACCTGCTCCAGGGAGCGCCGATACTGTTCGTGCGTCAGCTTCCAGGTGCGCGCCTGGAGGACGCCGGAGGCGGGCGGCGGAGCCACGTACGGCAAGCTCCCATCGGGAGCCACTTGCGGCTCCGATCCGGTCTCCTCGAGGGGACCGGTGATGACACCGGTACACCCGCAGGCGAGGACCAACGTGAGGTGACGCGCAAACTTCCAGACTCCGCTCATGGTCGATCCCGACGAGGTGAAGGCACGTATCCGACGGTGGCTCCCCAGCGAACCAAGCGCCGCACATCAACCAAGGGGCAGCGGGCGTCGTCACCTTGACGTCGAGAGGAAAAAACCGACGGCCGCCGAGGCTTCGCGACGTCCCAACGTGCGGCCACCGACCAACGTGCGGCCACCGACCAACGTGCGGCCACCG
>JAAZAA010000059.1 GCA_012514535.1 Myxococcales bacterium | reverse complement strand
CGTCGTCTCTGAGGGGCGTCGTCTCTGAGGACGCCCCCGGACGTCCTCAGACGACCGCCCGAGCATCGAGAGAGACTCGATCGACGCTCGGGCGGTGAGGACTGCAGCCGTCGAAGGCGCTTCCTTCGACGGCTCGCGTCGTTGGGGGGAGGTTACTTCTCGAACTTGGGGGCCGCCGTCGGCTCGGGGGTGCGCCCCGTGGCCCGATCGACGCGCTCGGCGAACGCTGGGCGCTTCAGGAGGCGGTCGGCGCGATCCAGCAAGCGGATCAGGGCGAGATCGAGGACTTCTGCGGTGGTCCAGAAGAGTTGCATCGTGGCTTCCTTTCTCGAGGTAATCAGCTCGCCTGGCGCAGCTCGCTCGCGGTCCGACCCTTGATCGGCAAGACCTCCGCCAGCTTCGTGCGGTCGAGGGTGGCCCGAGCCTGCTCGACGCCCTTCCGCACCGCCTTCTCCACCAGCGCGGGACCGTGATCTTTGGCGATCTCCGCGAGCTCCGCGGCGAGCTGCTGGCCTGCCGCGAGGGTCTGCTTCGTGGTCGTCGGGGCACCCAGCGCCGCGCCTCGCGCCCAAGCGCCGAAGCCCTGCGCCGCGGCGCGCGCTGTGCGCCACAGCCGCTGCGCGGAGGTCGTGTGGACGTACTCCGCCACCTCGTAGACGAGATCGGCGGGGGTGCTGCCGGCGCTGTGCGGCGCGCGGTGCAGCGCGTTGGCGAAGCGCGGATGTTCGGCGAGGAACTCCCGCACCTGGTCGATGGTGAGGTTCGTCTTACGGAGGGCCTCTTCGAGCTCTTGCTGCGCGACCTGCTTGGCCTTGAAGAGGTACATCTGCACGCGGCTCTGGAAGTTTACGGCGCCATCGCCGCTCGTCTCCACGGCGCAGTAGATCGTGCCCGGGTACTTCTCGGTGATGAGCGACTGGACCCCGTCGGAGACGCTGGAGCTCGGCATGCAGCCGAAGGGCTTGACGCTCAAGGTCATGCTGGCCTTGTTCTTGACCACGTTGAGGATCAGCTTGCCGACCTCCATGTGGCCTTCCCCGCCGCGCAGGTTGTTGTCGTAGTAGGGCGCCGCCACCTCGCCGATCTCGAACATGTCCGGCAGGTGGTAGTCGTAGAAGCCGCCCGCGTAGGCGAAGGTGTGGAAGGCCGCTCGCAGGGCCTTGTCCGCGGCCCACAAGGACACCTTGCGGGTGAACGCGCCGTACTCGCCGAGGCCCGCGAGGCCCAGCGTGCCGGAGTCTTCGCCGCGCAGCGTCTTCCGGGCGTTCGTGTCGTAGGCGATCTCCCAGATGTTGTAGAGCAGCCACGCCGTGACGAACTGGATGTCCGCCTCGGCGCCTTCCTCCTCCAAGAACCGCTGCAGGCGGTAGTTGCCGTCGCCCTCGGTGGTCATGGCCCAGAACTCGCCGATGATCGCCACGCGCGGCTTGGCGACGGTGCGGTCCACCTCGATGCCGGCGAAGAGGCGCTTCGCCTTCATCAGGGCCAGGAGCACGCTGTCGCCGTTGAGCAGCGCGTCGTAACAGAGCTTCTTGGCCTGCTCGATGACGCGGTCGGTCGCTCCCGGGGTCGTCTCGTAGGGACGGATGCGGTAGCCGAGCCCGTTGATGACGTCACCGGCGACGAGGCCCTTCAACATGTTGATGAAGAACTTCGGGTTCATCTCGAGCCCGCTGTCCTCGCCCGTGGCCTGGCTGAGGCCGCCTTGTTGCTGGAACAGCATGACCCGGAAGCCGTCGAAGCCAGCGTCGCGCAGGGCCTTGCGGTACTCGGTCACGTACATGCCAAACCGGCAGGGGCCGCAAGCGCCGGCCGTGAGGAAGACGAACTTGTCGATGATCTCCTGGGTGCTCATCCCCTTCTGATCTCGCAGGTGGATCAGGAACTTCACCAGGTTGCCGACGGTGAAGTACGTCGGGTTGCACTGGGCGCGGTTTCCGAACTCCTTGCCGACCCGGAGCGACTCGTAGTCCGGGCAGTCCATCGACACGACCTCGTACCCACAGTTCCGGAGTCCACCGGCCACCAGGTAGTCGTGAGCGACGGTGAGGCCGCCGATGAGCATGGTGATCTTCGACTTCTCCGCCTTGGTGAAGGTGAGGTTCGCCATGTCCTCCACCCACTGCTCGGTGTGGTCGAGGCCGAGGCGGGCGCGCTCCTCCGCTTCGAACTTCCTGAGCTCGGCGTCGATGTCGAAGCTGGTGGCCGCTGGCGCCTGGCCGGCGATGGGCAGGCTGCGGCGCAACGCGTCGGACGGGGCGCTGGCGTGCGGGTCTGTGGCTCGAGGGGCGATCACGGTGCTCTGGGTCATGGTCGGGTACTCGCGGTTTGCGTGCTGACTGGTGAGACGAAAGGCTGCGGGGGCCGAGGTCACTCGGCGGGGATGGCCGCGCGCGCGGCCTCGGGCTCGGGCGCGGCGACGTCGGTGGGAGCGGACTCGGGCCCCGTGACGGGGACGACGCGTCCGTCGGCGGTCTTGCGGCCGAGGCGGACGACCCCTTGGGGGAGCTCCACCTCCGCGGCGCGGCGCGCCTCGTAGCGGCTCACCCGGGCGCGGGTCTCCTCGAGCTGTCGCTCGATCTCGGGGTCGACCTGACGCAGCCCGGCGAGCTGTCGCTGCTTGAGCTCGAGGAGCTCCAGGCGCTTGCGTTCGACCGCGAGCTCGAGGTCACGCCGTTTCTGCCCCAGGTCCTCGAGACGCTCCTGCTGCAGGCGCAGGGAGTGGGCGTACGTCTTCACGCGGATCTTGATGGATCCGCCCGGCTTGTTGGCGTCCAGATCGTGGAGGGCCGCGGCGGGAGTCTTCGACGTTTGCAGGATGGAGTCGATCATCCCGTAGGTCGGCGCGTCGTGGCCGCACTTGAAGCTCGACAGATCGAGGACGGCGACGTTGGGGTGGTGCGCCGCGAAGTTGGCGGCCCATACCTTCTGGGCGCTGTTGGCCGAGTAGTTCTCCGGCCAGACGTGGTTCAGCTCGAGGGGGCTCTTGATGAGGCCGCTCTGGAGCTCTTCCTTGAAGTAGCGATCGAGGTACTCGCGATCCCGCGGGATCGAGCGAATGCTCAGGATTGGGTAGCCGAGCACCTGAAACTCCTCGGGGATCCCATGGTTCAGGCCGGGATCGGCGTGGTAGGGCCGGTTGAGGACCAGGATGGCGATGCGGTCTTCCGCCTCGACCGTCTCCAAGATGGCGCGCCCCTTGTGCTGCAGATCGCGATCGAAGGCCTGCAGCGCGCGGAAGCCTTGCTCGCACGCGAAGTCGCTCTCGTCCTCCGTGAGCCCGAGGCGCTCCCCCCAGGTCAGGAACATGCGCCGCTTGAGCAGCGTCGGCTCGGCGAAGGAGAGCGCCGGAGCGAGGTACTCGATGTTCCGCGTCGCGAAGAAGTCGACCTCCTTGGTGAAGGCTGCCTTGATGACGTCCGGCGTGCCGGCGACGATCGGACACGACGTGTTGTCCATCGTGTCCTCCACGAAGGACGGCACGTGGGTGAGGATCGGGAAGAAGATGTAGTCGAGGGGACGCCTGCGCTCCGGGTTGTGCTTGTGGAACAGCAGGTTGTGCACGTGCGCCTGGACGACCTTGCTCGGGAAGCACGGATCGATGGACCCGTAGCGGGCGCCCTCCGTGAACATCTCCTCGCTGGTCTCGTCGCTGAACACGATGTTGGAGCGCCCGAGCCCGGCGCTCTCCAGGTACGTCCGGAAGAAGGGCGCGGTCGAGTACATGTTCAGCACGCGCGGCATGCCGACGCGGATCTTCTTGCGTCGCGCAGCGGCCTCGTCGCTCGAACGCTGGAACGGGCGCGTGACACGGGTGCGCTTGATGCGGAAGAGGCCCTGCTGCACCTGCACGTCGTCGATCGGGGTGCCCGCGGCGGGCATCTGCTCCGGCTCGAAGAAGCGCTTGAAGGCGAGCTCCGCCTCGTAGCTGACGAGGTTCGGGTAGGCGGCGGCGGTCTCCTTGCGCTCCGCCATGAGCGAGAGCATCGCCTCCTTGCTCTCGACCGTGCCCTTCTCGCAGGAGAACCCGGAGATGTAGCGGCTGGTGGAGCCGTCGGGACGCGCCGTGTCGATGAACGTGCGCTTGCACTCGTTTGGGCAGAAGTGACAGACCGTGCTCTCGTCGTTCTTCGTCGTGTACTCGAGGTCGAGGGCCGCCTGCACGCCGATGAAGCGAGTCTTGCCGGTCCGCTTGTAGCGGCGCAGCGTCTCGATGGCGGCGCCGATCGCGCCCGCTTCACCCGTGTGCGGGTGGACGTAGACCTCGGCGCCGGGCACCCGCTGTTTGATGTAATCGACCTGCGCCTTGACCGCGGCGAGGTTGTACTGAGTTCCCCCTTGCAGCACGAACTTCCGCCCGAGGGAGGCGAGGCGGGGGATCTGCACCACGTACTGCCAGACGTTCTTGGGCAGCACCTGGGCCAGCCCCGCGAGGAGCTCTTCCTTCTGGTAGCCCTCCTTCTGGAAGTTCACCCGATCCGTGTCGAGGAACACGGCGCAGCCGTAGGAGAACTTTGGCGCCAGATCGGCCTTGAAGGCGTTCTCGGCGTACTCGGTGACGGGGAGGCCGAACTGATCGGCCATCGCCTGGAGCAGCATGCCGTTCCCTGCCGAGCAGGAGTTCGACAGCTTGAAGTTCTGGATGTCCCCGTTCTTCATGAACAGGACCTTGATGTCCTGCCCGCCGATGTCGCAGATGACGTCGATGTCACCGAAGAAGTGGACCGCGCTCATCATGTGCGCGACCGTCTCCACGATGTTGACGTCCGCCAGCACGCACTCCTCGAGCACGTCCGCGGCGTAGCCCGTCGCGCCGAACCCGAGGCACTCGAGCACCGCGCCCTGGCTCGTGACGTGATCGTGCAGGCTCTGCAGGAGCTCCTTCGTGTCCTGGATCGGGTTGCCCTTCGAGAGCTGGTACGCCTTCGCCAGGATCTCGCCGTCCTCGCCGATGAGCACCGCCTTGGACGACGTCGAGCCGCCGTCGAGGCCGATCACCGCGCGGACAGTCTGCCCCGGCTCGAAGCGTGCCGGCTCGAACTTGGGGATGCGATAGGTCTCGATGAAGCGCGCGGTCTCGTCCTCGTCGGCGGAGAGGGGAGGGCCCGCCTGCTCACCGAGGCGCGCTCTGCGGCCGTGCTGGATGAAGTGGCGGAGGTCGTCCGTGCCGCGGAAGCGTCCTGCGTCGCCGCCCTCCGCGATGCCGAACACCGCGGCGCCGAAGGCCGCGTAGAGCTCGGCGTTCTCGGGCACGAAGATGAGCTCCTCGATGGGGACGTCCTTCGGGTAGACGTAGCCGCGGTTCTCCCAGGTCTCGGGGATGCGCTGCCGCCAGCAGTCCTGCAGGAAGGGGAGGTAGGTGTTCGGGCCGCCGAGGAGCAGGACCCGCGGCTTGAGGGTGTTGCCCCGGGTGAGGACGCTGAGGTTCTGCATCACGATGGCGTCCGCCAGCGAGTTGAGCACCTCGTCCTTGGGGATGCCGGTCTTCACCAGGTTGACGATGTCCGTCTCGGCGAAGACGCCGCACTTGGCGGCCACGTGGTGGAGCTTGGAGTCGTCGAAGCGCAGCGAGGTGGCGAAGCCGGGCTCCGCGCCCACCTTGATCATGCACTTGTCGATGGTTGCGCCCGTTCCGCTGGCGCACTTGTCGTTCATCGACGTGGTGGCGGTCTTCTGCCCCGTCCCCTCGTCGTGCTTGAACATGATGATCTTGGCGTCCTGACCGCCGAGCTCGATCACGCTGAGCACGTCCGGGTGCTTGTGCTCCACGGCCAGCGTGACGGCGTTCACCTCCTGGACGAACTTCGCGCCCGTCGGCGGGCACAGGGGGCCCGAGCCCGATCCGGTCGCGAACAGACGCCAGGCGTGCGCGGGCTGATCCGGGAATGCCGCGAGGATGGTCTCGAGCAGCTCGAGGCACTTCTCTGGCTGCTTTGTGTGATGTCGTTGGTAGTCGTGCCAGAGGATTTCCCGGGAGTCCGGATCGATCACCACCGCCTTCACGGTGGTCGAACCCACGTCCATACCGATGACCAGTTCCCGCTCGTTCATGCCGCTACCGCCATCTCCCTGACCCGGCCAGCCGGGCTGACGCTGGTGTCACTGACGCTGACGTCAGTGCATAGGGTGCACGAAGCCGGGGGGCTGGCAAAGCTTTTTTTCTGGGTCGGGGACCGACGGCGTGTGCTAACGGACCTCCCGTGGTCGAGGCGAAGCGGCGCTCGGGGCGAGGTGAGCGAAGGACGCGGACGGGGAGCAAGCGCGCGGCCCTGCCACCGGCGGAGCGCCGTCAGCAGATCCTGAACGCCGCGCGGGACGTCTTCGCCAAGCGGGGGTACGCCCGGACCACGGTCGACGACATCACGGCGGAGGCCGGGGTCGCCCGGGGCACGTTCTATCTCTACTTCGACGACAAGCGGCAGGCCTTCGCCGAGCTCGTGGATCGGTTCGCCACGCAGATCACCGGGGTGATCCAGCGCATCGCGACGGACGACCCGACGCGCCCCGTGTCGGGCCAGGTCCTCGACAACACCCGCGCCATCCTGCGCCTGTGCCTCGCGGAGCGATCCATGACCAAGATCCTCTTCACGGACGCGGTCGGGGTCGATCCCGAGTTCGAGCGGAAGCTGGCCACGTTCTACGACGCCGTCGTGCAGCTGCTCACCGAGAGCTTGCGGGACGGGCAGGCGCTCGGCATCGTCGCCGACGGGGAGCCTCGGGTGCTGGCGTACCTGACCCTCGGCGCCCTCAAGGAGCTCCTCTACCAGGCGGTGACCCTCGGGCTTGCGGAGGAGAGCGCGGAGGCGCTGACCCAGCAGCTCTACGCCTTCCTCAGCCAGGGATACCTGCGGACTGGGCCCCGCCCCGGGGAGCGCCCCCGGGCCCGCCCGAAGCGCTGAGCTCTTCCGGGGCCGCGGCGGCGATGTGGTGAAAGGGCCTACATCCCGTTTTCTGACGGGTCTGCTTGACCCAACCCACGGACAAGGGCAGAGAATTCGGCCGGCACGTGGCTCCGTGGCTTGGCTCACCCCCGGGGCGCCGACGGGATCTCCCTTGGGGGGTCCCGCAGCCGTCGATCAGGATCCCTCCACCCATGGAGCGGGCCGACGGGCTCGCTCACCTTCCTACATCTCTGCGACCATCCCATGGCCGACCTTGCGAACCCGAGCACGATGAGTGTGGCGTTCATCGAAGGGCTCTACGCCGACTACCTGAAGGACCCGAGCTCGGTCCCGCCCGACTGGCGGGAGTACTTCCGGCGGACCTTCGAGCAGGACGCTTTCGCCAAGCGACCGCAGCTCGGTCCGTCCTTCAAGCCGCGCTCCGTGTTCGACGCGGGGCGCGTCACGTTGGTGCGCGACCCGGCGCGTGAGCACGCGAAGGGGAACGGCGCGAACGGCGGCGGAGCGCTGTCGGCGCCCCCGGACGTCGCCGTATTGCAGGATCGGGTGGACGCTCTCGTCCGCGCCTACCGGGTGCGTGGTCACATGGTGGCGAAGATCGATCCCCTCGGCCTGCCGCGGCCGACGCAACCCGAGCTCGATCCCGCCTTCTACGACCTCACCCCCGAGGACATGGATCGCGTGTTCTCGAGCCGCACGATCTTCGGCGCCGAGTCTCTGCGCCTGCGGGACATCATCCGTCGTCTCAGCAACACCTACTGTCGGTCCATCGGCGTGCAGTTCATGCACATCGACGACTTGGAGGTGAAGAACTGGCTGCAAGACCGGATGGAAGGGACGGAGAATCGCGTCAAGCTGAGCCGCGAGGAGCAGACCCGCATCCTCGTCAAGCTGACGGACGCGGTCATCTTCGAGGAGTTCATCCAGAAGAAGTACCTGGGCGCCAAGAGCTTCTCGCTGGAGGGCTCCGAGAGCCTGATCCCGCTGCTCTCCTTCGCCATCGAGCGGGCGGCGGTGCACGGGGTGAACGAGATCGTCTTCGGCATGGCGCACCGCGGGCGCCTGAACGTGCTCGCCAACATCCTCGGCAAGAGCCCCCGCAACATCTTCCGCGAGTTCGAGGACGTCGACCCCGAGCTGTACTTCGGCAGCGGGGACGTGAAGTACCACCTCGGACACAGCTCCGACTACATCACGTCGAGCGGCAAGCGCGTGCACCTGTCGCTGTGCTTCAACCCGAGCCACCTGGAGTACGTGAACCCCGTCGTGTTGGGGCGCTGCCGAGCGAAGCAGGACCGGGCGGGGGACACGTCGCGCACGCGCAAGATGAGCATCCTCATCCATGGCGACGCGGCCTTCGCCGGCGAAGGGATCGTCCAGGAGACGCTGAACCTGTCGCAGCTCGAGGCCTACGCGACGGGCGGCACGATCCACGTCATCGTCAACAACCAGATCGGGTTCACGACGCCGCCCTCCCAGGGCCGCTCGAGCACCTACGCCACCGACGTGGCCAAGATGCTGCAGATCCCGATCTTCCACGTGAACGGCGAGGATCCGGAGGCGGTCGCCCAGGTGGTGCGCCTCGCCATGGACTTCCGGAGGACGTTCTTCCGTGACGTGGTGATCGACATGTACGGCTACCGCCGTCATGGCCACAACGAGGGCGACGAGCCCGCCTTCACGCAGCCGCTCCTGTACAAGGCGATCGCCGAGCGCAGCAGCGTGCGGGACGGTTACCTGGAGCATCTGCTCGAGCTGGGCGAGGTGACCCGCGAGGAGGCGGACCAGATCGCGATCGAGCGTCGTCAGCACCTGGAGTCGGAGCTCAGCGAGGCCCGGCGCGCCGACTACGTCCGCGTGCACGACTGGCTGGGCGGCGTGTGGCAGGGCTACCAAGGCGGCCCGGAGATCGACGTTCCGGAGGTGGACACCACGGTGAAGGTCGAGGCGCTCGCAGACCTGATGACGCGCGCGTCGACCGTGCCGGACGACTTCAATCCCCACAAGAAGATCCAGCGCTTGCTGGCGCAGCGGCGTGAGATGGCCGCGGGTGCCCGACCCTTCGACTGGGGCGCGGCGGAGACCCTCGCGTTCGCGTCCCTCGTGACCCAGAACGTCCGCGTGCGCATGACCGGGCAGGACTGCGGTCGCGGCACCTTCAGCCAGCGCCACGCGGTGCTTCACGACGTGGTCAACGGGCGGACGTACATGCCCCTCGTACACCTCGATCCGAACCAGGCGCCGATCGAGATCTACAACAGCCCCCTGAGCGAGGCGGGCGTGATGGGCTTCGAGTACGGCTACAGCCTCGACTGGCCGGACGCGCTGGTGCTCTGGGAGGCGCAGTTCGGCGACTTCATGAACGCCGCGCAGGTGATCATCGACCAGTTCATCTCGAGCGCCGAGGACAAGTGGAAGCGCCTGAGCGGGCTCACGCTGCTCTTGCCCCACGGCTTCGAGGGCCAGGGCCCGGAGCACTCGAGCGCGCGCATCGAGCGGTTCCTCATGCAGGCGGCCGAGGAGAACATGCAGATCGTGCAGCCGACGACGCCGGCGCAGTACTTCCACGTGCTGCGGCGTCAGGTGCTGCGCACGTGGCGCAAGCCCCTCATCGTGTTCACCCCGAAGAGCCTCCTGCGCCACCCGGCGGCGGTGAGCTCCCTGCAGGAGTTCGCCGAGTCGGGCTTCCAGCGTGTGCTGCCCGACACCCGTCCGGACCAGGCGAACACGAAGAAGATCTTCCTGTGCAGCGGCAAGATCTACTACGAGCTCGAGCGTCAGCGCGCGGAGCGGAAGCGGGATGACGTGGCGATCCTCCGGATCGAGCAGCTGTATCCGCTGACGGACGCGCACCTGGCGGCGGCCATGCAGCCCTACGCGGAGGGGACTCCGGTGGTGTGGGTGCAGGACGAGCCCGAGAACATGGGCGCGTGGCGGCACATCCGCATCCGCTTCGGTGAGCAGTTCCTGGGCAGGTATCCGCTCTCCGTGGTGTCTCGCCCCGAGTCGGCCTCGCCGGCGACGGGGTCCGCCCACACTCACAAACTCGAAGAACAGCGCCTCTTGGACGCCGCGTTCTCGTGACCCAGTCCAAGCATCACTCACAACCAAAGCATTCGAGCAGAATAGGGAGCCAGCGGGATGGCCGTTGAATTGAAGGTGCCGCCAGTCGGTGAGTCGATCACCGAGGTACAAATCGGCGAGTGGTTGAAGGGGGAGGGCGAGTCGGTCAAGCGCGACGAGATCGTCGTCATGATCGAGACGGACAAGGTGACGGTGGAGCTCCCGGCTCCCGTCGACGGGGTCATCAAGCAGATCCTCGTGGGCGCCGGGCAGGACGCTCAGGTCGGCGACGTGATCGGGTACATGGAGGAGGGCGCGGTCGCAGAGACGAGCGGACCGAGCGCGTCGGCTTCGGCGGGAGCGTCGACGAGCGCCCCCGCTCAGGAGGACCGTCCAGCTTCCCCGCCTGCAGCCCCCGCCGCGGAGGCGGCGCACGAGGAGAAGGAAGAGGAGGAGGAGAACGTCCGCGCTTCGCTGCCTCCGGAGGCCTTCGCCCGCGTCATGCCCGCCGCTCGCCGCGCTCTCGTCGAGGCCGGCATGGAGGCGGACGAGGTCACGCCCACGGGGCCTGGAGGACGCGTGCTCAAGGAGGACGTCGAGCGCACCGTCCAGGCACAGAAGTCTCAGGGGCGGGGCCCCGCACCGGCGGAGGCCATCGGGGATCGCACCGAGGAAGAGGTGCCGATGAGCCCGATGCGACGCAAGATCGCCGAGCGGCTCGTGCAGTCCCAGCAGTCGATGGCTCTGCTCACGACCTTCAACGAGGTCGACATGAGCGGCGTCATGGAGTTGCGCAAGCAGTTCCAGCCGCAGTTCACGGAGAAGTACGGGATCAAGCTCGGCTTCATGTCCTTCTTCGTGAAGGCCGCGGTCGAGGCGCTGAAGCAGATCCCGCAGGTGAACGCGGAGATCCGCGGCAAGTCGATCGTCTACAAGAACTACTACGACATCGGCGTCGCCGTGGGCGGCGGCAAGGGGCTCGTCGTCCCCGTCATCCGCAACGCGGAGCGGCTCAGCTTCGCGCAGGTCGAGCAGACGATCAGCGAACTGGCGGGCCGCGCCAAGAACAACCAGCTGAAGCTGGAGGAGCTCCAGGGCGGGACCTTCACCATCTCCAACGGGGGCGTCTACGGCTCGATGCTGTCCACGCCGATCATCAACCCGCCCCAGAGCGGCATCCTCGGTCTGCACGCCATCCAGGAGCGGCCCGTGGCGGTGAACGGCAAGGTGGAGATCCGGCCGATGATGTACATCGCCCTCACGTACGATCACCGCATCGTCGATGGTCGCGAAGCCGTCACCTTCCTCAAGCGGATCAAGGAGTGCATCGAGCAACCCAGCCGCATTCTCCTGGAGGTGTGAGGGTCATGAGCAAGAAGCAGCACGACCTCGTCGTCATCGGCGCCGGACCAGGGGGTTACGTCGCGGCCATTCGCGCCGCACAGCTCGGGCTGGACACGGCCTGCGTCGAGCTGGAGAAGCCTCTGGGCGGCACCTGCCTGCGTGTGGGCTGCATCCCGAGCAAGGCGCTCCTCGAGGCCAGCGAGCGTTACGACGAGGCCCGGCACGCGCTCGGGAAGTTCGGGGTCAAGGTCGGCTCGGTGGAGCTGGACTTGCCGACGATGTTGCAGCGCAAGGACGACATCGTCGCGGGGCTGACCGACGGGGTCGACTTCCTCTTCCGCAAGAACAAGGTGACCCGCTACTTCGGGCGCGGGCGCCTCACGGGTGGGACGTCGCTCGTCGTCGAGAGTGAGGAGGGCACCACCGAGCTCGCGGCGAAGCACGTCATCATCGCCACGGGCAGCAAGGTCGCCACGCTGCCCGGCGTCGAGCTCGACGGGGACCGCATCGGCACCAGCACGGAAGCCCTCGCTTATCCGGAGGTCCCCGGCCATCTCGTGGTGATCGGCGCTGGCTACATCGGGCTCGAGCTCGGGTCCGTGTGGCGCCGGCTCGGCTCCAAGGTCACGGTGGTCGAGTACCTCGACCGCATCCTGCCGGGGATGGACGCGGAGATCGCGAAGGAGGCGCAGAAGCTGTTCACCAAGCAGGGGCTCGAGTTCCGGCTCGGCTCCAAGGTGACCTCCGCGCGTCGCGACGGCGACGGCTGCGTCGTGGAGATCGACGGCCAGGAGCCGCTCCGCTGCGACCGGGTCCTGCTCGCGGCTGGTCGGTGGCCGAACACGGACGGGCTCGGACTGGACGCTGCGGGGGTCGAGGTGGATCGCCGCGGCTTCGTGCTCGCCGATGGGCATTTCCGCACCAAGGCGCCGGGCATCTACGCCATCGGCGACGTGATCGGCGGCGCCATGCTCGCCCACAAGGCGGAGGAGGAGGGGATCGCCTGCGTGGAGCAGATCGTGACCGGTTACGGGCACGTCAACTACGACGCCATCCCGGGGGTCGTGTACACCCACCCGGAGATCGCCTCCGTCGGCAAGACCGAGGAGCAGCTCCAGGAGGCCGGCATCGAGTACAACAAGGGGGTGTTCCCCTTCATCGGCAACGGGCGCGCCCGAGCCATCGACGGCACGGAGGGGCGCGTGAAGATCCTCGCCCACAAGACGACGGATCGCGTGTTGGGCGTCCACATCATCGGTCCGCGCGCTGGGGATCTGATCGCCGAGGCCACCGCGGCCATCGAGTTCGGCGCCAGCGCGGAGGACATCGCGCGGACCTCCCACGCTCACCCGACCCTGTCCGAGGTCGTCAAGGAAGCGGCCCTCGGGGTAGCGGGGCGCGCCATCCACATCTGACGACGCACCGGGCGTCGCGGCTCCTGCGACGCCCGGGCGCCTTCGCCCCGCTTGCGCGGGTCAGCCCTGGGGGCGTCCCTGGGAGGTGCCGCGCACGCGGGTGCGGACCGTGAACACGCTGTCCCCGCTGAGCACGCCGCCGCGCCCGAACAGGCGCCCGTTCTGCCAGTTGGACAAGCCGAGCTCCGGCCGGCGCAGGGCATACTGCCCGTCGACCCAGCGGGTGAAGCCGTCGCCGACGAAGGGCGCGTTCACGCGCTGATAGAAGCGCTCGTGCTGGGCGGGGTCGGCGGAGAGCAGACACGCGACGAACTGCGGGCTGTGCTCGTTGAACCGGGCCACGCCCTCGTCGATGGCGTCGACGACGTGGAGGGTGATTTCCGGGGTGTTCTCCCACTCCCACTCCCGCCCGAGCTCGTCGACGGCGATGGGCTCGGCCTGGAGCTCCTCGTGGGAGCCGTCTTCGCGATCCACCGGGACGCGCTTGGTGAACAGCTCCTCGGGCACGAAGGGCCGGGCGGCGTCCGTCACGTGCAGCTTGTAGGTCGTCTTCCGGCGCTCGCCGGCGCGACGGAGGCCGTCGAGCACCGCGGGCAGCAGGCGATCCGCGGCGGAGCGGAGCACGCAGCAGGTGTTGAGGGTGTTGCACACCTTGCGATCCAGCGAATCGAAGACGGTCTGGCTCACCTGCTCCGGGGTGCTGTCGCCGTCGATCACGAGCCAGGCGCCTCCCGTGCCATGCAAGCTCACGGGGACGCCGACGCCCTGGGCGAGCTGCCCGAGCGTATCCACCGCGGGACCGGAACCCCGGGCCACCGCGAGCGCGAGGCGACGATCCGAGAACAGGGCCCAGGCCGCGGCGTGCTCGCTGCTGTCCACCAACGTCACGGCGTCCTCGGGAAGGCCCGCGGCCCTCAAGGCCGGCCGGGTGGCGAGCTCGAGGATGGTCCGAGCGGTGCCCAGGGCGTCGCGCCCGATCCGGAACACGACGGTGTTCCCGCCGCGCAGCACGCCGGTGGCGTCGGCGACGACGTTGGGGCGCCCCTCGAAGACGAAGGCCACCACGCCGAGCTCGGCGCCGACGAGCTCGGCGGACCAGCTGCCGTGATCGACGCGCTCGATCACCTTGCCCCGCGGCGAGTCCGCCTGGGCCCAGCCGCGCAGGCCGGCGATCATGCCCTCGCGCATCGCCTCGGTGGCCTCGAGGCGCGTCGTCGAGCGGCCGCGCGCCTGGGCGACCTCGACGTCCCGTTGGTTCGCCTCGAGGACACGGCTCCAGACCCGATCGTCCGCCAGGTGCTCGGCGAAGAGGCGGAAGAACTCGCTGATGCTGTCCGCCTCGACGTCGCCCATGCGAGCGAAGGCCGCGGTGGCGCGGTCGACGGCCTGCCGGGCGATCTCGCGCTCGGCACGAGGCAGGTGGAGGAGCTTGCCGCCGACCGCCGCCAGGCTATCGCCCGGAGCGAAGCGCGCCGCGAGGTCTGCGTCCACGGAGACGACATGGTCGCCGTTCACCAGCAGCTGCATGCCGGCGACGAGCTTGTCCAAGGGGGCTGGTCCCGTCATGCGGCGCAAGTTCTCCCCGGGTCTGGGTCTTGTCAAATCCGGAGTCGCGCGACCGGGGGACCGGCGACCGGAAGAACGGCGGTCAGAGCTTGCCGTTCTTGCGCAGGAGCGTGAAGGAACGGCGCCCGGTCTCGCAGGCCGCGTCCGAGTGGAAGCGCACGTGGAGGTGCGTGTGGTGGCCCCGGCGATGACGCACGAGGGGCTGGGGGGCCAGGGGGCCCTTGCGGACGCCGGGACGCGTCGGCACCGAGTCGAACAGCTCCGCGAGCCAGCCCTCTTCGAAGCCCTGCTCCCGCGCATACTCGACCAACAGCGCCTGCACGTCCCGGGTGATGAACACGTACTCGACGTTGCCCTGCGTCAAGAGCCCCATCAGGAGCGACCAGGTACGGGGCCGATCCAGGTTCTGCGCGGTCGCGGCGGCGTACCAGCGGGGACCGTCCTGATAGTAGTAGCCGAGATCGACGTCCCTGCCGGACTGATGGCTCCGGTGGGGCCGCAGCCAGCCTCCGCGCTTTCGGCTGATGTGCCCGATGTGCAAGGGAGGGGAGCCCGGGTGATCCGACTCGACCCGTTCGATGGCCCGCCGGATCGAGTCGACGGTCTCCTGGGTGCCCCAGGCGTTGTGCGGCTCCTCCAGGTGCCACAGGGGCCCGTCCGGCATCTGGACGCCATTGAAGAGGCCGCCTCGGTTGGGACGGCCGAGGGACAC
This sequence comes from Myxococcales bacterium, assembly GCA_012514535.1. Classification (GTDB taxonomy): domain Bacteria; phylum Myxococcota_A; class Polyangia; order Polyangiales; family Polyangiaceae; genus NIC37A-2. The sequence continues at coordinate 1,392 of JAAZAA010000059.1, read as the reverse complement.
GGAGCCGAGCTCCTCGGTGCGGGTCCGGATGAGGCTCGCGAGGGCGAAGTCGTCGAGCCCGGTCAGCGGATGGGCGGGGGGCGTCACCTCGATCGGGGCCAAGACCACGGGGCCCGCGGGGATCCGGGGGGGCGGCGGAGGCGGCGGAGGCGCGGTCGCCTCGGCGTCGGTGTCGCGCTGCGGGAGGGCCAGGGAAGCGGAGCGATGTCCCTCCGAGCGCTCGTGGGCGCGGTCGTTCACCGGGGCGCAGGCGAGCTGTGCCACGGTGATGACACTCAGGAGGCTCGAGGCGCAGCGCGTGAGGAGGCTCCGTAGTGCGCTCGACGCCGGGGCGGCTGCCCGAGGGGCGCCGCCATGGACGAGACATTCGTCCCGCGCGACACCAGACGCGGTTCGCTCGCGATGCGCTGGCGAGGGCAGGCGGGGAGCTTCGCCCGGAGCGGGGAGGTGCGCGCTAGACCAAGACAAGCCCCCCGGGTGTAGCATGAGCGTTCGTCAGGTCACGCGCCCGGAGCCCGCCGGGAGCACGCTCGGCGGAATCGTACAGGCGATTGCCCAAAAAAAGACGCTGCAACACAGGCCCGAAAGCACGGAAGAACGCCCGGTTTTCTCGGACCCGATGACCAGTCGGCGCCACGCCCGACGTTGCCCGAGTGGGCTGGAGGGTTAGGCTGAACATGGAGCCGAAGGGATGGGGTGTGGTTCGGCGCGGCGCGGCAAAGCCGCGTGCGCCGGGCTCGCCCACCAGAGCCGACATCGTCGGTACGGAGGCCATCATGGGTCACACACGCGCACCCGAACAGCCCAGCACGTCGTCGCCGCCCCTCAGGTTGCCGCCGGAGGTGTGGACGAACCTGGAGCCCCGTCGACGCAGAGTGTACCTCGTGGGCCAAGCCATCGTCGATGAGTTGCTCGAGAGCGGGACGCTCTCGATGCAGGAGCTGGTGAATCGCATCCCGGCCCCGCCGTCGCACTTCGTGGGGGCGCTCCAGCTGCTCCACTCGATGGACCTGGTGTCCATGGATCTCGGGGAGAGTCCCTCCCTGACTTTGTTGGCGCTGCCGGACGAACACGTGAAGGTGATGGGGATCGACGGGCGGGAGCGCTGGGTCTTCATCGCGCGCCCGCTGCAGACGCCCGAAGTGGCTCCCGAAGACCTGAACTGAGCCCGGTTCGGCGCGGCTCGAATCAGGGCCGGAGGCCCGCACGAGACTCCTGGCCCTCTTTTCGCGCGTTTTCTCTGCGTGGTCGTCTTGCGCTCGCTCTCTCCTTGGGGGCTACGCTTCACCCTTCTTCCTCTTGCAACGGCCGTGGGAGGGCGTGCCAGCAGGCCGGGTCCCGTTCTGGACCAGGACCATTGCGCAGGACCATCGGGCAGGACCATCGGGCAGG